>JASLDD010000290.1 GCA_030151725.1 Solirubrobacteraceae bacterium
CCTGCCTGTCCCGCCCACGCCGTGGGCTGTGCCACCGGAGCCTTCGAACGTGGAGGTGCTCGTGAGCTCGCTGCGCAGGCGCTTGAGTCCAGCCGGCCAATTGCAGGCGCTGCGCGAGGCTGTGCGCGCTCCCGGGGAGACGGCACGCTCGATGGCCGAGGTCGCGCGGGCGAGCGTGTCCGCCGGTGGCGCCCTGCGTCCCGTCGGATCCTCCTCGCTCACGGGGCCGATCGGGCCGCATCGGCGCTGGAGCTGGGCGCAGGCGCGCCTCAGCGACGTGAAGACTGTGCGCGAAGGGATGGGAGGCACGGTCAACGACGTGGTCCTCACGATCATCACGCACGGCTTTCGCGAACTGCTCGAGTCGCGCGGCGAGCCCATCGCCAAGGGCCAGGTGGTGCGCACGATGGTGCCCGTGTCGGTTCGCCGCCGGGGCGAGAAGGGCGTCTACAACAACCGCGTCTCGGCGGTGTTCGCAGGCCTGCCCGTGGGGCTAGAGGACCCGGCTGCCCGTCTGCAGAGCATCCGCGCGGAGATGGATGGGATCAAGCAGTCAAAGCAGGCGGTGGCGGGCGACGTGCTCAGCTCGCTGTCGGGCTTTGCCCCGCCCCTGCTGCTCGCGCTGGGCAGTCGTCTGGTGACGGTCTCGCCGCGACTGAACATGCACACCGCCACGACAAACGTCCCGGGTCCGCAGCAGCCGGTGCAGACGCTCGGGCGGCGCATGCTCGAGTCCTACCCGTTCGTCCCGGTCGTCGGCTCGATCAGGATCGTGGTCGCGATCTTCTCCTACGACGGCGGCCTCTACTTCGGGGTGACGGGCGACTATGAGGGTGTCCCTGACATCGACGTGCTGACCGGAGGGATCGAGCGTGGCATGGACGAGCTGCTGGCGCTCGTGCGCCCTGGACGTCCAGCTGCGGGTGAAGAGCGCCGCAGCAAGGCCGCCCCGCGGACACGCTCCAAAAAAGCCAAGGCTCGCCCTTAGAGCAGGCGCACGCCCCAGCTACTCGTGAGCGACTGTCCCGGCTCGAGGCGGATCAGGTCCTCCCCGCTCTGGAAGGCGTTGGGAGGGCATGTCATGGGCTCGACGGCGAGGCCGCGGCGGCGTCGAGCCTCGCTGAGGGTGTCCCCGGTGAAGACCTCCAGGTGGGTGTAGCGCTCATCTACCCACAGCTCCACGCAGCGCCCGTCGGTACCGGTCAGCCGTGTAACCGCACGCCCCGCCTCGTCGCGCTCGAGATCGGTGTAGGCGGCGTCAAGGCGAAGGTCCCCGATCTGGTGCGGCGCGCGGAAGTCCGCGGACGTGTCCGCCACGGGCACGCTGGCGGTGGGGATCAGCTGCTCGTCGTTGACCAGCCGCGTGGCGGCCGGCAGCTGGAGCGTGCACTCGTCGATCGGGCCCGCGCCCGGTGAGAGATAGGGATGCTGGCCGGAGCCGTAAGGGCAGGTCTGCGTGCCGATGTTGGTCGCGGTCGTCGCGACCGTGAGCCCTGCGCTTCCCAGCGCATAGGCGATCTGAAGCTCGAGCGCGAACGGATAGCCGGGCATCGGGTGTAGCGTCGCCTCCACGATCACGTGAAAGGGGCTGTGCTCGCGCAGACACCACGGCCGCCAGCGCATGAAGCCGTGGATCGCGTTGTGCCTGGCCGGTTCGCTCAGCTCCACCTGGTAATCGGTGCCGTCGAAGCGGTACTGCCCGTCGGCCAGGCGATTGGGCCAGGGGATCAGCGGGGCGCCGTGGGCCCCGTCGCAGATCACATCGATCGAGTAGGGGTCGAGGACCTGCCGGTCGCCGACCGCGTAGGAGCGGATGCCCCCGCCGACCTCCACCACGGTGGCGCGCTGCTCTCCCAGCTTGAGCTCGAACTGCCGCCCCGACGGTACGAGGCTCACGCAGCGGCCCTCACCGTCGTCGCGCCCCTGGCTCGAGCGCCGGGTCCTGCCAGCCGCCGTCGGTGGGGTTGACGTTGGTCGCCGGGGGGACGATCCCGTCGATGCGGTCGAGCGCCTCCTCGGAGAGGTCCACCTCGCTCGCACCCAGCTGGGACTCGAGCTGCTCCATGGTGCGCGGGCCGATGATCGCGGCGGTGACGGCCGGGTGGCGGATGACGAAGGCGATCGCCATGTGGATCAGCGAGATGCCGCTCTCCTCGGCGAGCTGCGCGAGCGCGTCGGCGGCGTCGAGCTTGCGCTGGTTCTCGGGCAGCGATAGGTCATAGCGTCCGGGCAGCCGCTGCGCGCGGGTGGAGGAGGGTGCGGGCGCTCCCTTGCGCCAAGCCCCCGACAGCCAGCCGCCGGCGAGCGGGCTCCAGGGGATCACGCCCATGCCGTGGCGCAGCGCGGTGGGGAGCAGGTCGCGCTCGACCTCGCGCACCAGCAGCGAGTATGGAGGCTGCTCGCAGACAAAGCGCTCGAGCCCCCGCTCGCGGGCGATCCACTGTGCCTCCACGACCTGCGAGGGCGGGTAGGTGGAGGAGCCGATGTAGCGGATCTTGCCCTGGCGAACCAGATCGGACAGCGCCCCCAACGTCTCGGCGATGTCGGTCTCGGGTTCGGGGCGGTGCACCTGGTAGAGGTCGATCCAGTCGGTTTTCAGGCGCTTGAGCGAGTGCTCGACCTCTTGGAATATCCAGCGCCTGGAGTTGCCGCGGTGGTTTGGCTCATCGCCCATGGTCCCGTGGAACTTGCTCGCGAGGACCACGTCGTCTCGGCGGCCGGCCAGCGCCTTGCCGACGATCTCCTCGGACTCGCCGCTCGAGTACACGTCGGCGGTGTCGATGAAGTTGATGCCCGCGTCGAGTGCGCGGTGGATGATCCGAATCGAGTCCTCGTGGTCGCTGTTTCCCCACGCCCCGAACATCATCGCTCCGAGGCAGAGAGGGCTGACCTTGACTCCTGTACGTCCGAGGATGCGGTGCTCCATGCGCTGGACCTACCTAGGTGTTGTGCTCATGGACAGGGACCAGAGGCCGTCGAAGCCGACGTGCCTCTCCTCGGCCACGCGGCCGAGCTGCTCGCGTGCCTGCTCCAGGCTCAGGTCGCAGAGGCTTGCAACCTCGGCTGTCGCGAGCGGCTCACCCGCCCAGGCGAGGACCTCCTCGACGCTGCCTGGATCGGCTCGGCGCTCAGCCGTGGGCAGCAGGTTTGCGATAGCTACTTCGTAGGACTCCAGCGGCTGGAAGCCGGGAGCCGACGCCCGCGCTCCGTCGCCCATGCGGACGATCTCGTATGAGGGGCAGGTGTAGCGCCAGCCCTCCGCCCACGAAGCGAGCTTGTGCTGGAGCGCCACAGCCTCGGGCGAAGGGTGTCGGCTGAGGTGCAGGTCCTCCTCGAGCGCCTCCTCGGTGGCGTCCTCTCCGATCCATGCCTGCAGGTCTCTCGGCACGATCCCGGCGTCGAGCGCGGCGCCGTCGAGCGTGCTCTGCTCGTCGAGCAACTCACCGGCGAAGTGACGCACGCGCAACCGCCGCAGCAGCGCCCGCTCGCGCGCGGGGTCGTTCAGCCGGGTGGCCACGACGGCTCGGCATGCGGGGACGCTGGCGCTCATGCGCGGGCGCAGCGATGTGTCCATCGGCATGTGATGGCGCTCGGCCAGCGAGCGAAGCGCCGCCGAGAGGCGCTCCGGGGTGAAGCCCTTGTCGGTCGACTCCTCGGGGGTGCGTGAGAGGCCGACCATTCGCAGCTCCCACTCGATCTGCTCTCCAAACAGCCATTCAAGCCGACGCCGGGAAGGCTCGGCCGACCACGCAAACGGGCATGCGGGGTCGGTGAACTCGGTGATTTGCAGCTCGGCCATCTACCCATCTGGCTTAGCAGGTCGGGCGCAGGCGTCCTACGGCTGGAGCAGGATCTTGATGGCGCCGTCCTGCTTCTTCTGGAAGATCTCATAGGCACGCGGAGCGTCTGCAAGGGGCAGACGATGAGTTGCCAGGTCTTCGACTCCGAGGGGATCGCCATCCTCGCTCAGCAAGGGGAGGATGTCCTCGATCCAGCGCTTCACGTTGGCCTGGCCCATGCGCAGCTGGATCTGCTTGTCGAACAGGTCCATCATCGGCATCGGGTCGGCCGAGCCGCCGTAGACGCCGCTGAGGGAGATCGTGCCGCCGCGACGCACGGTGTCGATCGCGAGATGCAACACGCTCAGTCGATCCACGCCGGCTGTCTCCTGAAGCTTCTGCGCGACCGCATCCGGGAGCAGTCCGGCGAGCTGCTGGGCGAGCTTGCCGATCGGGGCGCCGTGCGCCTCCATGCCGACGGCATCGATCACTGCGTCCGGGCCACGTCCCGCGGTGCGCTCGCGGATCGTCTCCAGCAAGCCGTCGCCCAGCTCGTCGAGGTTCAGGACGTCTATGCCGTGACGCGCTGCCATCTCCAATCGCTCTGGCACCAGATCCACGCCGATTACGTGCTCGGCTCCACGGTGGCGAGCGATGCGCGCAGCCATCTGCCCGATCGGCCCGAGGCCGTAGACCACAACGCTGCCGCCCTTGGGGGCGTCGGCGTAGTGGACCGCCTGCCAGGCGGTCGGCAGCAC
The DNA here is from genome assembly GCA_030151725.1 of Solirubrobacteraceae bacterium. Taxonomy (GTDB): domain Bacteria; phylum Actinomycetota; class Thermoleophilia; order Solirubrobacterales; family Solirubrobacteraceae; genus Palsa-744. Next base: position 4,538 of record JASLDD010000290.1, read on the forward strand.
GTCGGAGAGATACACAAAGCGCTCATCCGGCGGGCCGTCCGGGACCTTGATCGGTCCGAACTGCGCCTGAGGCACGCGCAGCAGCTCCGCCTGCCCTCCCGGGACCGAGCCGTAGAGCTCGGTGTAGCCGAACAGAGCGGCGCCCTTGCCCTGCTCGGTGACCTGGGTGGTCTCGCACTGCGAGTAGAGGCGCTGGTCGCACATGAAGCAGTGTCCGCAGGAGATGTTGAACGGAATCACGACCCGGTCTCCTGGCTTCACGTTCGTCACCTCATTGCCGACAGCCTCGACGATGCCCATCGGCTCGTGCCCGAGGATGTCGCCCTCGTGCATGTAGAGCCCGAGCACCTCATAGAGATGCAGGTCCGATCCACAGATCCCACTCGAGGTGATGCGCACGATCGCATCGGTGGGCTTCTCGATGGTGGGGTCGGGGACCTCATCGACGCGAACGTCGCGCTTGCCGTGCCAGGTGACTGCCTTCATCTGTGCTCCCTCTCGCTTGTCGATCGGTCCTCGAGGACTGCTGCCCTGGACCTGACATCTCTAACCGCCGTTGGCGCACAAACAGTAAATATCCACGGCGCATCAGCGCTCGCGTGGCCAGTGGGGCTACTCGGACTCGGCGACGGGCTCGGGTTCCTCGTCTCCCGGCCACGAGCCGGTCACGCGCGCGAAGCCCTCGCGAGAGGCGTGATCGGTGAGTCCTTTGACCGCCCGGAAGATCGCCCCCTCGATCGCCAGCGCAAGCGCAAGCTTCGGGATGCTGATGCGCCTGTACTCGGCGCGCGGGGGCGCCTCCTCGTCGAGGAGGCGCCAGACCAAGTCGAAGATCCGTTTCCCGAGCAGCCCCGAGATCAGTCCCGAGAGGAGGCTCACCGGCTTGAAGATCAACTTGCTCATGGTCCTAGACTCGCATACCCGCTCCGTCGCCTGGCTACACGGGCGATCGGTGCCGGCGAGCAGAGTGCGTCATCCTTGCCCTGCCGATGACAGAGCGTGAGGTCCACTCGTGGCTGATGGACATGGACGGCGTGCTCGTGCGCGAGGAGCAGGCGATCCCCGGCGCCGATCGTTTCCTCGCTCGACTGGCTGAGCTGGGGATGCCCTTCCTGGTGCTGACGAACAACTCGACGTACACCCGTCGCGACCTGGCGGCGCGTCTGGCGGCCAGCGGCCTGGAGGTCCCCGAGGAGTCGATCTGGACCTCGGCGTTGGCCACGGCCCGGTTCCTGGACGATCAGCGCCCGCGGGGTTCGGCGTTCGTGATCGGCGAGGCGGGGCTCACTACGGCGCTGCACGACGCCGGCTACACGCTCACCGACCGCGACCCCGACTATGTGGTGCTGGGCGAGACTCGCACGTACTCCTTCGAGCGCATCACCCGCGCGATCCGCCTGATCTCAGACGGCGCGCGATTCATCGCAACCAACCCCGATGCCACGGGGCCGAGCACCGAGGGACCGCTGCCGGCGACCGGCTCGGTGGCAGCGTTGATAAGCCGCGCCACCGGCGTGGAGCCCTACTTCGTGGGCAAGCCCAACCCGCTGATGATGCGCTCGGCGCTGAACGCTATCGACGCTCACTCAGAGACCGCGGCCATGATCGGCGATCGCATGGACACCGACATCGTCTCCGGCTTGGAGGCAGGCATGGAGACGATCCTGGTGCTCAGCGGCGTGACTCCCCGCGAGGAGGCTGAGCGCCACCCATTCCGCGCCTCGCGGATCGTCGACTCGGTTGCCGATCTGATCGACTCGCTTGGCTGAGCGCTCAGTGGGCGACGACCGCCACCGGGCCGGCGGCGGGGGCGCTGAGAAGCGCGTGGACGCCACGCAACAGCCTCGCGAAGACGCCCTGCAGGGTCTGCTTTGCGTATTCGTGGCTGGGGCTGTTGGTGATGAGCACCGCGAGCGACAGCCTGATCGGGCCATGGCGCAGCAGCACCACCTGGTGCTCGACTTCGCCGGTTCCGGCGCCCCAGCCGCCCTTGAAGTAGAGCTGCCATCCGGGTAGGCGCAGTTGGCCGATGCCCCAGCGCTGGCTCGGGATGACCGTGGCCAGTAGGTGCATTGCCACGGCGCGGTGACGGGCCACGACTTCGCGGTCGATGTGCAGGAAGAAGCGTGCCTGGTCGGCGGCGTCGATGCGGCTGAGTCCCCAGATGTCTGGATCGAGGAGGAAGCTGCGCATACGTGCTCTTCGCGCTACCCCGTACACGCCGCGAGCGCCAACGAACGCCAGGACGTCTGTCGCCGCCGTGTTGTCCGAGCGCTGGATCATCGGGTCGATTAGGCTCCGATCTGAGGCGTGCAGAGGTCGGTCGCGCACGCGCGGGTCATCGAGATAGGCGACCAGCAGCATCGCCTTCAAGACGCTCGCGGAGGGCACCGTGCGGTCGGGACGCCATGCCCACTGGCGCTGCTCGGTGCGCACGGCAAAGCTCACTTCTCCAGAGCGGGTGTGGGCATAGGCGATGGCTGCGTTGACGCCCGGCTGCCAGACAGCCGATGCGGCGGGCGCCAAGAAGGCAGACGTCAGCAACGCCGCCAACAGGCGACTTGCGAGGGCACGGGGCAGTTCAGCGCGGGACAGCCAGGATGCGCGCATAATTGTGTGGGGGCTGCAGCTCGGTCACGTAGGCGCCTTTGGGGCCCAGCGCGGTGGGCCCGAGCTGCAGCTTCGCGCCCCTTCCCGTGCCTCGATTACTGCAGCGGCTGGCCGAGTTGTATGCGTGTGTGTAACCCTGTTGGTAGCCGGGGTCGCGGGTCGCGGTCGAGGGTAGGCGGAGCAGCGTTCGCTGACCATGGTTCGTGCGAGGGGAGCCCAGGAGCAGCCGCTGCGAGCAGCGATCCACGCGCTCATATAGGAGCCTTGCTCCCAGCAGCGACGGGTTGAGCAACGCGGCTCCGCTCTTGGTGGAGCGAACCGTGCGTCGTTTGCCGCTCGTCAGGTTCACCATCTCGAGCCTGCTGCGGTAGGGGGTGTTCTCGCTGAAGACGACGCTCGAGCCGCTGAGCGACGGCCGCCCGATCTCTCCGGTGAGCTTTGCGTGAGCGATCAGGCGCTTGCCCGTGGGGGTCTGGAGGGGGACGCCGACGAGCTGCTCCCCGCCGCCTGCGACGGTGGCGCGGTAGACAAGCCAGGTCTGGGACGTCGCCAGCGCGTTTACACCGGGGGCGGCGATGGTGGCGACGGTGGCCAACGAGCTCGAGTCCGCGACCGTGATCGTGTTGGCGCTCTGCCATGCGATCAGAGCACCGCCGAGCGCCGGATCTGTGCCTGGGAGCGTCGTCGTCTGCCCGGAGGTCGAGCGCAGCACCGCCGGTCCGGTGAGCTGCTGCCAGGCCAGCTTCCCGGAGGCGGTCGAGGGGTCAAAGGCGCTCGGCAGCACCGCCGCCGTGGCGCTCGCTCCGCTGAGGAAAAGCGCGCACAGCCCGAGTCCCAGCGCATCCAGCCGGCGCAGGCCAAACCACAGCCGTGGCTCGACGGCCATGCTGTCCAGACGCCGTGCACCAGCGCCCCCGAACGACGGGGCCATCCACAGCACCGGCGCCGCCCGGCCCAGTCCGAAGCCGACGCCGATCAGCGCCCCCACTGCGGGATCGCCGGCGGCAAAGCAGATGCCGGCGAGCGCCCACACGGCGAAAGCCAACACGAACGTGGTGAAGCCAAGTCCCAGCAGGATCCCGTAGAGCGCGCACGCCAGCGGCAGTGGCAGTGTCCAGCGCCAGCGCTCGGGAACCTGTCGGCGTATCTGTGGTGCGATCTTCACGCCGCGCCAGTCGGCCACGGCGGCAGCCAGCGCGATGATCGCCCCGATAGCCTCCCTGACGCCGCCGGAATGGGGGTCGACGAGGCTCCCCAGGAACGCAAGACCGGCGAATGTCACGAGGCCGCCAAGCACCGCTCCCAGCGTGAACGTGATGCTCGCAGCGCGGGTGATGGACCGCCGGGTGTCGCCCATGGCGCTGCCGATGGTCTCGACCATCGAGAAGCCGCACGGCGACCACGCGCCTGCCACTCCCGCGATCGCGGCGGTGATCGCGCCGCACACCGCCAGGCCGCTCAGCAAGGCATCATCGTTTCGTAGTACTGCACGCAGAACACGTTGCGTCCACCGAAGCAATAGCCGGTGAGCGCGGCGTCGCCGTTGATGCGCACATCGGTGTAGCCGCAGCAGTCCATCAGCCGGCGCACTCGGCCGCCGCAGCAGCGATACCAGGAGCCTTCAGTTTTGAGCGACAGCCCGTGGTCGCGTCCGGCCGCGGGGCACACTTTCGAGCGCGGCGCCGGCGCCAACGGCTCGCCGTCCGGTTCGCGCAGGAGCTCGCCCTTGGCGTTGACCGGATAGCCCTCCGCGTCGATCGGGCGCCCGAGGTCATCGACGGGATGCCCGTCGCCGGCTCTCAGCGGCAGGTCATGGCGGTCGACACGGGGCAGCCCTGTTGGATGGGGGCAGTTGCCGGTGGTGTAGGTGTGTCCGCAGAAGTTGGTGTAGGCGTCGGCGTCGTCGGGCAGCAGCGCCCGCGCCGCGGTGCCCGCGCCGGCGAGGGCGATGATTGCCGTCGCGGCTCGCTCGAGAAACCCCCGCCGGCTGCTGGCGCCGAGGACCGTGTCGGCGAAGTGCGGCTGTGGGTCGCTGCTCTCAGGCTGCAACCGGGAGCTCCTGCTGTCGTCTACGGGCCGTGCCAAGGATGCTTTCGAGCTGTCCGAGGCTGTTGAAGGTGCCCTTCGCCATGACCACGCCGTCGAGGCTCAGCGCCACCGCGTAGGGACTCCCTGGGACCTGTGCCTGGCTCCACGCTGCCGGGTCTGCCTCCTCGTCGAAGGTCCGCACCGCGAGCAGGGGATCGGCGGCCACGTGCTCGACGGCGGGAGCGACCTGACGGCAGAGCGGGCATCCGGGCGAGCTGAACACAGCCAGGCGCAGCAACGCTCGCGGGCCGGCGTGCATCGCCCCCGCCCACGCCTGGGGCGAGCCGACCTGGGGTCCCTCGTGGGGGATCTCGAGCGCGCCCCTGCCCGCCATTCCCAGCCGCAGCACGCCGACCTCGCGCGCGAGGGCGAGCACGGCGATGCCCAGCGCCGCGACGGCTGCCAGGGCGAGCGTCAGCCCGACGGTCAGCCAACTGTCATAGCTGGAGGGCGCTCGCGGAAGCCAGCCCAGCGCCAGCACCACCGCCAGCGCCGCAGGTGCCAGGGCACGGGCAGGCGATGACCAGCCAAGTCGTGATTGACCGCCGAAGCAGGCGCAGGGACGACCCCGGCGTCCGGTTGCCAGCGCGATCGAGGTGACCGCTGCGAAGGTCGCGAACAGAGTGCCCGCCGCCGCGGGTGCCCACGGCTCATCGACGGCGAGCGCCGCCGCGAGGGCGAGCTCGGTCACGATCAGGACACCCAATGCCAACCGCTGCGGGAGGGCGCCGGCGACCCCATACGTCCGAAGCGCTACCGCCGAGCGCTCAAACCGCCAAGCCTTCAGGGCCGCCGAGACAGCGAGCGTCAAAGCCAGCCAGATCGCGGCTGCAGTTGTCATCCGTGAAAGCTGTCTGTGAGCATCTGAGCCGCTTTGTTCATCGCCGGAGCCGTTCCGTGCTCGCCGGGTGTGGGGGAGTCCGAAGATATGCAGCGCGCCGGACGCCACGCGCGCGACGTATTAAGCTTGGAGGCATGTGTCGAAACATCAGATCGCTCCACAACTACGAGCCCTCCGCCACCGAGGCCGAGGTGCATGACGCGGCTCTGCAGTACGTCCGCAAGATCAGCGGCTCGACGAAGCCATCGCAGGCCAACGCCGAGGCGTTCGATCGCGCGGTCGAGGAGGTGGCGCAGGCGACGGCCCGGCTGCTCGATGGGCTTGTGACGACGGCGCCGCCAAAGGACCGTGAGATCGAGGCGGCCAAGCGTCGCGAGCGCTCGGCGCGGCGGTTCGCGGCGTAGCGGCTCGGCCCAGCGGTCTGGAGATTCGCTAGACGATGGGCGGCGGCGTGCCCTCGGCGCTGGCCGCGAGCGCTGGATCCCAGTCGCAAACCAAGCACGCGTGGCGAAAGGCCGAGCGGGCGAATTCCACGCCTGCGCTCTGTGCGTCCGCACTCGCACACACGTCCTGCCAGTCCAGGACATACTCGCCCAGCTCCTGCTCCCAGCGCGCCGCCGACGGCTCCAGCGCCGCCTTGGAGAACCCGTCGGGCGCGGGGTGTGCGTATGCGTAGAAGGCTGCCTTGCCATAGCGCGCATCGCCCGGCCACCAGCCGATGGCGACCTCCTGCGCGTCCATGGCGTTGCGCATGATGAAGTCCTGCGAGGGCGGATCGGCGGGAAGCCCGGAGAACAGGCTCACGGCTAGATCGAACGAACCCCACCAGGCGTTCACCGGCGTGGAACGTCCCCGAAACGGGGCCCGAAACTCGGCCAGGACGAGCGCCGCACGTGTCGCAGCCGCGAAGTACCGCGCGACCTGCTCGGGGTCATAGGTTGCATGCTCCTCGTCCTCATCCAGCGGCACGCTCCATGAGACCTCCTGCGGAGTGGGATCGATCTTCACCGCGCCGGCCACGCTGCGCACTGCCTCCAGCAGGTCCTGTGTGACAGCGCCCACCGTCCTGTTGGGCCCGAGCGGGATGCGCCGGCTTTGCCCGTCGCTGTGTTCGACCACGGCCTCGTGAGAGTGCAGGTCGAGGGCGGTGACAAACGCCCCGGAGCCGTCGGGCGCAGGCAGCGGGGCGGTCTCCCAGCCGCGCGCCGCCAGCCTCAACGCGGCGTGCTGGAGCTCGGGCTCCTGCGGCGCGAGCGCCACGGCCAGCTTGCCGAGCACCTGGGTGTGCGCGTGAAGCGTGTCGCACGTGGCGGCCCATTCCTCGTACGCGAGCATCGGCATTGCCGTTGACGGCATAGTGGATTCAGCCTAGCGAGTGCGACTGTGCCGAGAGACGGTTAGGCCCGGAGCCGGTCTGTATATCTCTCTTTTCATTTGCTGTGCAACCATTGTCATACAGCAGTCGAAGAGTAAGTAAATGTAGGTGTGACACCGTGGCCGACTCCAGACTCGCTGTAGGCCGACTCCCACACCCTCGCCGGCCCGGGGTGTGTCGAGATCAACCGAACGGCTTGGCCGCCATGAAGAAGATCGTGATCACGATCAGCGCGATCGTCAGGTAGGTCCAGGCTTTCACCGTTGCGAGCGTGGCGAGGTAATCGGCCTCGTTGCCCTCCTCGGAGCTCGCCACGAGATGCTCCTCGCCGCGCCGCAGCACCGTGGCGCCGAGCCCGGCGATAACGAGCAGAAGCACAAAGGGCACGACGACCCATGCCTTAGACCAGAGATGCGCATCGCTGGCAAGGTAGATCCCGGCAGCCAGGACGACGGCGATCGCCGGTCCGGTTATCCGCTTGCTGAAAGCGATCTGCAGGCGGTGGAAGTTGGCGCGCTCTGTGAGCGGCGCGCGGGCGTTGACGGCGAGGAAGACCGGGTAGCCGAAGAGCGCTCCGAACGCGGTCACCACCGCGGAGATGTGAATCCAGAGCACAACGTCGTAGAACGTCACGGCGACAGGCATTCCGCAAAGCTTAATCGGTGGCCACGACGGCCGCTGTAGAGTCCGCCGAGATGGCACGCATTCCCGAGTTGGATCCGGCCGAGGCCGAGCCGTCTGTGCGGGCAGCGCTCGAGCGTCTGCCGCCGCTTGCGATCTTCCGAACCGTCGCCAACGCCCAAGGTTCGTTCGTGAACTGGCTGCGCTTCGGGGGCGATCTCATGGACGGACGCTGGTTCGACCCGGTGCTGCGCGAGCTGGCGATCCTGCGCGTCGCGCGCCTGACCCCCGGAGCCGACTATGAGTGGGCCCAGCACGCCGCCATCCTGCTCGCGGTGGGTGGGCAGCAGACGCAACTCGACGCGCTGGAAGCAGGCGATGTCGAGGCCGAGGCGCTGGGCGAGGACGGGCGCCTGGTCGTCCGCTTCACGACCCAGGTCGTGCAGGACGCGACCCCCGATGAGGGCACGTTTGCGGCGATGGCAGAGCGCTTCACTTCGGCTGAGATCACACAGCTGCTGCTGGTGATCGGTCAGTACATGATGGTCGGGCGGATCATGGCCACGGCCCAACTGGAGCTCGATGCGGTCCTCGGCGCGGACGTGCTCGCGAACGTCGAACGCTCCCGACCTCCCACCAGCGCCTAGAGCGACCGGAGGGCCGGCAGCAGCTCGCGCTCGGCCCAGGCGGCGAATTGCGCCTGGCTGTCGGCTCCGATCTGCACGAGCGCAATCTCATCGAAGCCGGCTTCGATGAACGGCTTGATCTTCTCGACGTGCTCCTCGACGTCGGGGCCACAGGCGAGCTGCTCGGCGACCTGCTCCTCGGTGACGAACTGCGTGGCCCCCTCGAAGGAGTCCGGGTTGGGCAGGTCGGCGTTGACCTTCCAGCCGAGCCCGAACCAGCGGAACTGATCGTGGGCGCGCCTGACGGCGCTCGCCTTGTCGGCGTCGTAGGCAACGGCGATCTGTCCGACGCGCGGCTTGCCCGCGCCACCGGCGGCGTCGAACATGTCGCCGAGCTCACCCTTGGGCTCGGTGGCGATCATCAGGTCGGCCTTCGATCCCGCCAGCCTGCAGGAGTCCGGACCGGAGACAGCGACGCCGATCTGCACGCGCTCGTCGGGCAGATCCCAGAGCTTCGCCGTCTCCACGTCGAAGTGCTTGCCGCGCAGGTTGACCGTGCCCTCGCCGTCGAACAGCGCCGAGATCACATCGATTGCCTCGTCGAGCATCTCATGGCGCATTCCCACCGACGGCCAGCGCTTGCCGACGACATGCTCGTTGAGGTTCTCACCGGCGCCGAGGCCGAGGCGGAAGCGATTGCCGGACAGGATCTGCACGGTGGCGGCCTTCTGGGCGATGACCGCCGGGTGGTAGCGGATCGTCGGACAGGTGACGTAGGTCATCAGCGGAATGCGCTCGGTTGCTTGGGCGGCCGCGCCGAGCACCGACCAGGCGTAGGGGGAGTGGCCCTGGGTGGACAGCCACGGCTGGTAGTGGTCTGAGATCACGGAGAAGTCAAAGCCGGCCTCCTCCGCCAGACACACGTCGCGCACGAGCTGATCGGCGCGCGACTGCTCGCACATCATGGTGTAGCCGAAAGCGGTCACCCCGATGGGCTACCCGAGCGCTGCCAGCGCCAATCGCTCCGCTTCTCAGGGCTGCTGCGAGGCTTTGGCGCCGCCTTGCAGATCGGCGAGCGTGAGCGGATGCGCGGGGGGCTCGGTGAGGATCTGGCGGCGACGGATCTCGAGCGAGGGGGTGATCTGGACGAGCTCGCCCGAGGGCAGCATCTTCCAAGCCGGATCCGAGTCCATGCGCTCGCTCGCGATCACCACGAGTGGTCGGCGCTCGCCGGCGGGCGCGTGCACGCGGCTGCCGAAGCTGCTCGAGTGCTCGAGCGGACCGGCGGGCTCGCGCTCGAGCAGATACAGGGGGTGGGTATCGGGATAGCGAAGCACCCACAACGAGTCGCATGCGGCGAGCACGAAGTTGATGGCCAGCAGCGGCAGCTCGGCGGCCACCCACCTGCAGGCCGTCTCGATCCCGGCGCCCACATCGCCCTTGGCGGCTGCGACTTCCTTGGTTATGAGCGCAAAGAAGCGCTCTGAGTCCGTGTCCCCCTGGACGCGCCTCAAGGCAGCCGGCCCGAGTTGCTCCTCGAGTGCGGGCAGCCCCTCGATCACGCCGTTGTGGGCAAACAGCCTGCCGTCGAGCTCGAAGGGATGGGTGTTTCGCAGCTCGAGCGCTCCTGTGGAGGCGAAGCGAATGTGGGCGATGAACGTGCGCGAGGAGACCGCGCGTGCCTCGCGGGCGAAGTCGGCGTCGCCATATGCGGCAATGGCCTGCTTGGCCACATGGGGCGCCTCATCGGCGTCGAACCAGCCAAGCCCAGTGCCGTCCGGCTCGCGGTGGCTTTGCGCGACGAGGCTGTCCGGTGCATCGAGCAGCCAGAAGGTCGCGCGCACCGGCTCGGCACCTGCGCTCATCCCAAACAGGCGGCACATCAGGCGAGCCTAGCCGACCTCCGTGCGCCGCCGGCCGTCAATGGGCGTAGCCTGGACCTACAAGTGACTCTCGACCAGGCGCCACCGGCTTCTCCTCCGCCGCTCATCATCACCGAGCCCGGGCTGCCAAAGGAGAGTCCCAACACCGTCGACGACGCTCCCTCGCGCTTTACAGTCGACGCGGTCGCGAACGTGGTTGTGACGGTCGCGCCGATCGGTCTCGTGGCGTGGGCCGCCTGGCGAGCGTGGGGCGGGGCGCTTCACTGGCCCGACCTCGTCGCCCTTGGGCTCACCTATCTGCTGACCGGCCTCGGCATCACTGTTGGGTTTCACCGGCTCTTCACCCACCGCAGCTTCAAGACCAGCCCGGCCATGCGTGCGCTGTTTGCGGCGCTGGGCTCGGCGGCTGTCGAGGGCCCCGTGATCGAGTGGGTCGCAAACCACCGAAAGCACCACCAATTCTCAGATCAGCCGGGAGATCCCCACAGCCCCCATGTCGACCGCGCCGCCGGGTGGCGCGGCGCGTTCGTAGCGCTGTATCACGCTCACATCGGCTGGATCTTCGGCGGTGGCGCGCTAGCCGACCGCGATCGTTACGCCAAGGACCTTGTCGCCGATCCCGTGGTGAGCTTCGTCGACCGCACGTTCCTCGTGTGGGTGCTCGCCGGCATGGGCTTCCCGTTCGCTGTGGGTCTCGCGTTGACGGGCAGTTTGATCGGTGGCCTGACCGCCCTTCTGTGGGGCGGTGCGGTGCGTATGTTCTGCCTGCACCACGCGACCTTCTCGATCAACTCCCTGTGTCACTTCTTCGGGCGCCGGGGCTTTGCAACGGACGATCACTCGCGCAATCTCATGTGGCTTGCGCTGCCCACGCTCGGCGAGGCGTGGCACAACAACCACCACGCCTTCCCTACGTCGGCCCGCCATGGGCTGCGCTGGTGGCAGCTGGACCCCTCGGCGTGGTTCATCGCCGGCCTGCAGCGTGTGGGGCTGGCGTGGGACGTGGTGCGCATCAGCCCCGAGCGCCAGCTGGAGAAGGCGGGCAGCGGTGCATGAGTGCGAGCTGCTCTGAGCGTGGCTCGCAGGCACAAATCCCAGGCCTGATAAGCTTGTAACAATGGTTACATCACGATGATCAGCTCTCGTCTTCTGGAGGAGCTCGAGGCTGAAGCGCGCTACCACCGCGAGCGCTTCGATCTCTACAAGGCGAAGGCCTACGGCCCGGCGCTCACCAGCGAGTCGCGCCTGCGGGACCTGGAGCGCCGCCATCAGGGCGCCGAATCTCGACTCCGTCGAGCCCAGCAGGAGAAGGCCGAAGCGGGGCGCCCTCGGGTCGAGGACGCCTCTTGACCGCTGCTGCTCGCGGCTAGCTGAAGGCAACCGGCACGAAGCGCTCGCGCTGCTCCGCTGGCATGCGCACCCTCCCGGTGACGACGATCACGCCGCCCATGCTAACCGCGAAAGTGGCATGCTGCACGAGGAGTTGTCTTGCATTCAGGCTGGCGGGCGGCCTGCCCGGCCGGCGAGCGCCGTGGGAGGGAGCGAGGTATGTACGACTACGTGATCGTGGGTGCGGGATCGGCGGGATGCGTGCTCGCCAGTCGCCTGAGCGAGGATCCGGATGTCAGCGTGCTGCTGCTCGAGGCGGGGCCGCCGGACGTCAACGAGAACATCCACGTGCCGCTCGGCTATCTCAAACTGGGCGCCACGGAGGTCGACTGGGACTATCACTCCGCCCCTGAGGCCGAGTGCTTCGGACGCCGGATCACGCTCCCGCGCGGGCGCGTGCTGGGTGGCTCCTCATCGATCAACGCGATGGTCTACATCCGCGGCAACCGCCTCGACTACGACTCGTGGGGCGTGCCTGGATGGTCGTTCGACGATCTGCTGCCCTACTTCATCAAGGCTGAGGACAACGAGCGCGGCGCATCGGAGCTCCACGGCGCCGGCGGTCCGCTGCCTGTCAGCGAAGAGCGCTCTCACAACCGGATCTCGCACGCGTTCGTTGATGCGGGTGTGCAGGCCGGGCTGCCTCACAACGAGGACTTCAACGGAGCCGAGCAGGACGGCGTCGGGATGTACCAGGTGACCCAGCGCGGTGGCATGCGCGCGAGCACGGCTGTTGCCTACCTGCATCCGGTCATGGAGCGGGCGAACCTGACGGTCATGCCCTACATGCTCGTCCAGCGCATCCTGTTCGAGGGCACGCGCGCGGTTGGCGTGCAGGCGAGCCGACTGGGAGAGGTGCAGGAGCTGCGCGCTGAGCGCGAGGTGATCCTGTGCGGCGGCTCCTACAACTCACCGCAGCTGCTGATGCTGTCGGGGATCGGGGGAGCCGAGCACCTCACGATGCGCGAGGTCGAGGTCTTGCTCGACCGCCCCACCGTCGGGGAGAACCTCTCCGACCATCCCGCCGCCCAGCTCGTGTGGACGACGCCTGAGCCCGAGAGCCTGCTCTTGGCGCTCGAGCCGGCGGCGCTCGAGCAGTTCGAAGCGACGCAGAGCGGGCCGTTCGCGTCCAATCTGGCCGAGGCCGGCGGCTTCATCCGGGTCGGCGCCGATGCGCCCGCACCGGACATCCAGTTCCATGTGGCCCCCGTGCACATCGTGGATGAGGGCATGAGCGATCCCCAGGCGCATGGCGTGTGGGTCTCGCCGTGTCTGCTCACGGAGAAGAGCCGCGGCTCGGTCAGGCTGGCATCCAACGACCCCACGGCCAAGGTGATCGTGCACAACGCCTTCTACACCGAGGGCGACGACATGGAGCGGATGGTCGCGGGCCTGCGTGCGACGCTCGACATCTGCGGGCAGCCCGCCATGAGGCCCTACTGCGCCGAGCCGTTCAACGTTCCCGATGGAGACAGCGAGCAGGCGCTGCGGGCGCATGTCGCACGTACGACATTCGCGGTCTATCACCCCGTGGGCACCTGCCGCATGGGCGAGGACGCCGACGCGGTCGTGGACCCTCAGCTGCGCGTCAACGGCGTGGAGGGCCTGCGGGTCGTCGACGCGTCGGTGATGCCGACGGTACCGAGGGGCAACACCAACGCTCCCACGATCGCCCTGGCCGAGCGTGCCGCCGATCTGATCCGGCACGGTAAAGCGATGTCGGAGCCTGCAGCGGGCCAGGTCTCCCGCCAGCCGGCTGTGGCGTAGCGTAAGCGAGCCATCGTCATGAACGCCTCCCCCCGCAAGATCCACCATCTCAGCTGCGGCAGCATGTGTCCGCGCGGCGCGCGCATGCTCGCCGGCGAGGGAGGGCTGCTGGCCACGACGAAGCTCGTCTGTCATTGCCTGCTGATCGAGGGCGCCGACGGCCTTACGCTGATCGACACGGGGTTCGGTCTCGATGACGTTCGCAGGCCGCGCCAGCTGGGCCTGGTGTTCGGGGCGATCGTGCGCCCGGTGCTCGAGGCGAGCGAGACGGCCATATCCCAGATCAAGGGACTCGGTCTCGACCCCGCCGACGTGCGCCACATCATCACCACCCATCTCGACCTCGATCATGCGGGCGGCTTGCCCGATTTCCCCGACGCGGAGGTGCACGTGCTGGGACGCGAGCTCGAGGCGGCGCTGCATCCGGCATGGGATCAACGGCTGCGCTACGTGGCCGCGCACTGGTCCCATGGCCCTCGCTGGGTGCAGCACGAGGCGGGCGGCGAGCAGTGGTTCGGGTTCGACAGCATCCGGCCGCTGCCCGACAGCGACGATGAGATCCTGTTGATACCGCTGATCGGCCACACCTACGGGCACGCGGGGGTCGCCGTCAGGGACGGCGACGGCTGGCTGCTGCACTGCGGCGACGCCTTCTTCCACCACGGCGAGGTGCAGACCCCACCGCATTGCCCGCCCGGGCTACGCGCGTTTGCCGCCTTCGACCAGGTTGACGGCAAGGCGCGCCGGCAGAATGTGGAGCGCCTGCGCGAGCTGGCGGGAAGTCATGGCGATGAGGTGCGGCTGTTCTGCTCGCACGACGTCGCGATGCTGCCTGCTACCGGCTAGGACTCCTCGGCGGCGCTGCGCGCCTCGCGCACGAGGCGGCGCATGCCCTTCAGCCAGCGCTCCGGGTCTGCGCCCTTGAGCGCCATGAAGCGGGCCACGTTCTCGTGGGGAAGGATCAGAAAGCGCTCATCGGCGATGCCCGCAACGACAGCGTCGGCGACATCCTCCGGTTCGATCAGCCCTCCCGACGCCAGCGCCGCGGCGCCCGCGGGCTCGTCCATGGCGAGGTCGAGCATTGGCGTGCGCACACCCTGAGGGCAGATGCACGACACGCGCACGCCCGCGGCGCGGTATTCGATCGACAGCCACTCAGCCAGCGACACGGCGGCGTGCTTGGTGACGCTGTAGACGAGCGATGAGACCTGGGTGAGCAGGCCGGCGGCGGAGGCGGTGTTGATCAGGTAGCCGTCGCCACGCTTGAGCATCTCCGGCAGCAGCGCGCGCGAGGCCCACACGTGCGCCATCACGTTGACCCGCCAAGCCTCGTCCCAGACCTCGTCGCCGGCCTCCGGTCCACCCATTGCGCCGGGCACGCCGGCGTTAGAGATGAAGATGTCGATCGGCCCGTTGGCGTCGGTTGCCTGGGAGATGAGCGAGCGCACGCTCTCCTCGCGCCCGGCGTCGAACTCGACCGCCAGCCCGTCCACTTCGCGGGCGATCGCCTGGGCCGGCTCGAGCACCCGATCGGCGACCACGATCGCGCGGGCGCCCTCGGCGGCGAAGCGGCGGACGAGCGCGCGACCGATCCCCCCGGCGCCTCCCGTCACGACGATGTGCTTGTCGGCAAGCTCCATCGGCCCTACTCTATGTCAACTATGTCTTTTCACGCCAGCGTCGCCACGCCCGTGGCGCCGATGTGGGGGGAGCTTCGCTACAGCGGCGAGCTCGCCCGCCTGCTGGCCGGTGGCACCCTGCTTCCTCCCCGCCGTCGCCGTGACGCTCCGCCGGTGCTGCTGATCCCGGGCTTCATGGCAGGCGATGCATCGCTGGCGATCATGCGCGGGTGGCTGCGCCGTCGTGGCCATCGCGTGGCGAGCAGCGGCATGGTCGTGAACGTCGACTGCGCCGAGCGCATCGTGACGAAGCTGGAGTCCCAGCTGGAGCGGATCGTCGAGCACCGGGAGCGCCAGGTGGTGCTGATCGGTCAGAGCCGCGGCGGTGCCTTGGCGCGCGCTCTGGCTGTGCGTAGGCCGGAGCTCGTGTGTGGCCTGGTGATGCTCGGCTCGCCCGTCCGCGACGGCCTTGCGGTGTCGGCTCCGGTGCTGCGCACGGTGCGCTGGCTGGCGCGCCTCGGCGACATCGGACTGCCGGGGCTGTTCTCGAGCAGCTGCCGCGACGGGGAGTGCTGCGAGCGCTTCAACGGGGAGCTGGCCGCGCCGCTCGAGTCGCACATAGAGGCGCTGGCGGTGTACTCGCGCAGCGACGCCATCGTGGACTGGCGCGCGTGCCTCGACCCCCATGCGGAGCAGGTCGAGGTCGACTCGAGCCACTGTGGCATGTCGGTCCACCCGGCCGTCTACAGGGTGCTCGATCGCGTTCTCGACAGCGCGCACGATCGCGCCTCGCTCGCCGCAGCCGGCTGAGCGACTTGCCGGCCCGCCGCGCCAAGCGTGTGCAGCAGCGCATACCATCTCGCCCCATGCCCAATGCCGATGAGATGCTCGCTGCGGCTGCGTCCAACGCAGCGAAGCTCGCTGCACCCGGGCTGAGCCCGCGACCGCGGCGAAAAGTGGCGGTGCTCGCCTGCATGGACACGCGCCTTGACCTGTTCCCGATGCTGGGGCTGGAGCGAGGCGACGCGCACATCATCCGCAATGCCGGGGGCCTGGTGACCGACGATGCGCTGCGCTCGCTGAGCGCGTCTCAGCGTCTGCTGGGAACCGAGGAGATCGTCGTTGTGATGCACGAGGGCTGCGGCCTGCACAGGGCCTCCGAGGATCAGTTCACGCAGCTGCTGGAGGCCGACGGCGTCCTGCCGAACTGGCGCCTTGGCGCCTTCAACGACATCGAGGCCACCCTTCGCTACAGCCTCACGCGCCTGCGGGACGCCCGCGAGCTGCCCTGGCGCGAGAACATCAGGGGCTTTGTGTTCGATCCCGAGACGGGCGTGCTGCGCGAGGTGGACAGCGCGGCGTAGGGTTCTCGCATGGCCAAGCCTCCCGATCTCGATTCGATCGATCTGGAGATCATCGAGCTGCTGCGCTGCGATGCGCGGCGGACATTGGCCGACATCGGCGAGCGCGTCTCGCTGTCGCCGCCGGCGGTCAAGCGCCGGGTCGACCGACTGGAGCGCGAGCGGGTGATAACCGGCTACACGGTGCTCGTCGACCATGCCCTGCTCGGACAGCCCCGGCAGGCGTTCACAGAGCTGCGCTTTGCCGGCAACTCGACGGTCGATGAGATCGCTGCGATCGCGCGAGACATCCCCGAGGTGCAGACCATCTTCACCACGGCGGGGGATCCGGACGCGCTGGCGTGGATTCGCGTCAGGGACGTGGAGGATCTCAAGCGGGTCATCGACCTGCTCCGGCGCAGCGGTCGCGTGACGGGCACCAAGACGTTGATGGTGCTCGGCACCTCAACCGCCTCCGCGTAGCGATGAGCGAGCGCGTGGCGATCGTGGGCGCGGGGCTGATGGGCTCGCAGATCGGTTGTGAGTATGCGCTTGCGGGCTGCGCGGTGCGCTGGATCGTGCGCGACTCAGCGCGCGCCCGGGGGCGAGTGGAGCGTGCGCTGGAGCTGGCGCTGCACCACGGTCTCGCGGATGCCTCCGTCGTGCACCAGGCCCGCGAGCGCATGACCTTCGTGGAGGACCAAGACCACGAACACGAGCCAGAGCGGCTTGACCTGATCGTGGAGTCGCTGCCCGAGGATCTCGAGCTCAAGGCAGCCGTGCTCGGCGAGCTGTGCGCTCGCCACCCGGAGGCGATCGTTGCGAGCAACACCTCCTCGGTATCGATCTCGGCGTTGGGCGAGGCGGCGGGGGTGGCGGAGAGGATGATTGCCACTCACTACTGGAACCCGCCGCTGCTGATGCCCCTTGTCGAGGTGGTGGCGGGGGAGCGCACGCCGGTGAGACTGCGAGACCGCGTGGTGGCGGTGCTGCGCGAGATCGGCAAGCGTCCGGTGGTGCTCGAGCGCGAGGTGCCGGGCCTGCTCTGGAATCGGCTGCAGCTGGCGGTCCTGCGCGAGTGCCTGTGGCTGGTAGAAAACGGGATCGCCGCCCCGGAGACGATCGACGAGGTGATGCGCGACGGACTGGCGCGGCGCTGGCAGCTGACGGGACCGCTCGAGACGGTGGGCCTCGGGGGCGCCCAGACGTTCGACGCGATCGCCGAGAACCTGTTCCCAGTGCTCTCGAGCGCCCCCTCCGCCGGCTCGGCCTTCGCGGCGCACGTGCCCCAAGATCAGGACCGGTTGCACACCTTGCGCGAGCGCCGCGACGAGGCCCTGGCGCAGGCTCTGCGGGCTGAAAGAGCGGCGGCGTTTGACCAAGAGCAGGACCATCTATAGGCTATATCGACTGATCGATATGATAAGGGCAGAGCGGCGATAGGAACAGGCTGATGGCTCGAGACCCCCGTCATGACGTCCTCTTCGAGCCGGTGCCGATCGGCCCGAAGACGCTTCGCAACCGCTTCTATCAGAGCCCCCACTGCACGAGCTTTGGGGCTGAGCTGCCGGGAGCCCAGGCGCACATCCGCGCGATGAAGGCGGAGGGGGGCTGGGCGGCTGTCAACACAGAGTTCTGCTCGGTGCATCCCTCCAGCGACTCGCGCCCGCTGGTATCTGCGCGCCTGTGGGACGACGACGATGCGCGCAACCTGGGCAAGATGGTTGAGCTGGCGCACGAGCACGGTGCGCTGGCGGGGGTGGAGCTGTGGCACGGAGGATGCGTGGCGGGCAACCTCGAGAGCCGCATGCCGGCTCGCAGCGTCAGCCAGCTGAGCGACGACGGCCTGTATGCGACGAGTTGCTACGAGCTCGACAAGGCGGGCATCCGCGAGATCCAGGGCTACTACGTGGCGGCGGCGCGCCGTGCGCGGGACGTTGGCTTCGACATGATCAACATCGAGGGCGCCGAGTGTGGGGCGCTGCCGCAGCACTTCCTGATGTCGAAGTTCAACCATCGCTGCGACCAGTACGGCGGTTCGCTGGCCAACCGTGCGCGCTTCTGGCTGGAGACCGTGGAGCAGGTGCGCGAGGCGGTGGGCGGGGACTGCGCGGTCACGATCCGCCTGTGCGTGGACACGCTCAACGACAACCCGCTGGGGATCCGCGCGGCGGAGGAGGCCTACGAGTTCATCGAGCTGGGCGACCACTTGGTCGACTTTTGGGACCTGCAGGCGGGCGGTTGGTCGGCGGCTGAATGGGCGGGCGACGATGCGGTGGCGTCGCGCTTCGCCGGCGAGTTCTCACACCGGGAGTACATCGAGGCGGTGCGCCCGGCGACGAAGAAGCCGATCGCCGCAGTGGGGCGCTTCACGAACCCCGACACGATGGCCGCTGCGATTCGCTCGGGAGTGATCGACATCATCGCCGCCGCGCGTCCCTCGATCGCAGATCCGTTCCTGCCGCAGAAGATCGAACAGGGGCGCTATGACGAGATCCGCGAGTGCATCGGCTGCAACATCTGCGCGTCGCGCTTTGCGATCGGCGCGCCGATCGTGTGCACGCAGAACGCGACCCTCGGCGAGGAGTTCCGTCGCGGCTGGCATCCCGAGCGCTTCACCACGGCTGCCAACCACGGGCAGACCGTGCTGGTCGTGGGCGCGGGACCGGCTGGCATGGAGTGCACGATGGTGCTCGGCAAGCGCGGCTTGAGCGCTGTGCACCTGGTGGACGAGCAGGACGCGCTCGGCGGCAGCATGCGCGCGATCAGCGCCTACCCCCATCTGGGCGAGTGGGGTCGCCTGACGATCTACCGTCAGATTCAGATGGAGAAGCTCGCGAACGTCGAGGTGATCCTGGGCACGCGCCTCACCGCCGAGGACGTGTTCACATATGGCGCTGAGATCGTTGTGGTCGCCACCGGCGCAAGCTGGCGCGCCGACGGCATGAACGGCCCCACCCAGGCCCCGATCCCCGGCGCGGAGCACGACCACGTGTTCACTCCGGAACAGGTGTCGAGTGCGGGCGGTGACATCCCCGGCGAGCGCATCCTCGTGTACGACACCGACGGCTACTTCACCGCCGTGGGGATGGCCGAGCTGCTGCTGGCGGCGGGCAAGCGGGTGACGGTGGTGAGCCCCTTCGCCAACCTCGCGCCGTTCCTGTTCATGACGGGCGAGGGCTTCAGGGTCAATCGCGAACTGCGCGCCCAGGGGGTGGAGGTCCTTCCGCTGCACGTCCTGAGCGAGATCGCGCCGGAAGGGCTGCGCGGGCAGAACGTGTGGGCTCCCGATCCCGTTGAGTGGCAGGCCGATGCGGTAGTGCTCGTCACCCAGCGCCGGCCCCGCGATGAGCTCTACCGCGAGCTGACCGTCGACCCCGAGCGCCTGGCTCGCGAGGAGATCGAGGCGGTGTATCGCATCGGCGACTGCTTGGCGCCGCGCACGATCGCCGAAAACGTGTTCGACGGGCATCGTCTGGCGCGCGAGATCGACAGCGCCGACCCCGCCACGCCGCTGCCCTACCTGCGCGAGCTGCCCGACGTCCATCGCCCACGCCTTCAGCGCGCGTGAGGATCCTCGTCGCTGTCAAGCAGGCGGCCCGTCTGAAAAGCGACTACGTGCAAGACGCCGCCGCGCCGCCGGTCCTCGAGCGCGAGCTGAACGAGTGGGATGCGTTTGCGCTCGAGGCGGCGCTGCGACTGCGCGAGGCGGGCGATGAGGTGGTGGCTGCGACGGTCGGCGATGGGGGCGCCGAGCAGGTGCTGAGGACGTGCCTGGCGACGGGCGCGGACCGCGCGATTCGCGTCTGGGATCCGGTGCTCGCCTCCGCCGATCCGCTGGCGCTCGCCACTGTTCTGGCTGCGGTGGCCGGCCGCGAGGATCCTGGTCTGATCCTGTGCGGGGCGCAGTCTTCGGATGGGGCCAATGCGGCCACCGGGGTCGCGCTGGCCGGGCTGCTGGACCTGCCACGGGTGGCGGTGGTGAGGGCAATCGAGCGCGACGGCGAGCGGCTGCTGGTGGAGCGTGAGCTCGACGGTGGAGCTGTGGAGCTGCTGGGAGTCACGCTGCCCGCGCTGCTCACTATCCAGACGGGGATTCACGAGTTGCGTCGCGCCAACCTGCGGGCCATCAAGCAGGCTCGCGGCAAGCCGCTTGCGACGATGAGCCTGGAGGGTCTGGACTTGGATCCGGACACCGTCCATGCGGCGGGCGGCTCGCGCACGTTGCGACTGCTCGAGCCAGAGCGCAGCAGGGCAAGCATGATCGAGGGGCCGCCCGGCGATGTCGCCGAGCGCATCCTCGAGATCGTGACAGGAGCTCTGCGCACGTGAGTGGTGTCCTCGTCCTGGGCGAGATCACCACCGCGGGTGAGTTGCGGGCCTCCACGCTCGAGCTGATCGGCGCGGGGCTTGCCCTCGGCGGCGCGGGGCCTGTGTCGGTGGCGCTCGTCGGCAGCGATCCCGAGGCTCACGTGCCGGCGGTGAACGTGGCGGGGGTCGAGGAGATCGTCCTGGTGCGCTGCGAGGGCTATGAGGCTCACGTTATGCAGACGGCTTTGACCGCCCTGATCGAGACACGCAAACCGGCAGTGGTACTCGCCGCCCACACGCCGGACTCGCTTGGCTTCGTCGCGGCTGTGGCCGCGCGCATGCGGCTCGGCTTCGCGAGCGAAGTCATAGCCGCTTCGTGGGAGCAGGCGGGCCTGCTGGTGCGCCGCCCAGCCTACGGCGGGCGGCTGATCTCCGAGCTCGACTTCCCGGACAAGGAGACGGTGGTGCTGATGCTCCGGCGAGGCGCGTTTGAGCCCGTAGCGACAGGCGCCGGTGGTGGCGCGCGGCAGTCGCAGCTTGCGGTCGAGCTCGCCGGCAGCGCGCGCAGCGAGCGCCTCGAGCTGCGCGAGGCGCCGGCCGGGGACGTGGACATTGCCAAGGCGGACTTCCTCGTCTCGATCGGGCGTAGCGTGGGCGAGGCGCGCGTCGGGGAGCTCGAGCGCTTGGCGCAGCGACTGGGGGCGACGCTGTCGGCGTCGGGTCCGCCGGTGGAGGGAGGCTGGGTGGCGAGGACGCGCAAGGTCGGCCAATCAGGGCGGACGGTCGCCCCGCGCGTGTATCTGGCGCTGGGCATCTCCGGCGCGCCGCAGCACCTGGCCGGAATGTCCAAGGCCAGGACGATCATCGCGGTCAACACCGACCCCGATGCACGGATCTTCGACGTGGCCCACTATGGTGCCGTTGCCGATCTGTTCGAGGTCACTGCCGAGCTCGAACGCCGGCTCTCCTAGCCCATGGATTTCACAGAGCCAGAGGATGCCCGCGCCATCCGGGACGCGGTGCGGGCGCTGTGCGCTCGCTTTCCGGGCGAGTACTGGCGTGGCCTCGAGCCGGATCGCTATCCGAGCGAGTTCGTGGCTGCGCTCGCCGAGCAGGGCTGGCTGGCTGCCCTGATCCCGGAGGAGTACGGGGGCTCCGGCCTGGCGCTTTCGACGGCGAGCACGATCCTCGAGGAGGTGTGCGCCTCGGGCGCCAACGCGGGCGCGTGTCACGCGCAGATGTACACGATGGGCACGCTGCTGCGTCATGGAAGCGATGCCATGAAGAGCGCCTACCTGCCGGAGATCGCGGCGGGCCGGCTGCGCCTGCAGGCATTTGCCGTGACAGAGCCGGACGCGGGATCGGACACCACGCAGATCGCAACTCGCGCCGAGCGCACGGCGGACGGCTATGTGGTCAACGGGCAGAAGATCTGGACCTCCCGCGCCGAGCACTCCGACCTGATGGTGCTGCTCGCGCGCACGACGCCGATCGAGCAGACCCCCAAGCGCACGGCGGGCCTGTCGGTCTTCTTGGTGGACATGCGCGAGCGCGGAGCGCAGCTGACGATCAGGCCGATCAAGACGATGATCAACCACGCCACCACGGAGGTCTTCTTCGAGAACCTGAGGCTTCCCGCGGATGCCCTCATCGGCGAGGAAGGTGAGGGCTTCGGCTACATCCTCGACGGCATGAATGCAGAGCGCATCCTGATCGCGGCGGAGTGCATCGGCGACTGTCGCTTCTTCCTCGACCGCGCCGTGGCCTACGCGAGCGAACGGGTCGTGTTCGGGCACCCGATCGGCGCCAATCAGGGCGTCCAGTTCCCGCTTGCGCGGGCGTACATGGCGATGAGCGCCGCCGACCTCGTGCGCTGGAAGGCTGCATGGCTGTACGACCAGGGGTTGCCCGCGGGAGCTGAGGCGAACATGGCCAAGTACCTCGCCTCGGAGGCCTCTTGGGAAGCGGCCAACGCCGCGCTGGACGCGCACGGGGGCTTTGGCTTCGCCCAGGAGTACGACATCGAGCGCAAGTTCCGCGAGACGCGCCTTTATAAGACAGCCCCTGTCAACAACAACCTGATCCAGGCCTACGTCGGCCAGCACGTGCTCGGGCTGCCGCGCTCGTATTGAGCGATTCAGGCGCCGTTGTGCTTTGGGTATTCGTGAACTGAGACCAGCCGCACCGGCCCCTCGACCACGCGGTAGGTGTGCGGACGGTCGGCGCGGAAGCTGATCAGGTCGCCCTGACCGAGGGTCTCGGAGAAGGACTCTGTCGATATCTCAACGACTCCCGCTGCGACTGTGATGTGCTCGAAGATCCCGCTCACATGCGCGCTCGCATGGCGCACGGCCCCCTCGTCGAGCACGAGTGTGTAGATCTCAATCAGCGCGCCCCCGGTACGGGTGAGCATGTGGCGAATCACCAGGCCATCGCTGTCGAGTCCAGCCTGGTCGATGGCGATCACAGATGCGTCGTCGGAGCGCACCACCGACACGTCGTCGGTGGGAGGCTCGTCGTGGAAGAGGCTCGCAAACGGCACGCCCAGGGCGGCCGCGAGCGCCCACACGGTGTCGATCGACGGGTTGCCCTGCCCGCGCTCGATCAACGACACGGTCGACTTGGCCACGCCGGCCTGTTCGGCCAACGCGGAGAGGGTCATCTCGCGCGTCATCCTCCAGCGACGCAGGTTGCGCGCGATCGGCTGAACGGCCCCTGGCACGGCGCTAGTTGTACCGCAAGGATGGGCGCACAAGTAGTTGACTCCCAGTGGTAGAATATATCGGTCCACAAGCCAAGATATCGAACGCCGTCTTAGGAGCCTCCGGAAGATGACCAATGTGGTGCTGCGCGCGGATGCGCGAGCGAGCGTCGAGGACGTCTACCGCCGCCGTACTCCCCGCTCGGCGCAGGCGATGGAGCGCGCGCGGCGCTACATGGTGCGGGGCATCACGCGAGGCTGGGGCTATCACCTTCCCTACCCGATCGTGGGAGCACGCGGCGAAGGCCCGTACCTGTTCGATCTCGACAACAACCGCTACGTCGACCTCGCCAACAACGGCCTGAGCCTGATCCACGGTCACGCCTTCCCGCCGGTCGTCCAGGCGCTGAAGGCGGCGGTCGAGCGAGGCAGCGGCTGGCTGGTGGCCTCCGAGGAGCAGATCGACTTCGCGCAGTTGCTGTGTGAGCGGATCGAGGTGTACGAGCGTGTGCGCTTCACGAACTCGGGGACCGAGTCGGGCATGCTGGCAATGAAAGTCGCCCGTGCATTCACGGGTCGGGGCGCGGTGCTGAAGGCGATCGACGGCTTCCACGGCTCGTTCGACGATCTCGAGGTCGGGCTGTATGACCGCCCGGAGGTTCCCGGCCGTGTGTATCTGGCTCCGTTCGGCGACGCGGAGGCGTTTGAGCGCAAGCTGGCCGAGCACGGCGAGGAGATCGCCGCGGTGGTGCTCGAGCCGCTGATGTTCAGCGGCCTGGTCACGACCGCGCCGCCGGGCTTCCTCAAGCGTGTCCAGGAGGCGGCCAGGCGCGCGGGCGCGCTGTTCGTGCTCGACGACTGCCTGATGCTGCGGCTTGCCTTCGGCGGCTCGGCGGAGCGCTATGCGCTCGAGCCCGACCTGACGTTCCTCGGCAAGTTCATCGGCGGAGGCATGCCGATGGGTGTGCTCGGGGGGCGGGAGGAGATCATGGAGGTGCTCGACCCGTACCGTCCCGAGCCGCTCTACCACGGTGGCTCGTTCAACGGGAACCTGCTATCGAGCGTGGCCGGACGGGTGAGCCTCGAACACTTCACAGCGGAGACGATCGCGGCGATGGACGCGCGCACCGAGAGCCTGCAGGCGGCGCTGCGCGCCGAGGCCGACGCGCTTGGCCTGCCGCTGACGATCGTGGGCGAAGGCTCGGTCCTGGGCGTGTACGTCACCTCCGAGCTGCAGCGCCACGACGGGAGCTTCAACGCCGGCGAGGCCACGCAGCTGCTGCACCTGGCGGCTCTGACGCACGGCGTGCTGATGGGGCCGGGGGGCGAGATAGCGCTGTCTAGCGCCACCTCGGGCGCGGCGCTAGACCGTGCGCATGAGGGGCTGTTGAAGGCGTTGCAGGACGTAGCTCGGTTGACGACAATCCAATGAAATGAGAGGAATAGGGGTATGGACAAGCAGCGCGTAGAGAGCCCGTGGGGGACCACGTTCTGTGACTCGATCAGCTTTGAAGGGCCAGGACGCTGGATCTATGTCTCAGGTCAGATCGGCGCCGATGAGAACGGCGAGATGGTCAACGACACGTTTGCGGCCGAGGCCGAGCAGTGCTTCGCGCGGATCGCAGCATCGCTTGAGAAAGCGGGCGCTCAGATGAGCGACGTGGTCAAGATCACGGGCTACGTGACGAGCACCGATTACTACCCCGACTACGACGTGGCACGCGGCAAGGCCTTCGCGGGCAACCCCCCGAGCAGCGCCACGGTGCAGGTGGCGGGACTGGTGGCAGACGCGCGCGTCGAGATCGAGGCCTTGGCGTTCGCCCCTCCGCGATGAGCCGGATGCGCCGACTCGCGCCATGAGCCTCACCTGGTCGGCGCACATCTCGTGGCTGTTCGGGGAGCTGCCCTACCTGGAGCGGGTGCGGGCTGCGCGAGAGTCGGGCTTTCGGCGCATCGAAACGGCGTGGCCGCAGAGCGCCCGCGATTGCGAGCGCCTACCGGATGCGGTGGCCGAGCACGGCGTGCAGGTGGTTTTGCTCAACTGCAATGCCGGAGATGCGCAGGGCGGCGAGCGGGGATTTCTCAACGACCCAACGAGGCGTGAGGAGGCCGAGCGCGACTTCCTGGCGGCGGCTGAGCTCGCGCAGCTTTTGGGCGCAAAGAACCTCAACGTGCTCGTCGGCAGGGCGCTGCCGGACGTCGGCCTCGCCGAGCAGAGGGGCGCGGTCGTCGATGCGCTGCGAGCGTTTGCCCCCGAGGCCCGCGCGCAAGGGCTGCGGATACTGCTGGAGCCGATCAACGCGATCGAGAACCCGGGCTATCTCCTGCCCACCCCCGCTGCTGCAGCTAAGTTGATCGAGGAGTGCGGCTCAGATGGACTGGGGATCCTGTTCGACATCTACCACGTGGCGTGCGCGGGCGACGACCCGGTGGCTGCGATCGAGTGCCATGGGCCGCTGATCGGCCACGTGCAGATCTCCGACTTTCCCGGCCGCGGACATCCGGGCAGCGGCGAGCTGCCGATGACGGAGATCCTCGAGCAGCTTGCAGCGAGCGGCTATGAGGGGTCAGTTGGGCTGGAGTATGCGCCGGGCGTGGACACCGTGAGCTCGCTTGCCTTCCTCGGCTACGCGCGCTATCCGGTGCAGCTGTAGGCGTGGATCAGACGCGGTCCACCGCGGCCTCGGAGAGGTCTGCGACGGCGCCCCGCAGGGCGGCGCTCGCCTGGGCGATCTCAAGGTCGGTCAATGCGGTGCACAGGCCGAACTCGCCACCGATGCCGTAGTAGACGCCGCGATTGACGGCCGCGAGGTGCAGCAGCTTGGTCGCGTCCCAGTCGATCTCCCCGCCGTCTTCGTCGAGGGCATAGAGGCCAAAGGCGGAGCCCACGCCGCTGGTGCGCAGGGGCACGCCGGCCGCCTGCGAGGCGGCGCTGAGGTCCTCGCGAAGAGCGTCGCCCTGGGCGTCGATCCGCTCGATGTCGGCGGCGGTGAGGTCGCGCACGGCGATCGTGCCGGCGATCATCCCGAGCAGGTTGCCGTTGAAGGACCCGCCGTGGTACAGCGGGCGCTCGGGGTGCAGGTCGAAGGCGCTCATCAACTCGGCCGAGGCGGCCACGACTCCGACGGGCAGCCCGCCGCCGATCCACTTGCCCAGGCAGGTGATGTCTGCGGTGAGCCCGAAGCGCTCCGCTGAGCCGCCCTCGGCCAACCTGAACATGAGGCAGTCGTCGAGGATGAACAGCACGCCTGCCTCGCGAGCGAGCTCGCACAGTGCCGGTAGGAAGCCGTCTGGCGGGGGCGTGACAACGCCCGTGTACTGCACCGGCTCGACCACGATCGCGGCCACCTCGCCGGGGTGGCGCTCGAGCGCCGCGCGGTAGCTGTCGAGGTCGCCGAAGGTGGCCAGTGCGACGCGCCCGGCGAGCTCGCCCTGTCCCTGCAGACCCACCTCCAGATCGTCATAGGAGCCGTGGTAGCCGTGCCAGGCCTTGACGATCAGCTGGCGCTGGGTGACGTGGCGGGCGAGTTTGACGGCGAGCATGGTGGCCTCTGTGCCCGTGTTCGCAAAGCGCACCTGCTCGGCGCCGGGCACGCGCGCGCGCAGCAGCTCGGCGAACTCGATCTGCGCATCGGAGGTCCCGGGCCAGGCGGTGCCGCGGGCGAGCACCGGACGCAATGCGTCTTCGATCGGGCCATAGGCGTGTCCGTGCATGAGGCTCAGGCCGTTGCTGAATAGGTCGATGTAGCGGTTGCCGTCGACGTCGTAGAGAGTGGCTCCGCGACCACGCTCGAAGACGACCGGATATGGCGCAAACCAGCTGAGCGTGCGCGTCAGGCCGCGGGGCATCGAGCGGGCGGCCCGCTCCATCATCTGGGCCGAGGCCGGGGTGAGCCGCTCGTACTCCTGCTGGATGGCCGTCTTCTCGTACTCAGGCACGTGCTCTCGGCTCCTCCCGGCGCACTGGCCTACGCACCGGCGACCCACTTGGACTTTATATCGACTGGCTGATATGCATCATACCCGAGGCGAGCTACTGCACGCAAGGTGCTCTCAACGGATCTCAACTGGCACCGCCATTTAGGGTGGCGCGCGCGGCCAGGAGGGCCTCGCGACGCTCGCGAGTGCCCGGCACGTCGACGGCCAACCCGCCGCCGGGACCGTGCTCGGAAAGCGCCACGCCGTAGACGTCGTGCGCGGCCTTGGCGCTGATCCAGCGCTCGAGCACATCGTTCAAGACCGCCTCTGGGTCGCGCTCCAGCGGGTCTCCGTAGCCACCGCCCCCGGCCTCCACGCCGCGAATCCACTGTCCGAGCTCGAGCAGCGAGTCCCCCACGGGCTCCACTTCGCGCTCTGAGCCGTCGCTGTCGATGATGCTCGCCGAGGCCGCTGTGCCGGGCAGCCCGCCGCGCACGCCCTGGGGCGCGTTGCGGGCGAAGTCGGCGAGGTAGAACGCGCGCAGGGGAGTCGCGCGCGGCCCGTAGACGACCTCGGATGCGGGCCCACCGCGCAGGCGTCCCGCGCCGCCTGAGTCGGCCAGCAGACGGTAGGAGCGGAACTGCAGCGGATAGGTGCGCTCGAGCATCTCGACGCTGTCGATGTAGATGGTCTTGGAGCAGTCGGGCATCGCGTAGGTGATCCAGCCGTCGCAGTGGGGCGAGGCGGGGCCGCCGTTGTTGCCGATGACCATCTCGCTGACGTAGGGCTCGCCGCTGTCCGGATAGGTGCCGGAGAAGACCGCGTAGCCGACACCCATCGCACCGGCGCCCTCGGCCAGGCCCTGGCCGTCGCCGAGCTGACAGAAGGCGCTCTGGGCCGCGTTGATCATGCGGTTGAGGACGTTGGTGGTCGCAACGGAGGCCGAGTAGGGCTCGGTCAGCCCGCCCATGATCGATCCCTCGCGGAGCAGCACCTCGACGCGGCGGAAGGACCCGGCGTTGCGCGGTATGTCCTCCTCGAGGCAGTTGAGCAGCGCGATTATGCAGCCGCCGCGGGCGCAGCTCTCGGAGACGTTGAGGCCGAAAGGAATGCAGTCGGGGTTCTCGCGCAAGTCAAAGCTCACGCGCCCCGCCTCTGGATCGACGTCGATCGTGACGTTGACCTCGACGCCGTCGGGCAGGCCTGGGATCGGGTCGTGATGGGAGATCGCGCGCAGCTGACGGGCGGGCAGCTTGCGGATCGCCTGCTCCATCGAGCGCTCGGAGTAGTCGAGCCAGGCGGTGATGAACGAGCGGATCGTCTCGACGCCGTAGCGCGCGATCACCTCCTGCAGGCGGCGCTCGCCGATGCGCGCGGCGCCCATCGCGGCGAGGTAGTCCCCGTACCAGACGTCGGGTACGCGGATGCGCCGCCGGCACATGCGGATGATGTCCTCGATGTCGCGGTAGTCCTCCTGGACCTTCACGCACGGGAAGAGCAGGCCCCCCTCGGCGTACACGTCCTCGACGTAGGTGACGTAGGTGGAGGGCTCGGCGTTGCCGCAGTCTGCCTGGTGGGCCTTGGCGGAGGCGGTGAAGATGTGCTCGCCGTCGATGAAGACGGGCACGAGGATGGTGTGGTCGGCGGTGTGGGTGTTGCCGAGCATGGGGTCGTTGTGCAGGTAGGCGTCTCCCTCGCGCAGGTCGGGGTGAAGCTCGCGCATGGAGCTCGTCTGCAGCCCTGCGCCGAGCACGTGCACCTGCAGCCCCTCGGCGGCCGCGAGCAGCTGATCGTCGGCGGTGATGATCGAGCAGGAGAAGTCGCGAGCCATGTTCAGGATCGAGCTGCGCCCGGTGCGAAAGAGCGTGTTGGTCATCTCGCGCACGATCGCTTCGAAGCGATGCGCGAGCACTGCCATCAGCGTTGGGTCGAGCTCGCCGGTCGTCTGCGGGTTCATTGCACGAGCTCCAGTTTGTAGTTGCCAAGCGATGTGACGTGGGCATCCCAGCCGGGATAGACGACGATCGTGGTCTCGGGCTCGATCACGAGCGCGGGGCCGGCGATGCGCGAGCCCGCTGAGAGCTGCTCGCCGAGATGCACCGGGATCTCGACCTCACCGAGCTCGGGGAAGTAGGCGGGGCGCGGCTGTGGCGCGGGGGCCGCGGCGCCGGCCGGCTCGCGCTTGACGCCGAGGGGCGGCTTGGCGGTGCTGGCCACGACGCGGCCCTTCCACTGGCTCATCTCGATCTTCTGCCCGGGCTCGCGCACGGCGAAGATGCGCTCGTGAGCGTCGTGAAAGCTCTCGATCAGGCGCTCGAGTGCGGCGTTGTCCTGCACGCCGTCGCCCTCCAGGGGAATCGAGAGGTCCCACACCTGATAGGCGTAGCGCGCCTCCACGTAGTAGCGCCGCTGCGTGTCGCCGGCGATCCCCTCGGGAAGCTTGGCCTCGAATGCGGCGAGGCGCTCGGCGAGCTCCTCGAGTGTGCGCTTGACCCCGTCGAAGTCGAAGTCCAGGGAGTTGCTGACGTGCGGCAAGGTCACCTCGCGCACGATGTCGGAGTGCTGCCCGCCAAACGCGGACAGAACACCGGCGGCGCGGGGGATAAGCACCTCACGGCATCCAAGCTCGGAGGCGATCGGCAGGATGGTCAGCCCGGCTGCGCCTCCGCCTGCCACGAGCGTGCTGTCGCGGGGATCGACGCCCTCGTTGACGGTCAGCTCGTGGATCGCGGCGATCATGCGCTCGTTGGCGATCGAGAGCACGGCGTGGGCTGCCTCTCGCGAGTCGATCCCGAGCGCCGCCGCGAGCTCGCCCAGAGCGGTCTCGGCCGCTTGGGTGTCGAGCTTCATGGCCCCACCGAGGAAGCGGTGGGGGTCGACATAGCCGAGCACCAGGGCCGCGTCGGTTACCGTCGGGCGAGTGCCTCCGCGCCCGTAGCAGGCCGGACCGGGGTCCGCGCGGGCGCTCTCGGGTCCCACGCGCAGGAGACCTCCGGGATCGACCCAGGCGATCGAGCCGCCGCCGGCGCCGATGCTGCGCACGTCCACCGAGGAGAGTCCTGTGAGATGCCCGGCAAAGGGCTCCCCCAGCCACGTCTCGCTGGTGAAGACCAGCTCGCTGTCGCGCACGAGGCTCACGTCGAAGCTGGTGCCGCCGGTGTCGCACACGATCACATCGCCCGAGCCGGTCTCTGCACCGGACACCGCGCGCGCCGCCACAGGCGCCAGCGAGGGACCGGAGCGCACCGACCAGAGCGGACTCGAGATCAGCTCGGACATCGGGACCACACCGCCGGCGGAGCTGGCTGCGAGAAGCTCGCCCGCGAAGCCCTCATCGCGCAGGCCGCTTGCGATCTCGGGCAGGTGGCGCTGCATGAGCGGCTTCAGCGATGCGTCGATCGAGGTGCCCGACGCGCGCCTGTACTCGCGCACGATCGGGTTGATCTGGTGCGAGAGCGAGTACGGCACCCCTGGTAGCTCCTGCTCGATCAGCTTGCCCAGCGCGAGCTCGTGGGCCGGGTTGGCGGTGGACCACAGCAGGCACACCGACACTGCTTGCACCTCCAGGGCCAGCGCCTGCGCGAGTTGCATGCGTGCGCCCCGCTCGTCGAGCGCCTTCAGCACCCCGCCGTCGGCATCGATCCGCTCGGGTATCTCGAAGGTCAGTCGCCGTGGCACGTAGGGGGCAGGAAACTGGCGCGTGTAGTCATACGGACGCAGCGAGCCGCCCTCGCGTCGCACGAGGATGTCGGGGAAGCCCTCCGTGCACAGGAAGGCCGTGCGCGCAGTCGTCCCCTCGAGGATCGCGTTGGTGGCCTGGGTGGTGCTGAAGATGAAGAGGCTCGCGCGACCGAGCAGGGCGGTGAGCGGTTCGGAGAGCTGCTCGGCGGCGCGCTCGAGTGCGGCGTGCAGGCCGCCGAAGAGGTGGCCCGGCTGGGTCAGGGCCTTGGCGACGGTGAGCCGTCCGCGCCCGTCGCTTACGACCACGTCGGTGAACGTGCCGCCGATGTCGCATGTGATGCGGGCGTTCGTGTGGTCGTCCTCGCTCACGCGTCGGGTACGAATGCGACGGCGTCGATCTCGATCTGTGCACCGACCATCAGTCCGGCGACCTGAACGGTGGCGCTTGCCGGCAACTGCTCGCCGAAGCGCCGCGCTCGCTCGCTCGCGTAGTCGGGGTATTCATCCAGGGAGGTCACGAAGGCGTTGATCTTGACCACGTGCGACATGTCGGCGCCGGCTTCCTGGAGCGTGCGTTCGATGTTGTCGAAGGTGGCCTTGGCCTCGTCGCCCATGCCTCCCGAGACGACCTTGCCGTCGGCGCCGAAGCCGACGTTTCCCGCCACGTGGATCAGCCGTCCGGGACCCACTGCGGTGACGGCGTCGCTGAAGCCGGATGCGGGGTTGGTGGTGAGGCGCTCGATGCTCATCTGGGTCAGTTTCCTTTCAGACGGACAGCTATTGCAAACCGATCACGCGATATGCGACTATAGGCGTGCGAACGGAGCTGCGCAAGCAGTGCGTAGAGATTCCGTGTTAGCCCTCTAATTCGAGAGCGATACGCCATCCCAACCATTAGCATCATGGCGTATTGCCTCAGAGCCGCCATGGTTCGGCGGGCAGACAAGCCCGGTAAGGATTTTTGACTGGAGGAAACGCGGTGCCAAAGCTCGGAATGGGACCGATCAGAAGGGAGCAGATCTGTCGCGCTGCCGCTGCGGTGATCGCGCGAGAGGGATTTGCCGGCTCGACCATGCGGATGGTGGCCGACGAGGCCGGTGTGAGCACGGGAATGCTCAACCACTACTTCGTCAATCGCCAGGACCTGCTCACTCAAGCACTCGTGTACGTCTCAGAGCGCACGCAGGAGAGCTATCGCAAGTCGATCGAGGGCATCCCAGCGGGCATCGGTCGCCTGACGGCCCTGCTCGACTACGCGCTGGCGGAGGACGGGGAGATGACGGAGACGTGGCGTGTGTGGATCAACGCCTACGGGGAGGCCGTGCGCCTTCCCGAGCTGCGTCACACGATCGAGGCACGGCTGACGAGCTGGTACGAGATCATCGACATGGCGCTCGAGGGCATAGCGCCGGCGGACAAGCCGGGCTCGATCCCTTGGAGCTGGCGCTTCGATGCGGTGCTCAACGGGCTTGCGATCCAGGCGCTCACCTCGGAGGCCAAGCTCGACGGGCGCCAGATTCGCGACGAGGTCATCCGCACGCTGTTCCCCGAGCTTGCGCCAAAGCGCAAAGCGCGGGCGCGCGCCGGCGTTCCGGTCGGCGGCTGAGCCTTGTATCACCAGCTGACCGCTGGTACGTTTTATCGGTCCATGGACCGAGATATCGAACGCACTTCATTCACTGCTGGGTGTGAAGCGATGCGGGCGGTCGGTGGGTAGGGGTGCGTCTCGCTGCGGACACGGGTGGGACATTCACCGACCTGGTGGTCGAGCGGGACGAGTCGGTACGGCTGTACAAGGCATCCACCACGCCGCACGATCCAGCTGCGGGCATCCTCGATGCAGTGACTTTGGCGGCTGCGGACGCGGGGCGCTCGCGGGAGAGCTTCCTGGCCGAGGTCGAGGTCTTCATCCACGGCACCACGCGCGCGATCAACGCGATCCTCACGGAGACGACGGCGCGCACGGCGCTGTTGGCCACGCGCGGGCACCCCGACATGCTGCTGCTGCGCGAGGGCGGCAGGACCGATGCGTTCAACTGGAGCTACGGCTACCCCGACCCCTACATCCCGCGAGCGCTGACGTTCGAGGTCGATGAGCGGATCGGCAGCCAGGGCGAGGTCGTGCGTCCGCTGCAGGAGGACTCGAGCGTGGCGGTGCTCGCTCGCCTTGCGGAGCTGGAGGTGGAGTCGGTGGCGGTGTGCCTTTTGTGGTCGATTGCCAATCCCGCCCACGAGCTGGCGTTGAGCGAGCTGGTCGAGCGCCACCTACCGGGTGTCCCGTACACGCTCTCGCATGCGCTCAACCCAACGCTGCGCGAGTACAGGCGCGCATCGTGCGCAGCAATCGATGCGTCGCTGAAGCCGCTGATGACGAGCTACCTGCGCGGCCTCGAGGATCGGCTGCGCGCGTCGGGCTTCGGTGGGCGCCTGCTGATGGTGACCTCTAGCGGCGGGGTGGTCGACGCCGTGGACATGGCTGCCGCGCCGATCCACTCGGTCAACTCGGGTCCGGCGATGGCGCCGATCGCCGGACGCCATTACGCGGCGCTGGACGGCATGAGCGAGGACGCGGTGGTGGCGGACACGGGCGGCACGAGCTACGACGTGGCCCTGGTACGCCGCGGACGCATCCCGGTCACGCGCG
This sequence comes from Solirubrobacteraceae bacterium, assembly GCA_030151725.1. GTDB lineage: Bacteria > Actinomycetota > Thermoleophilia > Solirubrobacterales > Solirubrobacteraceae > Palsa-744. The sequence goes on from JASLDD010000290.1 coordinate 37,952, forward strand.
AGACGTGGCTGGGCCTGGAGTACGAGGGGCACATCACGGGCTTCCCGGCGGTGGACGTGCGCAGCGTGGGCGCGGGCGGCGGCTCGATCGCTTGGATCGACTCGGGCGGGCTGCTGCACGTGGGACCCCAGAGCGCGGCAGCCGACCCGGGTCCTGTCTGCTATTCGCGTGGCGGCATCGAGCCGACGGTGACGGACGCGGCGGTGGTGCTCGGCTACATCGACCCGGACTACTTCCTGGGCGGCACGATGGTGCTCGACGCAGCTGCATCCGAGCGCGCGGTCACGGAGCGCGTGGGAGTCCCGCTCGGGCTGAGCGCTCAGGAGGCGGCGGCGGCGATCATGGCTGTCGCGACGGAGCGCATGATCCAGTCGATCGAGGAGATCACGGTCAACCAGGGCGTTGATCCGCGCACGGCGGTCTTGATCGGCGGCGGCGGGGCGGCTGGACTGAACGCGGTGGCGATCGCGCGTCGGCTTGGCTCGCCACGTGTGGTGACCCCACAGGCGGGCGCCGTGCTGAGTGCGCGCGGAGCGCTGATGTCGGACCTGGTGAGCGAATATGCCGCTGCGTTCTTCACCGGCTCGGACTCCTTCGATCACGCGCGCGCGGGCGAGTTGCTGGAGCAGCTGCGCGGTCGCTGCATGGACTTCGCGGAGCGTTCGGGCGTGGGGGCGGAGCCCATGATCGAGTACATCGCCGAGGCGCGCTACCGCCATCAGGTGTGGCAGCTCGACACGCTGCTGCAGGCGGGGCTCGAGACCCCCGAGGGGCTCGCGCGGCTGGTCGAGGACTTCCACTCGGTCCACGAGGAGGTGTATGCGGTGCGCGACGAGCGCGCGACGATCGAGGTGGTCAACCTGCGCGCGCGGGTCACGTGCCCGCTCGGCGGCGGCGTGGCGGACACGGTTGCGCGGGAGCCCGAGGACGGCGGGTCGCCGGCGAGTCGCACTGTCTTCTTCAGCGACGTGGGCGCTGTGGAGGCCACGATCTGCCGCCTGGAGGCGATGGCGCCGGGCACACGGCTGTCGGGTCCGGCGATCGTGGAGTCCTCGTTCACGACGATCGTGGTGAACCCGAATGCAAGCGCCGAACGGGCTGCGAGCGGAAGCCTCGTGATCGAGCCGCAGGTGGGCGAGCCGGCGCGCTCGGGCGCGGGAACGTCTGAGGCGGTGAGCTGATGGGCGAGGAGCGAGCAGCCCGTGACGTGGTGGCGCTGGCGGTGATGACCAACCGCATGGAAGGCGTGGTGCGCAAGATGACGAACACGCTGTTTCGCACAGCGCGCTCGACGCTGCTGAACACCGCTCGCGACTTCTCCTGCTGTGTGGTCACGGCCGATCACGAGCTGCTGGTGATGGCGGAGTCGCTGCCGATCCACGTGATGTGCGGACCGGACCTGATGAGCCGCTGGCTCGCGCAGTACCACCCGAACCCGCGCCGGGGCGATGCCTTCCTGCACAACTCGCCCTACCACGGCAACTCGCACGCGGGCGATCACTGCGTGCTGATCCCGGTGCTCGACGACGAGGGCCGCCACCGCGCCACGGCGGTCGTGAAGGCGCACATGGCCGACATCGGCAATGCCGAACCGACGACCATGACGGCCACCGCCCGCGACGTGTACGAGGAGGGGGCGCTGATCTTCAACTGCGTGAAGGTCCAGGAAGACTATCGGGACGTGGAGGACGTGATCCGCATGTGCCAGACGCGGATCCGTGTGCCGGAGGACTGGTACGGCGACTACATGGGGATGATCGGCGCCGCGCGGGTGGGCGAGCGCGAGCTTCAGAAGGTCGGCGAACAGGTCGGCTGGGACGTCTTCGACGGCTATGTGAGGGACTGGCTGGACTACAGCGAGGAGCGCATCCGCGCGACGATCAGATCGCTTCCGGCGGGAAGGCTCATGGGCCATGACCTGCACGACTCCGTACCCCTACCCGGAGTGGCGGAGGGAGTGCAGATGGAGGTGACGGTCGAGGTGGACCCGGAGGCGGCGGAGATCGAGATCGACCTGCGCAACAACCCCGACTGCCTGCCATGTGGGCTGAATCTCACAGAGTCCACATCCACGACCTCGGCGCTGATCGGGGTGTTCAACTCGATCGACCACACGGTGCCGCGCAACTCGGGCAGTGCCCGGGCGATCAAGGTGCTGCTGCGCGAGAACTGCTGCGTGGGCATCCCCGTGCACCCGGCGAGCTGCTCACTGGCCACGACCGGCTTGGCGGAGCGTCTGGGGGGGATCGTGCAGCGTACGCTGGCCGAGTTCAAGGACGGCATGGGCATGGCCTCACCGGGGCCGGAGTGCCCGCCGGCGACAGCCAGCCTGGTGGGGACCGACCCCCGCCACGGCGATGCGCCGTTCGTGGACATGATGATCCTCGGCAACTCGGGCGGGGCGGCTCACGCGCATGGCGACGGGTGGCTGACGAACGGTGAGACGAGCGACGGTGGCTCGATGATGCGCGACTCGACCGAGGTGCTCGAGCTGCTGCGCCCGATTCGCGTGTGGGCGGACAAGATCGTGCCCAACACGGGCGGCGACGGGCGCTTCCGCGGCGCTCCTTCGCTGTATGTGGAGTACGGGCCCGTGGACACGGAGCTGGGGGTGCACTATGCGGCCGACGGCACCGTCAACCCCGCGCTGGGGGTGCGGGGAGGCGAGCCGGGAGCGCTGCTGCGCCCGATGATGCGCCGGGCGGACGGCCAGGTCGTGAAGCTCGATCCGTGGGGACAGGTGATCCTCAAGCCGGGCGAGACGATCATCTCGATCTCATCGGCCGGCGGCGGCTACGGGCCGCCGGTGGAGCGCGACCCCGAGCACGTGCGCCACGACGTTGTCGAGGGCTGGATCACGGCCGAGCGCGCGCAGGGTGTGTATGGAGTGGCCCTGGCAGCTGATGGGAATGTCGATGAGCAGGCTACGGCGGCCCTCAGGGCGCAGATGAGCGATGGCGATGCTGCTGGGTCCCCGCCACAGGCGGTCGAGGATGACTCGGTCTTGGCGCAGGTGGAGCCGGGAGTGCGCCTCTGGCCGACGATGGGCGAGGCCTAGTCAGAACACAAAGCGCGATTCGCACGGGCGGGATCCGGCGTGGGATGATTCCCGCAGTGCAGGCCGCCGAGATCTATGCGCGCGTAAGCCCGAAGCTCGCCCACCGGCCGGGGTCGGTGATGCCGACACGTGTTCACGCATGGCTGTTGTCCCGCTCTCGGGGGCGGATAGGCAAGACGCTGTTCGGCACGCCGCTGCTGGTGTTGAGAACGGTGGGACGCAAGAGCGGGCGTGTACGCGAGTCGCCTTTGCTGTTCGTGGAGCATGGCGAGGGCTTTGCGATCGTCGCCGCCAATGCAGCCTCGCATCGACCGCCCGCCTGGTGGCTCAATCTCCAGGCTCACGTGGACTGCGAGGCATTCGTGTCGAGGCGGTGGCGGCCTTTGCGGGCCCGCGAGGCGACACCGGCGGAGGCTTTGGAGCTTTGGCCGCGACTCGATACGGCCTACGTGGGGTTCGAGCACTACCGGGAGGTTGCTACCCGCGAGCTGCCAGTGGTGCTGCTGGAGCCGCGCTGAGCGACGGGGACTGTTATTCACTCGGCCGATGCTGTATGACCATAGCTATACAGCCACCGGGGAGAGACATATAGCCATCACACCACCCGCAGCCCTTCGCCCCGCGACCAGCCCCGGCTCAGCCTCTGCCAACACCGCTGCTACCAACCCGGCGGGTCGCTGTCACCTAACAGACAGCTCGCCTGGGAAATGACACGCCACCTGATGCCCGGCGGCCGGTTCGGTGATGGGTGGGCGCTCGCTGCGGCAGATGTCCTTTCCGCGTCCCACGGGGCAGCGTGGCTCGAAGGGGCAGCCGGGAGGACGCTCGACAACTGAGCCCACTTCGCCGATCGGCGGCGGGCGCTGAGCGCGACGTGCGCGACCGCCGGCGAGGGGCACGGGGACGGCGCTGAGCAGGGAGACCGAGTAGGGGTGCAGGGGATTGCTGAACAGCGCACCGCGGTCGGCGACCTCCATGACCTGGCCCAGGTAGAGGACGGCGACGCGGTCGCAGAAGTACTCAGCGACGGCGAGGTCGTGGCTGATGAACACGTAGGTGAGGCCGAGCTGCCCCTGAAGCTCGCGCAGCAGGTTCAGCACCTGGGCTTGCACGGAGACGTCGAGCGCGGAGATGGGCTCATCGAGGATGACCACCTCGGGTCGCAGGACGAAGGCGCGGGCGATGCCGATGCGCTGGCGCTGACCGCCGGAGAAGGCGTGCGGGCGCCGGCCGGCCTGCTCGGCGGTGAGCCCGACATCGGCGAGCATCTGGACGGCCGCCTCGCGGCGCTCGGCCTGCGAGCCGATGTTGTGGATGTCGAGCGGCTCTTCGACGATCGAGGAGGCGGTCATGCGGGGGTCGAGCGAGGCGAAGGGGTCCTGGAAGACGAACTGCATGCGCCGGCGCAGCGCGCGCAGCTCGTCGCGGTCGAGCGTGGTGAGGTCGACGCCGTCGAACAGAACGCGCCCGGCGCTCAGCTCGAGCAGGCGCAGCAGGCAGCGCGCGAGCGTGGACTTCCCGCAGCCCGACTCACCCACCAGGCCAAAGCTCTCGCCGCGATTGACAGTGAGGGAGATGTCATCGAGCACCGTCACCGAATGCTTGCGTCCGAGCCGGTCCCCGCCGCGCACGTCAAAGGCCTTTGACAGGTGCTCGGCCTGCAGGATCGGCTGAGGCCCGGGCTGCGGGGCGCCGGGGGTGGGGTCGGCCTCGATCGCGCTCACACGCGCACCTCGTGGATGCGCTGCTCGGCGAAGTGGCACTCGACGCTGGCCGGCCCCGCGGGACCGGTGACGAGATGGGGCACCGGTGCCTGCTCGTGGCACTGGGGGAGATCGCGCCCGATTGGGCAGCGGGGCGCGAAGGAGCAGCCGCTGGGCAGCTTGGAGAGATCGGGGGGGAAGCCGGAGATGGCGGGCAGCGGTCCCTCGGCGAGGCGCTCAGGGTTGGGCACGCACTTGAGCAGCGCCTCGCTGTAGGGGTGGGTAGGCGCCGTGAAGATGTGATCGACGCCGGAGCTCTCGACGAAGCGCCCTGCGTACATCACGGCCACTGAGTCGCAGAAGTCGGACACGATGCCGAGGTTGTGGGTGATCAGGATGACGGCCGCGCGGTGCTCGTCGACGAGGCGGTCGAGCAGGGCCAGGACCTGCGCCTGGGTGGTCACGTCGAGGGCTGTGGTGGGCTCGTCGGCGATCAGCACACGGGGGTTGTTGGCGATGGCGATGGCGATGGCCACGCGTTGGCGCATGCCGCCGGAGTACTGATGGGGGTAGTCGTCCAGGCGCCGCTCGGCCTGGGAGATGTCGACCTCGCGCAGTAGCTCGGCGGCCCGCTTGCGGGCGGCGGCGCGGCGCATGTCGGGGTTGTGTACGGCGAGGGCCTCCACGATCTGCGCGCCGATGGTCTTGACGGGGTCGAGCGCGCTCGAGGGGTCCTGCAGCACGAGCGCGATCTCCTTGCCCCTGACGGCTCCCAGCTGGCGGTCTGAGAGCTTTGAGATGTCGCGTCCGCCCAGCACGATCTCGCCGCCGAGCACACGACCCGGTGACTCGATCAGGCCGAGGATGGAGAGGGCGAGCGCCGACTTGCCCGAGCCGGACTCGCCGACCACGCCGAGTCGCTCGGTTGCGCGCAGGTCGAAGCTAACATCGCGCACGGCATGCACGACGGACTCGCCGGTGTCGTACACGGTGCTGAGGTTGCGCACCGACAGAGCGAGGTCGTCCATCAGGCGGTGGCCACGGTGGAGATGCGCACGCGCGGGTCGATGACTGCGTAGAGCAGGTCGACAACGAGGTTGACGAGCACGAACATGACGGCGCTGAGCAGGATGAAGGTCTGCACGACTGCGTAGTCCTGCTTGACGATGGCGTCGAACACCAGATCGCCGACTCCGGGCCAGTTGAAGACGCGTTCGATCAGAACGCTGCCGGCGAGGAATTCGCCGAGCACGAGCCCGCCGGCGGTGAGGGTGGGCAGGAAGGCGTTGGGGAGGGCGTGGCGGCGGAAGGCGGTCCAGCGGCGCAGGCCCTTACCACGGGCGACGGTGATGAACGGCTCGCGGGAGACCTCGAGCAGGTTGGCGCGCAGCAGCCGCACGATGAACGAGAACGACGACAGGCCGAGCGCAACAGCGGGCAGGATGAGGTGCTCGAGCGAGGCCCAGAACGTGCCGAACTGTCCTGCGATCAATGCGTCGAGCGTGTACATGTGCGTGACCGTCGGCGGCGCCGTCGACTGCAGGCCGAGCCGGCCCTCGGGTCCCGGCAAGAGGTGGAAGGAGCGGAAGAAGACGATCAGGAGCAGAAGCGCGATGAAGAACGGGGGCGTGCCGAAGCCCAGGTAGGAGACGCCGCGCAGGATGCGATCGGCGATCGGGCGCCGACGGTAGGTGACGAACAACGCACCGGCGACCGCCGCGAGCATCGCGATGAAGAACGAGAAGATCGCCAGCTCGATCGTCGCCGGCAGCCGTTCGCCGATCAGCGCACTGACGGACTTGCCGTCGGCATAGGAGTAACCCCAGTCGCCCTGGAAGAAGTGCGAGATGAACAGCCAGTACTGCGTGAAGATCGGTTTGTCGGTGCCGATCTGGTGGCTGACGGAGGCGACCGCCTGCGGTGTCCCGAGTGGCCCGACGATCAACCGAGCGGGGTTGCCCGGCAGCGCGCGCAGGAGCAGAAAGGCCAGCAGCGTCGCGCCGAATACCGCGCCGATCGAGCCGAGCACCCTCATTGCGATCACGCGGGCCATGACTGCCTACAGCCTCACGTACTGGCCGCGGGGGTCGAGCAGGTCGCGCATGCGGTCGGAGAGCATGCTCGCGGCGGTGACGGTGATGAGCAGGGCGACCCCTGGGCAGATTGAGATCCACCATTGTCCCGTGAGGGAGTAGGAGAGGCCTTCGGTCATCATCGCTCCCCACTCCGGCGTGGGGACCTGGGCGCCGAGGCCGACGAAGCTGAGGCCCGCGAGGCCGAGAACGGCGTAGCCGAAGGCGGCGGCCATCTGGATGAAGAGCACGGGGAGCATGTGCGGGATGACATGCCGGTAGATGATGCGCCCGCGCGTGGCGCCCATCGCGTGTGCGGCTTCGATGAATGGCAGTGAGCGAATGCGCAGGGCCTCGCTGCGCAAGAGGCGCGCGTACCAGGGCACGGATACGAGCGCGACCCCGATGGCGGCGGTGTCGAGGCCGATGCCGAGCCCCACCGTGACCGCCATCGCGAGGATCAGTGGGGGAAAGGCGAGGATGGCATCCATCACCCGCATGACGACGCCGTCGCTGGCTCCTCCGATGGTGCCGGCGAGCAGTCCCACGAGACCGCCCACGATGGCCCCCGCGACAGTGATGAGAGTGGCCACCAGGAGCGAGATGCGCGCACCGGTGGCCACTCGCGCGAGCACGTCGCGCCCCAGCTGATCGGTGCCCAGCAGGTGGGAGAGGGAGGGCGATTGGAGGGAGTTGATGAGGTCCTGCTTGTCGGGGCCGCTGCTCAAGAGGATGGGGGCGAAGACGGCGAACAGGACCAGCAGCGCGATCACGGCGAGCGGCACGGCCAGCTTGCGGTCGGCAAGGACTGCGCGCAGCGCACGGACGGAGCGGGTGGACAGGTCGGCGCTGCCGCCCGGACCGCCGGGGCTGCCTGGTCCCTCGGGGCGCGTGGTGGCAAGGCCATCGCCGATGCTCAGAGATCCCGGGCCAACGCTCAAGAGCGGCTCTCCGTTCGATTTGCCGATACAGCGTTCGGTATATTACGGCCGCAATGAGCCAGCCCGCGATGCTCACTTGCGCGGTGGCCGGAGGCGTGGTCACGGGCAACCCCCACCAGCCGGTCAACCGCGACGATGTGATCAGGGAGGCCGTGGGGGCAGCCAAGGCAGGGGCCAGCATCCTGCACATCCACGCTCGCACGGTCGACGGCGAGATGACGCAGGCGCCGGAGGACTACGTGGCGATCAAGCAGGCGATTCGCGAGCAGGTGGATGACGTGGTGCTCAACTTCACCACTGGGGGCAAGCTGGGAGCGCCGGCCGAGGAGCGCCGCCGCTCGCTGCACGCGCAGCCGGAAGTGGCGTCGCTGAACTGCGGCTCCATCAACTTCGGGCCTGACGACGTGGTGTTCCTGAATCCGAGGTCTTTGATTGCAGAGCTCGCCGAGGAGATGGCCCAGCGCGGGATCGTCCCGGAGTACGAGTGCTTCGACATCGGCATGGCGCTCACGGCGGCAAAGCTCACGGCGTCGGCCCATGGGGCGAAGGGACTGATGCACATGGTGCTTGGAGTGATCGGTGGGGCGCCGCCGACGGTGGAGACGATCACGCTGTTCGCGAGGCTCGTGCCTGAGGGCATTCCGTGGATGGTGACTGCGATTGGACGACACAACTTCCCGATGATGGCGGTTACTCTGGCGCTTGGGGGTCACATACGCACAGGGCTCGAGGACGTGGTGTATGTGGCGCCGGGCGAGTACGCGGAGTCCAACGAGCAGCTGGTGAGGCGTGCGAGGGCTCTCTGCAAAGCGGTCGGCCGCCCGGTGGCGACCCCGGCGCAGGCGCGCTCGATTCTGGGCGTGGAAGGCTGAGATGGCGCAATCCGCCATCGGGCGACTCACTTGCATGCGCGTCGGCTCGACAATGGTCTAGCCTGATCCATCAAATCGAACAGCTCCGATTTCTTGTAGCGAGACGACTGGCGGGGGAAACGAGCCACGCAAGCCTCCCAGTTGGCATATCGATCAGTCGATTCGGAACGTAGAGCCCAGCCATCCCCTTGTCAAGCGACCCCTGCATAACGACTTTGGACACGTGTCCAAAGCATGAAGAAGCGCTTGTGACACCGGCCCTTGACGGACGGATGGGCAGCCGAGTAGGTTTGGCATATCGACTGATCGTCTTGCACATCGAGCGAGAGAGACCAGAGACTGCACTAGCGATGGAGGCCCGATGAAGCGCACTACAAGGCAAGGCACCCAAGGACGGCTGAGCGTCATGTCGGCTCTGATGGGGATCGGCGCTGTGTTGGCCCTGGCGGCGTGTGGGAGCAGCTCGAGCTCCAGCACGTCCGCATCAAGCTCAACGGGCCTGAGCAAAGCAGCGAGCAATCCGAGCGCGACTTTGATCGTCAACAATTCGGTCCCCGTGGCGACACTGGACCCGGGGCTGACGACGAACGACCAGGACCCGGGCTTCGACGGGGCGATGTACTCGACGCTGACGCAGGTGACCCAGAGTCCCGGCAAGGTTGCGGGCACGACTGAGCAGAACCTGGCGATCACGGCGGTGAAGCCGTATGTGGCGCAGTCGTACAAGTACTCAAACGGCGACCGCACCCTCACGTTCCAGATCCGTCCGGGGCTGAAGTTCCCGAGTGGCGATGCGTTGGACGCGAAGGCTGTGGTGTGGTCGATCGAACGTGACATCAAGCTTGAAGAGGGTGGCTACTCGGTGCTCGAGGAAACCGACTACACGCCACCGCTGATCAAGTCGGTGAAGGCGACGGGCCCGTTGACGGTGGTCTTCCAGTACAAGCGCCCGGCGCCAAACCAGTTGCAAGTGCTCTCGACGCCGACGGCGGGGGCGATCTATGACCCGAAGCTGGTGGAAGAACACGGCGGCGTGAAGAAGGCCACTCCAAACGAATGGCTGGCAAGCCACGATGCCGGCTATGGCCCGTATCTGATGAAGAGCTACAGCCCCAACCACCAGTTGGTGTTGGAAGCGAACCCAAGCTTCTTTGAACAGCCGAAGACAAAGAAGATCATCCTCAACTTCATCCCCGACAACGAAACGCTGCTGCTGGACGCACAGTCGGGTGCAGCGGACATCACGCTGGGGCTGACCAACCAGGCTGCACACAGCTTGGTGGGCAACTCGTGCTGCACGGTGGCGTCGTTCAAGTCACGCCAGGCAGAGACCCTGAACTTCCCCGAGAACAGCAAAAACCCGTTCTTCAAGAACCAGGACTTCCGCCAGGCGCTCAGCTACGCGTTCCCATATGAAGCGATCCTGCAGAAGGTGGCCTACGGCTACGGCAAGCTGTACTTCGGCGAGTGGATGCCGTCGTACTCGTGGTATGACGCCAAAGTGGGAGCACCCCGTCCGACGGACCTGAACAAGGCCAAAGAACTGCTGACCAAGTCGGGGATCAAGACGCCGGTGAGCTTCACCATCTATGTCGGGCAGGGTGACAACATCGGCAAGGAAATCGCAACTGCGGCTTCCGGTGCATGGCAGGCGCTGGGTGTGAACGCCAAAGTGCAGGTGGTATCGGCGGCAGCGTTCCTGGAAGTCGTGTACACCAACCACGCAGGTGCGTCGGTGTTCCTGGACGGGCCGCAGGTTGTGGCACCGGACTACCACTGGGCGTATGACCTGCAGTGTCCTCCCAACAACCAGTTCAACGACACCGACATATGCATCCCGGCGGCTGACAAGCTGATGAAACAGGTCGCCATCACGACCCAGGAACCGCTGCGTCAGGAACTGATCAACAAGGCGGATGAGTACTACATCGAAGCCACACCGCGGATCTGGGTATATGACAGCGAACTGGTGGCGGTGCTCGGCAAGAACGTGACGGGCTACTACTCGAGCGATTTGCCCGACATGCGCTTCTGGGCCAAGGGCTGAGCAGGCACAAAAAAGAGACTCCAAGAGAGAGAAGGACCGGGCCACATGTGGCCCGGTCAGGGGCCGCACATGTGCGGCCCCACGGCTGGCGCATGCGCCAGCCGAACAACAGTCACATCGCTCCCGTGCGTGCCTCGGTCAGCCAGGTGAGCAGGCCGCGCTCGATCAGCAGCTGCGCAAGCGTCTGGTAGCCGGCGGCTCCCGGGTGCGCGCCATCGCCGGCGCTCACCTCTGACATCCAAACAGGCGACTCCAAGAGGGGCTCCACCACGCCTATGAAGGGCCTGTCCCGCAGGGCGCAGAGGTGGGCGAAGGACGCGGAGAGATCGCCGATGCGCCGATTCTGATCGGCGTCGTCGACCGGGGCCGGGCCGATGACGAACGGGGCGATGTCCAGCGTGCTCGCCTCCTCGAGTAGTGCGGACAGGGCGCTGACTGAGCTCTCGGCAGGCACACGAACGGAGCCATTCTCGAAGGTCGTGTCGTTGGCCCCGAAGGACACCACCAGCCGGTGATCCGCCCCGGGCGCCATCCGTGGCATCGCCTCCGCCCGCCAGCGTGTCGCCACCTGGATGGAAGTCTCGCGCCGCACGCCGAGGTTGTAGGTGGTCAACGGCGTTCCCCGCACGAAGCAGGCGCTCGTAACACGCGCGACCCAGCCTCCCCCGGCGGGGTCTCCGACGCCTGCTACCAGAGAGTCACCAATGAAGAGGGCGCGTCGAGGCGCAAGGTCGCTCATGCGATGAGTATCTCGCGGCCGGCCCGTCCTAGTAGGCTCACGTCCGAGCCATGAGAGCAGTCACCTTCCAGGCCCCCGGCGTGGTCAGCGTCGAGGATCGGCCCGAGCCGGAGATCGTCGATGCGGAAGACGCGATCGTCAAGATCGAGGCCACGGGAGTGTGCGGCTCGGACCTGCACATCTTCCACGGGCGCGTGCAGATCGAGCCGGGCTTCACCATCGGCCACGAGTATGTGGGCACGGTGGTGGCCGTCGGCGATGCCGTTACGCGGGCCGCCGTGGGCGACCGCGTTCTGGGCTGCTTTCAGGCTGCGTGCGGGAGCTGCTGGTTCTGCCGCCGCGGCCTCTACCACCGCTGCGATCACTCCCGCACCTTCGGCCATGGTGCAACGCTCGGCTCGCTGCAGGGCACGCAGGCGGAGATGGCGCTGGTCCCGCACGCCAACCTCGTGCTGCGCAAGGTGCCTGAGGGGATGAGCAGCGACGTGGCGCTGTTTGCGGGCGATGTGATGGGTACGGGCTTTCATGCCGTCGACTCCAGCGGTCTGCGCCCAGGCGACGTGGCCGCCGTTCTTGGGCTCGGTCCTGTTGGGCTATGTGCCGTCCAGGCCGCTCGCGCTGCCGGCGCGGCTCACGTGTTCGCCATCGACAGCGTCCCCGAGCGCCTGGCAATGGCTGAGTCCTTTGGCGCCGAGCCCCTGCATCTGGGCGAGCACGACGTGCGCGCTGCCGTGCGCGGTGCCACCGAGGGTCGGGGCGTGGATGTGGCGATCGACGCCGTGGGCGATCCCAAGGTCCTGGAGAGCGCCATCCGCATCACGCGCGCCTGCGGGTCCATCCAATGCATCGGCGTCTATGCAGAGCGCACCGAGGTGCACATGGGCCTTCTGTGGCTCAAGTCGCTCACCCTGCGCGGCGGGCAGGCCAACGTGATCGGCCATGTTGACCGCGTGCTCGCCATGCTCTCCGCCGGCGTGCTCGACCCCACGGCGCTCGTTACCCGCCACATGAAGCTCGAGGAAGCGCCCGAGGCCTACGCGGTGTACGACCGCCGCGAAGCACTCAAGATCGTGCTCACGCCTTAAGCGACTACCGCAACGAAGCGCCAGTCGAGCACTGCCACCGAGGCCTCGTCCTTGCTGACCCGTGAGCGCAGGTGCGCGAGGGCGCCTCCGCCGGCGAGCGTCTCCAGCCGCTCCAGCTCGAGCTCGCTGTGCAGCGTGTCCCCTTCGTGAACGGGGGCCAGGTGCTCGCAGGAGTGCCAACCGACGATCGTCACGATCTCAGGGAGCATGCGCGTGGCCTGGGCGGTGGCAAGCCCGATCGTGTGACCGCCGTAGACGAGCCTGCGCCCATCGGGTTGGCGGTGGCGGTCATGGTGCACCGCCGCCACATTGAGTGTCAAACGGGCGAGCTCAGGGGCGGAGCTGACCACGTCGCCCGCATGGACGCTCCAGCGAGTGCCGGGCGGCGCCTCGGCGAGGCTGCCTGCGCCGTCGCCGGCCAGGGCGTCGAGTCGCCACGATGCCGTGGCGGAGCGCAGCGACTCGGAGTCCAGCTCAGAGGGGATCTCATCGAAGGAGTCCTCGTGGCCGGTCACGATGTCGGGATCGCGAAGCGGCAGCATTGCGCAGCGCCAGAAGTCGAGCACCGGGTGCCCCTCCTGATCGCTCGTCACCACCCGCAGTGCCGCCAGCCCGCTGGCGGGCCGCTCGGCACGGGCTGAGAGCTGGCGCAGCCCAACCACCTCGGTGCTCGTGGTGAGCGTGTCGCCGATGAGGGGTGCTCGCTTGAACGCCAGGCCGCGGTAGAAGAGGTTGGCGAGCACCCGACCCGTGAGAACCGTCGACTGCCCAATCGCCACATCCCACACCAGCGCAGGGTGTGCCAGGGCGGTGCGCAGGCCAAGAACGTCGCGAGCGAGCTTGCGATCCAGCGCCAGCGCCAGACGATCCCCGACGATCGCCTGATGGACGGCGGCCATGCCGTCGGTCAAAGTGACCGACGGCGCCGAGTGCTCCGCCAGACCGACCTGCAGGTCCTCGAAGAAGGGAGCCTGCCCCGGGGGCTGGCTGCTCATGTCACGAGTGTCCCAGGGGCAGCGCCGTGCCGCCCGGCCGGTGCGCACGGGAGAGGGCCACAAAGCCCGCCAGCAGCGCAACAGCAAAGACCCCAGAGGCCCACCGCTGCCCTGCCGTCTGAGCGATCGTTGCCGCTCCAGTCGACCCCACGGCGTTGCCGGGAGGCCACGTCAGATCCATGCTCACAACAGCCATGATCTGTGCCACGCCGGCGGCGGTGCAGGCGTCTGAGAGCATCACCATCAGAGGGGCCCACAGCAGACCTGTGAGCACGAGCGCTCCCCCGATCAGCAGCGCGGCCCCCAGACGGCTTTCAAGCCAGGGGACCGCCAGCACCACGGGAACGCTCATAAGCAGTCCCAGCCGGATGGGAAGCACGGGGCCACGGCGGTCCGACCAGCGGCCGAACATAGGCCTCACGAGGATCCCCACCAGCGCCGCCACGCCAAACGTCGCCGCGATCTCACCCGCTCCGGCCCCCAACCGGTGCTGTTGGAGCGGTGCTAGCACGCTGATCGCCGCCAGCAGCATCGCGGGCAGCAGCGCGATCCACATCGCCCTTCTCACCTGCGCGGAGGAGAGCATCGAGCGCACCTGCAGCCGCCCTTTTGGGAGCATCGGCGGGGCCGGCAGGCGCGTGGCGAGCGCCGCCAGCGCTAGGCATACGAGGGCGATCGCCGTGAACGTGAGACCGCGCCCGGCTGCAGCGGCGAGGCCGCCGACGACCGGGCCGGCGATGGCTCCCGCCTCGCTCACCCCGAAGGCGAACCCCAGCAGCTCTCCACGGCGCCCCGAGGGGGCAGCCTCGAGCAGCCACACCATTGCCGCCGTCCACAGCGCCGCCCCCGCGAACCCCTGCGCGAAACGCGCGGCCAGCAGAGCGTGGTAGCTGTGCACGAGCCCAAAGATCACGCTCATCGTCGCGAACGTGATCAGGCTCCCCAGTGCCATCCGCTTGACGCCCAGGCGCACCGCCATCAGCGTCGCCGGCACCGCGGCTGCGAGCGCGCCGATCGCATACATGGCCACCAGCAGTCCCGCCTGGGAGGTGGAGAGGGCGAGCGCGCGCTTCAACTCGGGCAGCAGCGGAGCCAGCACCGCGAAGAAGAACAGCTCCAGGAACATGAAGGCCGTGATCAGGCCGAGCAGGCGACGGGACACCGGGCTAGACCTGCGCGATCGAGCATCTGCGTGTGCTGTTCACTGATCCAGCGCTCCTAGATCGGTTCTTAAGTCGATTGGTCGGTATGCTAACTAGGCGTTGCAGAACTGCCGGATGGACGCATCTGAGCGTCCTCTATCCGGCCCAGTCGAAGGAGCGCGTGACGGCCTTCTTCCACTGACCGTACTCGCGCTCGCGATGGGAGCGCTCCATCCGCGGCTCCCACCTGCGCTCGAGCGCCCAGCGTTCGCGCAGCTCGTCCTCATCTGCCCAGAAGCCCACCGCCAGGCCGGCCGCAAAGGCGGCGCCCAGGGCCGTCGTCTCGGTTACCTTGGGCCTGATCACGGGAACTCCCAGCACGTCGGCCTGGAACTGCATGAGCAGCTCGTTGGCGGTCATGCCTCCGTCGACCTTCAACTCGGTGAACGGCGCCGCCAGAACCTCGTTGGCGGCGTCCAGCACCTCGCGCGTCTGCCACGCAGTCGCCTCCAGCACCGCCCGGGCGATGTGCCCGGCGCGGGCGTAGGCGGTCAATCCCACGATCACTCCGCGCGCGTCTTCGCGCCAGTAGGGCGCAAACAGGCCCGAGAAGGCCGGCACGAAGTACACGCCCCCGTTGTCCTCCACGGTGCCTGCCAGCTCCTCCACCTCGGCCGCCGAGCCGATCAAGCCGAGCTGGTCGCGCAGCCACTGCACCGCCGCGCCCGTCACCGCGATGGAGCCCTCCAGCACGTACGTGGTGGCCCGCTCGCCGATCTTGGCGGCCACGCTCGTGAGCAGCGTCTCTGTGTGCACGATGCTCTCGCCCGTGTTGACCAGCAGGAAGGACCCCGTTCCATAGGTATTCTTGGCCTCTCCCGGCGCAAAGCACGTCTGCCCGTACAGAGCCGCCTGCTGGTCGCCGAGGATGCCCGCCACCTCTCGCCCGCCCAGCGCAGTCCCGGCGGCGTGGCCGTAGACCTCGCTGGAGGAGCGGATCTCGGGCAGCAGCTCCCGCGGTATGCCCATCAACTGCAGGCTTGGCTCATGCCAGTCGAGCGTCTCCAGGTCCATCAGCATGGTGCGGCTCGCGTTGGTCACATCGGTTGCATGCACGCCCCCGCGAGCGCCCCCTGTCAGGTTCCACAGGACCCAGCTGTCCATCGTCCCAAAGGCCAGCTCGCCGCTCTCGGCCCGCTCGCGTGCGCCGGCCACGTTGTCGAGGATCCAGGCGATCTTCGGACCGCTGAAGTACGTGGACAGCGGCAGTCCCACATGACTGCGCAGCCGGTCCACGCCCACCTCGCCCGCCAGCTCGTGCACCAGCCCGTCCGTACGCGTGTCCTGCCAGACGATGGCGTTGTGGATCGGTTCACCGCTCTCACGGTCCCACACCACGGCCGTCTCGCGCTGGTTGGCGATGCCGATCGCCGCGATGTCGCGCGCCTCGGTCCCCGACGCGGCCAGCGCCCCGCCGATCACCTCGCGCGTGCGCCGCCATACTTCGCTTGCGTCGTGCTCCACCCAGCCGGCGCGTGGATGGATCTGCTCGTGCTCGCGCTGATCGACCGCCGCGATCCTGCCGTCCACGTCGAACAGGATCAGGCGCGTGCTCGTCGTTCCCTGGTCGATCGCCGCAACGTATCTGCTCATCGCCCCACCCTAATGCGAGTGTCCCGAGGAGCGCCATTGGCGCTGTATGGTGAGAGACGGTGCGCCACCTCTACACCGCACTTGCGATCCTGGCTGCGCTGGCCGTTGGCATCTACGCGAAGGTGGCCGGCGGGAAGACCAAGCACCAAGCGCCCAGCGTCGCCCTCGCAACCCGCGCCACACCGACGGCGGCCCCGGCCGGCACAACCGCGGCTCCCGCAGTGCAGGGCGTAGCGACGGCCTCTCCCGCCGCTCGGACCTCGGGCCCGATGTTCCGCATCGTTGGCTGTCGCAGCAATTCCAGCCGTGCATACCGCCACGGGCCCAATCGTCCCGAGGTGGCGATTGGCTTCGACGACGGCCCCGCGCCGGACACGCCGGCCTTTGTGGACATGCTCGAGCAGAGCCACACACAGGCCACCTTCTTCATGATCGGCCAGCTCCTCAAGCCCGGCTACCGCGCCACGCTGCTGCGAGAGCTTCGCGACGGCGATGCTCTCGGCGACCTCACCTACACCCACCCCAACCTCGTGCACAGCGACGAAGTCCGCTCCCAGCTGCTGAGAGCCCTGGTGGCGATTCGCGGGCTCACTGGCTACACGCCCTGCGTATTTCGCCCACCCTTCGGCGTGTTTGATGAATCTGTGGTGCAGACGGCAGGGTCGCTTGGGCTGGCGACGGTGGTGTGGGACGCCGCGCCGCAGGACTACCTCCTGCCGGGCACCCCCGTGATCGAGCAGCGCATCCTGGCGCAGGTGCGCCCCGGCTCGATCATCGTCTCCCACGATGGCGGAGGGCCGCGCGAACAGACGCTGGCGGCCTACCCTACGATCATCGCCACCCTGCGAGCCCGTGGCTACCGGATCGTGACGATCCCCGAACTCCTCGGCTTTCGTCCCTTGTATGAGCGCTGCGCCAAGCGCTGCGACGGCCTCGGCGTGTCGCGCTCGCAGCTGCCCCCCAACGCGATCATCCAGGCTGGTTGACCGAGAACCTCCTGCTCCCAGGCTTGTTTTTGAGAGGCTTCGCCGATGATCATCGATGCCTGGATGCAGCACCCCACGCGACGCTTCCTCGATCACGACATGTTCGACTCCCTGCGGCGGTGGACCGGCGGGGAGATCCCCACGGGCGACATCCCAATCGAGGCCACCATCCAGGCAATGGACACCGCCGGCGTCGACTTCGCCCTACTCACCGCCTGGCATGCCCCGCGGGAGGGCGCCCTGATCTCAAACGACGAGGTGGCCGGCTGGGTGGCAGCGCATCCGGGGCGCTTCGCAGGGCTTGCCGCTGTGGCGCTCGACCGGCCCATGGAGGGCGTGCGCGAGCTGCGCCGCTGCGTGAGCGAGCTGGGGCTCATCGGGCTGCGCATGTTGCCCTGGCTGTGGGAGACACCGCCAACCGACCGGCGCTTCTATCCGCTGTACGCCGCCTGTGTGGATCTCGGCGTTCCCTTCTGTACGCAGGTGGGGCACACGGGGCCCCTGCGCCCGTCCGAGCCCGGCCGTCCGATCCCCTACATCGATCAGATCGCACTCGACTTCCCCGAGCTTGTGATCGTCGGTGGGCACATCGGCTATCCGTGGACCGAGGAGATGATCGCCGTGTGCCGCAAGCACGAGAACGTCTACATCGACACCTCCGCCTACACCAGCCGGCGACTGCCCCCGGAGCTGGTCGCCTACATGAAGAGCGGCAGCGGGCGCCACAAGGTCCTGTTCGGTAGCAACTACCCGATGATCCTCCCCGACCACGCCCTCGACGGCCTGGGCGAGCTGGGCCTGGACGAGCAGACGCGCGACCTCTACCTCCACGGGAACGTCGCGCGTGTCTTTGGCCTGCCCGAGCAGGCCGAGCCTGCTTAGAATAGGCTGCGCAACTGCAAGTCAAGCTGGTCAGACGTCTAACAGCGCGCCCGTAGCTCAGTGGTCAACGGTTCTCTTCGGGGAGCCAAAGAGCAGCGGTCTTTCAAGCCGCAGGCCGCGGGTTCGATTCCCGCCGGGCGCACTCTCTCCTCCGGGCCTCTGCGCCCCATATGGGCCGCCCTGAAAGCGTTCCTCAGCGGTCGCAGAAGCCTCCTGCCGAAGCTGTTGCGCAAGCCGGGGCACGCCCGCTTCCCCCTGGGTGGAACTGGCATATCGCCCTGTGGCTCTTGCGATCAAGGCCCCCCCATAGACGCTTCAGGGTTTGCATGTCATCCAATCGGGTTAAGTTGACATTCTGCGTAAAACCTGATTTATATGTCCCCGGCGGGAACGATCTCGCCCCCATCGGAAGGTATGGAGGATGGGAACACTCTCCGAAGAAGACGAGGGGTCGGACTATGGACGTGAGGTCAAGCACGATGCAAGGCCGGAAGTCGATGGCGGACACGACGAGTTCGCTTTCAATGTCCCTGAGCCTCACAGCCGCCGGCAGGCGGTCGTGAGGGTGTTCGACTGTCACGAGCAGCGGATGCTCCGAGCGCTGCACGGCCGCTGGCCCTACCGCCGCTCGCACTGCCGCCACGATCTGCACTGGCTCGTGCGCGTGCGCCAGGAAACATGCTTCTGCCCAAGTGCGCGCACACATTCCGTATCGGGGTTGCGCGTCCACGGCCGTCGGCCCAAGGGGGCCTAGTAAGCGGGGAAGGGGCCGGCGCGGCTCGGCGATGGTGGGCGATCGTGAGATCAACGACCTCGAGGAACCGACCCAGGCCGAGGTGCGCGCGCAGCGCGACGCCTACGAGCGCTGCTTCCGGGCAGTCATCCAGCGTGGTGTGGACGAGGGCTCTTTCACGGTCGACTCGGTCAAGCTGGCCTCCTTCGCGATCATCGAGATGGCGACGAGCGTGACGGTGTGGTTCAACGAGAAGGGACCGATGACGCCCGAGGAGGTCGCCCGCGAAATACGGCGAGATGGCGTTGAGGATCGTTGGCGCACGTAAGGCTCGCCGGAAGAGCAGCGCGAGGTCCTAGACGGCTCTCAGGCGACGGCGTCCGACGACGGTGTGCCTGCAGGGGTGGGGACGGGATCCGCGTGGTCGGCGGCCTTCTCGATTTGTTCCTCGCTCCCATCTGCCGCCAGCGCGTGCTCGGAGATCGCATCGATCAGCTTTGGCCACGCAGCCCGTGGCAGGTCGTGGCCCATGCCATCCACGATCATCAGCTCGGCGCCGGGGATCGCTTTGGCCGTGGCCCGGCCGCCGGAGGGCGAGACGAGCCTGTCGGCGCTTCCATGGATGACCAGGGTCGGCACCGAGATCCTGCGCAGTTCGGCGGTGCGATCGCCGGAGGCGATGATGGCGGCGAGCTGGCGGCCGGGGCTCTCGGAGTCGCGGTCGCGATCGAAGCTGGCGCCGGCAAGCATCCGGATGTCCTCGGAGTCGCGGGGGATGCCGATCGATCCGATCGCCTTGAAGACGCCCTCCATGTGAGCCACAAATGCCTCGCGCTCATTGGGCGCTCGTCGCAACAACGTCGAGTACACGCGCAGCGAGGGCTGCCCGCTCCAGCGGTTGCCCGTGTTGGACATGATCGAGACCAGCGAGCGCACCGCCTGCGGATGGCGCGCGGCCAGCGCTTGGGCGATCATCCCGCCCATCGACGCTCCGATCACGTGCGCGGGCGCCAGATTGAGCTCGCGCAGCAGGCCGGCGGCGTCGTCGGCCATGTCGGCGAGCGTGTAAACGGCGGCTCGCCGCGAGCGCATCAGCAGCTGGGGAATCGAGGGTGGGCGTCCCTCGACATGCGTGGAGCGCCCGATGTCGCGGTTGTCGAAGCGGACCACATGCAGGCCGCGTCTGGCAAGCTCGCGGCAGAAGTCCTCGTGCCAGGCGATCATCTGCGTGCCCAGCCCCATGACGAGCAGCGCAGTCGGGTCCGCCGGATCCCCAAAGGTCTCGTAGCAGAGGGTGATGCCCTGGCCGACGTCGCAGAACTGCTCAGACACGATCAGGCGACTCTAGCGGCCCGGTCGATAGCATCGAGCGGGATGTCCGTCCGAGTTGGATCCACCACAACGGGTAACGAGGCTTCCGTGGCTGACGACGCAGATATTCGCAAGCTCTCGATCGACACGATTCGCGGTCTGTCGATGGACTCGGTGCAAAAGGCCAACGCCGGACATCCCGGCACGGCGATGGCGCTCGCTCCACTGGCCTACGTCCTGTTCAAGCGCTTTTTGAATGTCAACCCCCTCGACACCGAGTGGCCGGATCGGGATCGCTTCGTCCTCAGCTCGGGCCACGCGTGCGTGTTGCAGTACTCACTACTGCACCTGACGGGCTACGACCTGGAGTTGGAGGATCTCAAGCAGTTTCGCCAGTGGGGCTCGCGCTGCCCGGGCCATCCCGAGCGCGGCCACACCTCCGGCATCGAGGTTACGACGGGGCCGTTGGGGCAGGGCTTCGCCAACGCGGTTGGAATGGCGATGGCCGAGCGCTTCCTCTCAGACCGCTTCAACCGCCCTGGCCGCGAGCTGGTCGATCACCGCGTCTACACGATCTGCTCCGACGGGGACATGATGGAGGGGATCAGCCAGGAAGCCGCGTCGATCGCCGGGCATTTCGGGCTTGGCAAGTTGGTGGCTTGCTATGACGACAACCGCATCACGATCGACGGCACAACGTCTCTGTCATTCGACGGTGAGAACCACACGCGCCGCTTCGAAGCCGACGGATGGCACGTTCAGCGTGTGGAGGACTCCGAGGACGTGGAGGCGCTCGAGACGGCCATTGCGGCGGCGCGCGATGAAACCGAGCGGCCGTCATTCATCTCGATTCGCTCGCACATCGCCTACCCGGCCCCCAACGCGACCGACACCGCCAAGTCCCACGGGGCGGCGTTGGGAGAAGATGAGGTCAGGGCCACCAAGGAGGTCATGGGCTTCGATCCCGAGCGCACCTTCTGGGTGGATGAGCGCGTCTATGAGCACATGTCGCTGCGCGAGCAGGGCGCTTCGTCGCAGGCCGCCTGGCAAGAGCGCTTCGGCTCTTGGCGCGAGGCCTTCCCTGACATGGCCGACGACTGGGACCGGGCCTGGAAGGGCCAGCTGCGCGACGGCTGGCGCGAGGCGCTGCCGACATTCGAGGCCGGCGAGAAGCTGGCGACCCGCGCGGCCGGCCAGAAGATCATGGCGAGCTTCGCCGAGTTCTCGCCCACGATGATCGGGGGAGCCGCGGATCTGGTCGAGTCGACCAAGACCGTCTTCGAGGGTGGCGGTGAGTTCTCCAAGGTGCACGCCGGACGCAACGTCCCGTTCGGCATCCGCGAGCATGCCATGGGCGCAATCGTCAACGGCGCTGCGGCCCACGGCGGCATCGTCAAGCCCTACGGCTCCACGTTCCTGATCTTTTCCGACTATATGCGCGGCTCGGTGCGCCTGTCCGCTCTGATGGAGCTTCCGGTGGTGTGGGTGTGGACGCACGACTCGGTGGCGTTGGGCGAGGACGGCCCCACACACCAGCCGATCGAGCACTATGCGGCGCTGCGTGCGATCCCGCACCTGTGGGTGATCCGCCCCGGCGACGCCAACGAGACGTCACTGGCCTGGAAGGTCGCGCTCGAGCGCGAGGACGGGCCGGTGGCGCTCTTGCTCTCGCGCCAGAACGTCGAGACGCTCGACCGCACCGAGACCGCCGCCGCCGAGGGTTTGGAAAAGGGCGGCTATGTGCTGTGGGACTCGAGCTCGGCCGAGGTTCCCCAGCTGATCCTGATCGCCACCGGTGCCGAGGTCGGTCCGACGCTTGCAGCCGGTAAGGAGCTCGCCGGCGATGGCACTCGCGTGCGGGTCGTCTCGATGCCGTGCATGGAGCTCTTCGAAGCCCAGTCGCAGGAGTATCGCGACGAGGTGCTCCCGTGTGCGATCACAGCCCGCCTTGCGGTGGAGCCGGGAGCGAGCATGAGCTGGTGGAAGTGGGTCGGCAGCGACGGCGACGTGCTTGGCCTGGATCGCTTTGGAGCCTCCGCCCCGGGTACTACCGTGTTGAAGGAGCTCGGCTTCACCACCGAGAACATCGCCGCCCGCGCCCGGGCGCTGCTGGACTCAAACACCTAAGGAGACGCCATGTCCACCGATGCAACCTCGCCCCTGCAACGCCTTTCGGCTCTCGGGCAGAGCGTGTGGGTGGACTTCCTCTCGCGCGAGTCAATTCGTGGCGGGCACCTGCAGGAGCTGCTCGACGACTACTCGGTGGTGGGCGCCACGTCCAACCCCACGATCTTTCAGAAGGCGATGTCCTCGGGCGACGCCTATGACGAGCAGATGCATGAATTGGCGGCCGACGGCTGCGACACCGCAGCGACGTTCTGGGCGCTGGCCCAGGATGACATCAAGGCCGCCTGTGACTTGTTTCGCCCCGTGTGGGACGGCGGCGGTGGGCGCGACGGCTATGTCTCGCTCGAGGTGGACCCGCGCCTGGCGTATGACACGCTGGAGACGTTCCGCGAGGCCATGCGCCTGCACAAGACGGTCGATCGCGTCAACCTGATGGTCAAGATCCCCGCCACCAAGCCGGGGCTGGCAGCGATCGAGGACGTGATCTCCAAGGGCCACTCGATCAACGTGACGCTGATCTTCTCGCTGCAGCGCTACGCGGAGGTGGCCGAGTCCTACATCCGTGGCCTCGAGCGCTTGGTGGCGGAGGGAGGCGACCCGCGCAAGGTCGCCTCCGTGGCGAGCTTCTTCGTCTCGCGCA
This sequence comes from Solirubrobacteraceae bacterium, assembly GCA_030151725.1. GTDB lineage: Bacteria > Actinomycetota > Thermoleophilia > Solirubrobacterales > Solirubrobacteraceae > Palsa-744. The sequence continues at coordinate 60,938 of JASLDD010000290.1, forward strand.
TCGACACCGAGGCGGACAAACGCCTAGACGACATCGGCGGTCACGACGAGCTCAAGGGCAAGCTCGCGGTGGCCAACGCAAGGCTCGCATATGCCCACTACCTGGAGGCGTTCGCCGGTCCGCGCTGGGAGTACCTGGCGGGCAAGGGCGCGACCCCCCAGCGGGTGCTGTGGGCGTCCACATCTGTCAAGAACCCCGACTACCCAGACACGATGTACGTCGAGGAGCTGATCGGCCCGGACACCGTCAACACGATGCCCGAGGAGACGATCATGGCCTTCCAGGATCATGGAAGGCCAGAGCCGCGACTGCGCAGCGGTCTTGCGGAGGCACGCGCGGTGCTCGACGCGCTGGCGCAGGCGGGCGTCGACTACGACGATCTCACCGACACGCTCGAGCGCGAGGGCGTGGAGAAATTCGCGGACTCTTTCGACGAGCTGATGAAGTCGCTGGACTCCAAGCGCGAGGCGCTCGCCCCGGCCTAGCTCCCTCCACTGGCCTACACGTAGGGCACCGGGATCAGCACCCGGATGGTGAGCGGTCCCGACGGGAACGCTTTGGCGGGGATGGTGAGCACGTTGAACTTTTTCCCGCGGTAGACATATGAGCCGCTGGCGGGAACCGTGCCGGGGTTGGGGCCGAGGCTGTTCTTAACGAGCTGCTGGCGTCCGTTGACGTTCATGTACATCAGCACGTCCAGTCCTGCCAGGCGTCCGGCGAGGCGCTTGTAGCCCTCGTCGTCCTGAATCGAGAGCACGATCTTCCCGATGGTGGCGCCGTGCAGACGCAGGGGGGCGCTGACGGGCGCGAGCACGTATGGACCGCCGAGGTCGGTGAGCAGTTCGCCGCTAGCGCCGAACACGCGCAGGCGCACGATGTGGTGGTGCAGCAGGACCTTGACGGCCGCAAGCGTGGCCGTGGGGTCACGTCGCGTGACCGCTTCCAGGAGTGGGGCGTAGGCCTGCACGCGGTGGATCTGGGGCAGCGTGCGCGGTCCGCCCTCACCCTTGTAGATCAGCTTCGCGACCCGGCTCAGGGTGTTGAAGACGGTGTCTTCGGTCGAGGCTCCGCACAACACCGATGTGTAGCTGACGGCTTTGAGCAGATAGACGCGCAGCGGGCCCGACGGGAAGGCTTCGCCGGCAAACGACGTGTACCGATAGCTGACCCCCTTCACGGTGAGCGTGCCTTCGTCGGGGAGCGAGCCGGCGGGGAGCGCAAAGGAGCCACCGACGCTGTGGCCGCCGACGCGCAGCGCCACGGGACCCTCGCCAACGCCCTGCGACTCGGCCACAAAGCCCGCGTCGGACCACACGCTCGTGGCGTAAGTGGCGATCACGGCGCCTTTGCTGTCCTTGAGCGTTCCCTGCAGCGGCGTCAGCGACGGCATGCCCACGGCCGCCAGCGTGTGCCCGCCGCTCACGACTCGCAGGGTCGTGAGCTTGCCGCTTGCGAGCAGCGCCTGGGCTGCTGCCGTGGTGGCCCGCGCATCTCCCGCTTCCACAGCCTGGCGCAGCGGCGTGGACCTTTCGATGAGCCGCTTGGCCACGATCGTGCGTTCGCTCGAGATGCCCTCGTGGTATACGCGGGCGACCACCCGTCCGAGCGTGTCGAGCACCGCGCCCGGACATGTTTCGGGGGCCTTGGAGGGGAACGGGTCGAATCCCGCGCTCGCGTTGGCGGTGGAGCTGACCCTGTTGCTCGATCCGCAGCCTGCAAGGAGGGCGAGCAGGCCCAGCGTGAGCGTGGCGCGTGTGAAGCGCTTGGGAGTGGACAGCAAGGACAAGGGGAGCCCATCCTAAGCAAGTGGGTGGCACTGCCGAGCCGCCCCATCTGGAGTAACGTCGCGGGAGTGCCTCTTGCCCTGATCACCGGTGCCTCCACGGGCATCGGTCGTGCCACCGCCCTGCGTCTGGCGGCGAGCGGCTGGACGGTGCTGGCGGGGGTGCGCGATCCGGCGGCAGGCGAGCGCCTCGAGCAGGAGTCCGCGCAAGGTCGTGTGATCGCGCTGACACTCGATGTGACCGACTCCACGCAGATCGCGCAGGCGGTGGAGCGAGTGCGTGAGCAGACCGCCTCAGGCGGGCTAGACGGGCTCGTCAACAACGCCGGCATCGGCATCAGCGGCCCGCTCGAGCTGATCTCCGATGAGGATCTGCGCAGGCAGTTCGACGTCAACCTGTTCGGACAGGTGGCTGTCACCAGGGCGATGCTTCCCGCGCTGCGCGCTGCGGGCGGGCGGATCGTCCTCGTGTCCTCGATCGGGGGTCGCGTGACGATGGCCTTCAGTGCTCCATACGCCGCCTCCAAGCACGCGCTCGAGGCCGTGGGAGATGCCCTGCGGGTGGAGCTGCGCAACTCCAACGTGAAGGTCGCGCTCGTGGAGCCAGGCTCGGTGGCCACGCCGATCTGGGACAAGAGCCGCGCGGAAGCCGAGAGCGTCACCGTTCCGCCGGAGCTCCAGCAACAGTACGGTCACGTACAGGCGGCAATGGACAAGGCGATGCAGAGCACCGCACGCCGGGGTGTGCCCCCCGAGGAGGTGGCGGCGACGATCGAGCGCGCACTCACGTCGGGGCGGCCGCGTGCCCGCTACGTGGTTGGAAGAGACGCGAGGGCCATGCTTGCTGCCAAGCGGCTGCTCCCGGATCTGATCTTCGATCGCTTCGCCCGGCGCGCGCTGGGCGTCTAGGACGGCGGGGGATACACGGCCAGCCAGGCGAACACGCTCGTGGTGGCCCCCTGAGTCTGCAGCATGCCGGGCAGCGCGTAGCGTGTGGGGAGCGTTTCGCCGTTCCAAGACAGCAGGTAAAGCCCTTCGCCGTTGACTGCCCGCGTCTGCGCGTCGCGGGCGTTGTCGGCCGCCAGCGCATACAGGCTGCGGTCGCCGTCCAGCGCATACAGGGCGAGCATCCACTGCACGTAGATGGCGTCGTATTGAGGCGAGAAGTCGAGCAGGTAGCCGAAGCGGGTCAGCGCAGTGGCCTTCAAGACCTCGGCTCGATTGCATTCGGCGGGCGACGCCGTGAGCCGGCAGAGCGTGGCCTGGGCATAGATCAGCGGCCCCTCGACGTAGTCGGCGGGCGTGGGGTTGATGCTGCTGCCCGCATACAGGCCGTCCGCTGGGCTGAAGCCGCTCGAGTTGCCCCATGCGAGGAACTTGCGCGCCTGCCCCAGCGCGAACGTGGAGTGGGTGTCCTGGTAGAGCAGCGTGGCCAGCAGCGTGTCCGACGCGAGCGCGGCGCCCGCCTTGTAGGGGTGGGTGGTGTTCCACCACAGCCCGCCCGAGTGGGGGTCCCAGCCGACCCTTGCGATGTAGCGCAGGGCGCGCTGGGCGTCGAGCAGGTAGCGATGGTTGCCTGTTGCTCTATACGCGTTGACGAAGGCCATGCCCCACCAGCCGTTGTCATCGAACCACGTCTCGGTGTTGGATTCCCGGTCTCCCGGATAGGGGGAGTAGCCGGCCACGGGGCGCAGGCCGCGGTTGAGGTAGCGCTCGGCTCCGGCCGCAAAGTGGGCGACTGCCCCCTTGTTGGCTGCGCTCGGCTGGGCGATGGCAATCGCGTCGATCGACTCGAACAGCGGCACGATGTCCCAGATGGTGGCCAGTGGATAGCGTTCGTGGTCGTTCAGCCGGGCGTCATACCAACCGAGCCGCCGGTCGTGCCAGCGGCGCTCGGCCGTCGCAACGCCGGCTTGGGCGAGCGCGAGATAGCTCTGTTGACCCGAGCTGAGCGCCGGCAAGGGAGTGGCGTTCTTGCGCACGGTGGAAGACCGCGCCGGGGCGTCCGCCAGTGTCGGTGGTGCTGAGAGAGCCAGCAGGACGACGGCGGTTGTGGCGGCGACGGAAATGCGCATGCGGGTTCTAACCCGCCCGGAGATGAATCGTCGCGGCGGACGGTGGGGGCTTGAGTCGGGCGAGGAGCACGGGGTACGGTTGTATCGGCCGATGAGCACATCTGAGCAAGCACAACCCTCTTCCCCGGACGCCCAGCGTGACGCCCAGTCGTCCGATCAGAGCTTTGCCCCGACTCCGGTGCCCGCCTCCGAACGACGGGCGTGGCTGCTGGCAGGCGCCACAGCTCTGCTCGGCGTGCTCGTGCTCGCAGCGATCCTGAGCGGGCTCGTCGGCCGCACTGACACGACCATCAAGGCCCCGCCGCCGGTGATCGTCTCGGTGGCGACGCCGGTCCCGGCTCCTGGTGCCGGCGCAGCCACGACGGCGAAGCCCGCAGCCAAGATCCTCGCTCATCCCTCCGGCGTCCAGCAGAGCGCCGACGCCAGACGCTTTGCGCAGGCGACACAGACACACATCGCCAGGCGCTGGATGGAAGGCTTCTACCCCATTTACGCCGCCGCACAGGGCACTTTCGGTGTCAACTGGCTGCTGATCGCCTCGATCCACATGCAGGAGACGGCCTTCTCGACGGCTCCGAGCACCTACCACGGGCTCAACTTCGCGCACTGCTGCGGGGGGCCCATGCAATTCAATGTGACCAACGGTCCGCTGACGACGTGGAGCCTCGTGAGCGACTCCTACATCTACGCCAAGCGTCCTGCCGCCTATGACCACATGACGAAGGTGCATCCCTCGATCTATGACGACTTCGATGCCATCATGGCCGCCGCTCACCTGCTGTCAGCCGAGGGCGCCGGGTACGCACTCGACGACTCGGCGTGGAACGCGGCCTATGATTACTACGGCCACGATGCAACCGGTGTGACCTATGCCGATCAGGTGCTGGCGCGCGCCATCGGCTGGTCCCAGCGCGGCTTTTGCATCAACTGCGCCACCGACGCCACGCTGGTGGCGGACGTGCACGCCGCCTATGGCGCGCCGGTCGCTGCCGCGTTGGCGGAAGCCGAAGTCGAAGTCGACGCATCCAAGCCGCAGGCGAGCGCGGCGGCTCGTAAGCACGGCCAGCCCTGACGGGCGGGTTGCTGCGAGTCGGGTCCCGGTCGGCGGCGTGCTTGGCCGTGAACCTATTAACACTTTTGAGAATTTGTGTGCATATGTATCAACACCAGCGACTCACGTAGATACCACCGCGCACAAATTCTCAAAGGTGCAATACAACGACAACACCAGCCAGCGCTCGAGAGAGAGCTGAGCTGAGTTGGGCTACGCGGCGGCGGCGGTGTCCGCCTGCAGGATCAGCTCGCCGGCCACACGATCGGTCGCCTGACCGGTCCCTCCGAGCAGCCGCCGGGAGAGTTGGGCGCGGCGGAAGTAAAGCGGCGCGTCGTGCTCCCAGGTGGCGCCGATGCCGCCATGCACGGAGATCATGGTGCGGGCTGCCTCATCGAGCGCGCGACCGGCAACCGAGCGGGCGGCGCTGGCGGCCAGCGGGAACTCGTCGGGACCACCGGTGCGAGCCCAGCCGGCGTAGTAGAGCAGCGAGCGGCCGTTCTCGAGCTGACGCAGAACCTCTGTGAGGCTGTGCTTGACGGCCTGGTAGGAGCCGATGGCGCGCCCGAAGGTGAAGCGCTCCTTGGCGTAGGCCACGGAGACGTCCAGCGCGGTCTCCACGCTGCCGAGAGACTCGGCGGCGATCAGCGACTGCGCCAGATGCCAGGCGCCGGCGAGCTCCTCCACAGGGACGTCGAGCACAGTGGCCGGCGCGTCCTCGAGCGAGACGTGCCCGAGCGAGCGGGTGGCGTCATAGCGCATGAGCGCCTCAACCGAGACGCCGCTTCCGCCGGCCTCAATGGCGACGCCGACCGGTTTGCCATCGAGCAACGCCACACCCACCAACAGGTCGGCGCCGGGCGCGTCCGGGACGAACGCCAGCTCACCGCTCACGCTCGCCCGACCATCGCCGCTGCTGACGCCAACGGGCGCGGCTGCGCGTGCCAGCCCGTGAGCGGGATCAGCACTCCACTCCTCAAAAATGTCGTTTGGAGGGGACACGGGCAGATACGCGGCCCGCTTCTCGCCGGTGGCCAGGGCGTCGAGCAGCGGGGCATCGCCGGGGGCGGCGCCCAGAATGGCCGTGGCAGGGAGGTGCCCCAGCAGCGCGATGCCCGCCAGCACGCGTCCGCACTCGCCGAGCACGAGCATCGCGTCGAAGGCGTCCAGGCCGGCGCCGCCGTGGTCCTCGTCGATCAACAGGCCGGGCCAGCCGGCTTCCTTGGCCGTGGGCCACAGGTCGGGCAGCGCGCTCTGATCGCCATCGAGCGCCTCGCGGGCGGCCTCGAAGGTCTTGAAGCGCGACAGCGCCCCGCGGGCGGCCTCGCGCAGGAACACCTGCTCGTCGGAGAGTGCGAGATTCATGCTGGCGCTCCTTCCTTGGAGCGCAGCTCTGAGAAGGGAATGCCCTTGTCGAGCCTCGGCTCGGGGGGCAGCCCGAGAACGCGCTCGCCGATTGTGTTCCTGAGGATCTCTTCTGTGCCGCCGGCCGACTTCAGCCCCGGCAGGAAGGAGATCATGTACGACCATTCGCTGTCCTCGAGCAGTGCATCGGGACCCACAACGTCGGCGATCAGGTCGCCTGCCTTGATGGCGCCGCTGACGATCGTGACCTTGGCCAGGCCCGCCTCGGGGCCGGGGATCTGGCCTTTCTGCAGAGCCGTGAGCGTGCGGTAGCCGGTGAACCTGACGGCCAGCAGCTCGCTTGCGATCTCGCCCAGGTTGTGGCGTATCTCGGGGTCGCGGCGGGCGTCCGGGTCGGCGGCCACGGCGCCGGCGAAGCGCGTCGAGTTGTAGCCCATGCCCTCGCCGCCCAGCCCGATGGTCACGCGCTCGAACATCAATGTCGTAAGGGCTGTGCCCCACCCGTTTCCGACTCCGCCCACAACCGCGTCCGCGCCGACGGCCACGTCGTCGAAGAACACCTCGTTGAACTCAGCCTCGCCTGAGATCTGGCGCAGGCCGCGGATGGTCACGCCCTGGGCGTCCATCGGCACGATGAACATCGTCAGGCCCTTGTGCTTGGGCACGTCTGCGTCGGTGCGCGCCAGCAGCAACCCGTACGACGCGAACTGGGCGTTCGTCGTCCACACCTTCTGGCCGGTCAGGCGCCAGCTGCCGTCCTCCTGCAGGCGGGCGCGGGTCTGCACGGCGGCGAGGTCCGAGCCGGCGGCAGGCTCTGAGAAGAGCTGGCACCAAACCTCATCGCCGTGGAGCATCGCGCCGAGGTAGCGCGTCTTCTGCTCCTCCGCTCCGTGGGCGATGATCGTGGGGCCGAGCATGCCCACGCCGATCGCGTCGAGGATGCCGGGGACTTTGGCGCGGGCGATCTCCTGGTTTGAGAGAACCTGCTCGATCGGGCCGAGGCCCTGTCCGCCGTACTCCTTGGGCCACGTCACGCCGGCCAGGCCTGCCTCGGCGAGGCGGCCCTGCCAGGCGCGCCGGGCCTTCAAGATCTCAGCCTCGTCCTCCAGCGCTCCGGGTCCCGTCAGGACGGGCGCTTCGGACTTGTGCTCTTCGAGCCAGCTGCGCGCCTGGGCGCGATATGCGGCCTGCTCCGGTGTGTCGTCGAGATCCACTGTTCTCTCCTTTGGCTGACTGGCCAGTCAATCCTCGTTAGGGGGAACGGTACCACGGCGCGCGAGTCCGTTCCGCGGCCCTCGCAGACAGCTGTGGGCGCGACGTCGGCGGCCGCAGACGCGGGCTGCTCAGGCGCCCGAAGGCAGGGGCACTTCGGCTATATGGGGCAGGTGGTAAACGTCGTAGAAGCCCCGGTTGAGCAGCTGGCGGGCCTGCGTTCCGGGGGCTTTGGAGTTGAGGATCACGACCCCCAGGCGCACCCCGTGGCGTTCGGCGGTGGCGACCAGGCAGCGACCGGCGGCGAGCGTGTATCCGGTCTTCAATCCCGTGGTGCCGGGGTAGCGGTAGATGAGCAGCGGGTTGTTGTTGTAGAGGTAGAGCTTGCCGCCCTTGATGGGGAACGGCAGCACTGCCGAGTAGGTGTGCACGACACGCGCGATGCGCGTCTGCACGAGGTCCATGTGAGCGAGGATGGCCAGGTCGGCGGCGCAGGAGAAGTTGCCGGCGTTGTAGTAGCCGGAGGGTGAGGAGTAGCGCGTGCAGCCCATCCCCAGAGCGGCCGCCTGGGCGTTCATCCGCTTGACGAACGCGGGGATGCTCCCGGCGACGTGCTGGGCGAGGGCCACGGCGGCGTCGTTCCCGGAGGGGAGCAAAAGCCCGTAGAGCATGCTCTCCAGGCGCACGTGCTTGCCGAGGGGCAGCACGCCGACCTTCGAGCCGCTGGAGTCGATGGCCTGCTTGGTGACGAGCACCGGAGCGTCGGGCGGGGCGGACTTGACGGTGATGAGCGCGGTCATCATCTTGGTGAGGCTCGCGATGCGCACGCGCTTGTAGGCGTTTCGCTGCCACAGGACCTGGCCGGTGGAGAGGTTGAACAGCAGCCCTGCGCGGGGTGGCGAGTGGAAGGCGAGCTGGACGGGGTCGCTGCCCGGCGTGGAAATCCCGGCGAGCGTCAGCGCGGGCTTTGCCAGGGGCAGCCCGGCGGCCGAGAGGGTGGGCGCGGCTACGACATGCTTGGCCACGGCGCGGGAGGCGGTGCGCGTGTCCGTGTGGTGGGCGGCGCCTTTGGAGGGGCCGCGGGTCACGGCCATGACCCCGCCGGCGAGGACGACGACCACGAGGAGCACGGCGAGGGCGACGAGCTGGCGTCGGCGGCGGCGTCGAGCGGCGAGCGCCCGCCGGGCACGGCTCTGACTGGGTGTCATGAAGGGCGATGTGGTCACTTGGGCGGGGGGTTGCGAAGCGCGCCGATGATGCCCACGGCGAGCATCACGAGGATGAACACGGACAGCGCTCCGGCGACTGTAACTCCCTGTTCGGCTATAGCGGTGTAGGTCAGGAAGCCAAAGCCGGCGATGAACACGAGGGCGACCGCGAGCACGAACAGGCGGGTCATGCGGCGCTCCTATGGGCGAGCGGGGTCATGGCGCTCAGTACACCGGCCGTGGCGGTCGACGGGGGCGCCTGGTGGCAAGCAGCTTGATGGCCAGCAGGCCGAAGGCGAAGCCGCCGATGTGGGCGAAGTAGGCGACGCCTTCGCTGCTCGAGAGCGGGCTGGCGAGGCCGCCGAGGCCGAAGTAGAGCTGCTCGAGGAACCAGAAGCCGAGTAGGAACACGGCGGGGACCTCGACGATGGTGACGAAGAAGACGATGAACACGAGGCTGAGGACGCGGGCGCGGGGATACATGAGGATGTAGCCGCCGAGCACCGCTGCGATGGCGCCGGAGGCGCCGAGCGTCGGGTCCGTGGAGCTCGGGCCGACGGCGACCTGCGCGGCGAGCGCGATGAGGCCGCCGAGCATGTAGAAGGCGAGGTAGCGAGGGCGGCTCATGGAGTCCTCGACGGTGGGGCCGAAGATGGCCAGGAAGAGCATGTTGCCGAAGATGTGCAGGAAGCTGCCGTGCAGGAACATGGAGGTGAAGAGGGTCTCCCACGTGGCGGGCTGGGGGCCGGGGGACCCGGAGACGCCGGGCTGGCCCTGGCAGGCGACGCTCTGGCCGACCCCTTCGATGGTGTGCACGGCGATCAGTTCGCAGTGCTTGCCGGGGTGTGTGAGCTCGTAGGGGATGGCGCCGTAGTGGACGGCGACGCCATCGGCGGGCCCCCCGAAGAAGCTGCCGCCGTGGCGGATGGCGAGCAGGTAGGCCACGACGTTGATTGCCACGAGCGCGACGGTTACGAGCGGAAACCGCGCGAGCGGGATGTTGTCTTTGATGGGGAACATCGCTGCGGGCGCTCGCAGCGCGAGGGCGGCTCAGAGCCTACTCACAGCCCGCCGGTGCGCGCGCAGGGGCGATGCAGCCATGCAGCTCAGGCGGGGGTGGCGGCGAGCGGACCGACGCCGGCGCGGGGCTGCGGGACGTGCTGATCGGCGTGGTAGGAGGAGCGCACGAGGGGGCCTGCGGCGACGTGGTCGAAGCCGAGCTCATAGGCGGCCTTCTCGAGCGCTGCGAACTCGTCGGGGTGCCAGTAGCGCACGACAGGGAGGTGGCGCTCGGAGGGCCGCAGGTACTGCCCGACGGTCAGCACCTGCACGCCGTGCTCGCGCAAAGCGCCGAACGTGTCGAGCATCTCCTCGTGGGTCTCGCCGAGGCCGACCATGAGCCCGGACTTGGTCACCACCTGGCCTTCGCCCAGCTCGCCTGCGACCCGCAGCACGCGGCAGGAGCGCGCGAACTGGGATCCGCGGCGGGCGATGGGATACAGGCGGGGCACGACCTCGACGTTGTGATTGAACACGTCAGGGCGCTCAGCGATGACCTTGGCGAGGGGCATCTCCTGGCCTTGGAAGTCGGGGGTGAGGATCTCGATCTGGCAGTCGGGGGCCTGGCGGCGAACCTGGCGGATGACGCCCACGAAGGCCGAGGCGCCCTTGTCGGGCAGGTCGTCGCGGTCGACCGACGTGATGACGGCGTGGCGCAGGCCCATGCGCGCGATCGAGCGCGCCACGCGGGCCGGCTCCAGGGGGTCGTTCCAGGTTGGCTTGCCGGTCTTGACGTTGCAGAAGCCGCAGCGGCGGGTGCAGGTGTCGCCGAGGATCATGAACGTGGCGGTGCCCCGCTCCCAGCACTCGCCCACGTTGGGGCAGGCGGCCTCCTGGCAGACGGTGTGCAGGTTCTCCTCACGGATCAGGGCGGTCAGCTCGCGGTAGCGCTCGCCGCCGGGCGGCGGCACCTTGAACCAGGGGGGCTTGCGCTCGCGCAGCGGACGCACGTCGGTGCCGAGCACCGTCAGGACATCCATGCCCCCGGGATTCGAGCGCGAGCGGGTGGCGCTCATGCGTGCACCGGTACAGGGGTCGGTTGAGAGGTCTTTAGAGGAGAGGCGTTCGGGTCGGCGATCTGCAGGCGGTGTGAGGAGACGAGACGTTGGCGGCGACCGTGGGCGTTTGCGAAGTGGAAGGCCATACGACGGCGAAAGCAGGCCACGCCGGTCGAGTGCGCGGGCGCGACCTCTTGCGCGAGCGAGGTCATGGCTACGTCGGGCAGGCCACAGGCGATGACCCAGGAGAAGGGCTCGAGGTCGTTCTCGACGTTGACGGCAAAGCCGTGGGTGGTGACGCTGCGCGAGACGTGTACGCCGATGGACGCGATCTTCCGCTCTGCGACCCACACGCCTGTGTAGTCGATGCCCTCGTCGTGGCGGGAGCGCGCCTGGACGCCTTCCTCCGCGAGGGCGGCCACGATGGCGTCTTCCATCGTTCGCAGGTAGACGCCCACGTCGTCGATGCCCATGATCGGATAGCCGACGAGCTGGCCGGGGCCGTGGTAGGTGAGCTTGCCGCCGCGGTCGGTGGCCACCACGTCGATGCCTTTGGCGCGGTAGAAGTCCTCGGCGAGGGGAAGGTCCTCGGCCGCCGAGCGGCGGCCGTGGGTGTAGACGGGAGGGTGCTCGAGCAGCAGCAGCGTGTCGGCGATCTCGCCCGCCTGGCGGCGCCGGCGGAGGTGTCCCTGAATGGCGAGCGCGTCGGAGTAGGGGACGAGGCCGAGGTGACACACCCAGATCTCGTCAGACAGCAGACCGATGTCGCTCATTTCACCCCTCAGCCTAGCGGCTTGCCCAAGGAGGCATCATGACAGCAAAAGGTGTGATGCTATGATGCTTGATATGCGCACGACGGTCACGCTCGACCCCGATGTGGAGGCCAAGCTGCGCACCGCCATGCGCGAGCGGGGGGTCTCGTTCAAGGTCGCGCTCAACGATGCGGTTCGGGCGGGGCTCCAGAGCGCGCCGAGACCCAGCCGTCCATTCAAAGTCGTTTCGAGCCCGATGGGCGTCAAGAGTGGCATCAACCTGGACAAGGCGCTCACGCTTGCGGGTGAACTTGAGGACGAAGAGATCCTGCGCAAGCTCGAACTTGGCAAGTGAAGCTTCCAGACGTAAACCTCTTCCTCTACGCCTACGACTCGCAATCGCCACAGCAGGCGGCTGCGAAGAAATGGGTGGAGCAGACGCTGACGGGCACCGAGACGGTGGCGCTTGCGTGGATGATGCTCGTGGGGTTCATCCGGCTGAGCACGAAGCCGGCTGTGTTCGCGCGACCACTGCAAGTCGAGACGGCGATCGGCTTCGTTGAGCAGTGGCTGGCGCAGCCGGCCGTCACGATCGTCCATCCCACCGATCGCCACGCGGCTGTGCTGCGCGATCTGCTCGCGCCGCTGGGCGCAGCCGGCAACCTCACGAGCGACGCCCATCTGGCGGCCCTTGCGATCGAGCACGGAGCCACGCTGTGCTCGTGCGACAACGACTTCTCGCGGTTCGCCGGTCTGCGGTGGGTCGACCCACTCAGAGCGTGAGTGCCGACGGCGTCTGCAGCAGCTCGCGGATGCGCGCGAGCAGCTGGGCGGCGTCGGCGCCGTAGAGGATGCGGTGGTCGCACACGAGCGTCAGCGTCATCGTGTGACGCGCGACCACCGCGCCCTCGCGCACCACTGCGCGGGGCTCCAACGAGCCCACCGACAGGATTGCGGCTTGGGGCGGGTTGATGATGGGGGTGAAGCTGCGCACCCCATACATGCCGAGGTTGGACACCGTGAACGTGCCGCCGCCAAGCTCCGGTGGCGTGATGGTCCCCTCGCGCACCCGCTCGGCCAGTCTGCGGGTCTCGCGGGCGATCTCGCCGAGCGACTTCTCCTCCGCGTCGAACACCGTCGGCACCACTAGGGCTCCCTCGGCAGCCACGGCGACGCCCACGTTGACGCGCGAGTGCAACTGCAGGCGACCGTCGCGATAGCTGCTGTTGGCGCGCGGATGCTCGCGCAGGGCGAGCGCACACGCCTTGACCACCATGTCGTTGTAGGTCGGCGTGCCGAGCTGCGCGGTGTCCTCATCCCTCGTGCTCAGCCTCTTCAGTTCCGTGCGCAGCGCCACGCATTCCTCCATGTCCACGTCGGTCTGGATCGCGAAGTCGGGGATCGTGGCCTTGGACTCGGCCATCCGCCGGGCGATTGTCTGCTGGGTGCGCGAGAGCTGCACGTCGGTGGCCTCGCCCTTGGCGGTCGTCACATTCGGGGGCGTGACGCTCGGGCTCGGGGCGGCGGCGGAGCTCGCCTCGGTCGACGCGTCGTCCGGAGCATCGAGTGGGCTCGCCCCGCTGCTCGAGCCCTCGAGGACATCGGCCTTGACGATGCGCCCTCCTGGGCCGCTCCCGGTGAGCGTGTGAAGATCGACGCCGCTCTCGGTCGCGATGCGCCGGGCCAGTGGCGAAGCGCGGATCCGCTCGCCGGCCGCTTGCGGTGCGCCGGTCTCTGAGGTGTGAGACCCGCTCGTGGCTGAGGTCTCAGCCGGTGCTTGGTCTGCCGCGGCCGCGGGCGCTCCGTTGCTCGCGGGGGCACCCTCGTCTGCGCCACTCCGCTCGCCGGCGCTGCCGACGGTGGCGATCAGCTCCCCGACGGCGAGCGTTGTCCCCTCACCGGCCACGATCTCGAGCACGCCCTCGAGATCCGACTCGTAGGTCATGGTCGCCTTGTCGGTCTCGATCTCGACGAGCTCCTCGCCACGGGAGATCGATTCTCCGCTGGCCTTCAGCCAGCGCAGGATGGTGCCCTCCTCCATGGTGTCTGAGAGGCGTGGCATGACGAGCTCGCTCATCGCGGAGCTCCGCTGTCGGCGGTGATCAGGTTCAGGGTGGCGAGGGCCGCGCTCACGATCTGTGGCTCGTGGGGGTAGGCGATGTCCTCGAGCGGCTTTGAGTAGGGCATCGGCACGTCGGCTCCTGCAACCCGCTGGACGGGAGCGTCGAGATCGTCGAAGGCCTGTTCGGAGACGAGCGCCGCGAGGTTGGCGCCGACGCCGCCGTGAGGCCAGCCCTCCTCGACGATGACGCAGTGGTTGGTCTTGCGCACCGACTCGAGGATCGTGTCGAGATCGAGCGGGCGCAGCGTGCGCGGGTCGATCACCTCTGCCTCCACGTCGTGCTCGGCGGCGAGCGTCTCGGCGGCCCGTTCGGCGGTTAGGGCCATGCGTGAGACGGCCACGATTGTCACGTCGGAGCCCTGACGGGCGATCCGCGCGAGGCCGAACGGCACGAGCTCATCGTCGCCGTCGGGCACCTCCCCGCGAACTCCATACAGGGACTCGTGCTCGATGAAGATCACGGGGTTCTCCTCGCGGATGGCGCTCTTGAGCAGTCCCTTGGCGTCGGCTGCGGTGGCGGGCACGGCCACGAGCAGGCCGGGCACATGCAGGAACATGGCCTCCAGACAATGCGAGTGGGTGGGGCCGAGCTGATGGCCGGCTCCCTGTGGCATGCGCACCACGAGCGGCACGCGGGCCTGGCCACCGAACATGTAGTGGATGTGGGCCGCGTGGTTGACGATCTGATCGAAGGCCAGCAACGCGAAGTTGATGGTCATCAGCTCCACCACCGGCCGCAGTCCCGTCATGGCGGCGCCGACGCCAATGCCCACGATCGTGTTCTCGGAGATGGGCGTGTCGCGGATGCGCTTCTCGCCGAACTCCGCGAGCAGGCCATCGGTGACCTTGAAGGCCCCGCCGAACACGCCGATGTCCTCGCCCATCAGCATCACGCGCTCGTCGCGTTGAAGCTCCTCGCGCAGTCCCGCGTTGAGTGCCTCGCGGTAGCGCATCTGGGTCATCGTCCCGCTCCCTCGGCGGATGTCTCTCCGCCATCCTCGCCCGCGGCGAGCGCGTGGGTGAGCTGCTGGGGGATCTCGTCGTTGGCGGCCGGCTCGTCGGAGCTCGACGGCACGGGGGCCTGCGCTCGGCTGGTCTCCTCGGCGGTGCTGGCGGAGTAGCGCCCGCGGACATTGGGATCGAGCACGTACACGTCGTCGTAGAGCGACTCGGGCGACGGGAAGGGCGAGGCATCGGCGAACTCCACCGCTGCATCGACCCTCGCCACGGCGTCGGCGTCGATCTGCGCGCGAGCCGTCTCGTCGATGACGCCCTCGCGGATCAGCAGATCGGCGAACGCCGGAATGGGATCGCGCTCGCGCCAGTGGGCGACCTCCTCCTTGGTTCGGTACTGCTCTGGGTCGGCCATGGAGTGCCCGCGAAAGCGGTATGTGACGGCCTCCACCAGCACCGGGCAACGCTCCTCGCGCACTCGCTTGACCGCCTCACACAGCACCTTGTGGGTGTCGAGCACGTCCATTCCGTCGCAGCGCATGCCGGGCACGCCGAGGCTCTCGCCCTTTCGCTGCAGGTCGGTCACGGCCGAGTGACGGCGAAGCGCGGTGCCCATGCCGAACTGGTTGTTGGTGACCATGAACACCACCGGCAGCTGCCACAGGGCGGCCAGGTTGAGGGTCTCGCCGAAGGTGCCCTGATTGGAGGCGCCGTCGCCGAACACGCACAGCGTGACCTCGTCCGTCTCCCGGTAGTCGCTCGAGAGGGCGATGCCGGCCGCGATCGGGAGGTTGCCGCCGACGATCCCATAGCCCCCCATGAAGCGACGCGACAGGTCGAACATGTGCATCGAGCCGCCACGCCCGCCAGAGCAACCGTCGACGCGCCCGAACAGCTCGGCCATCACGTTCTCGGGCGGCGTGCCGCGCACGAGCGCGTGCCCGTGGGAGCGGTAGGTGGAGATCAGGTAATCGCTGTCGCGCAGTGCTCGCGCGCTGCCCACGATCGTGGCCTCCTCTCCGATGGAGAGGTGCAGGAAGCCGCCGACCTTGGCCCGTGCATACATCTCACCGGCACGCTCCTCAAAGCGGCGGATGAGCGTCATCGTCGTCAGCCACTCTCTTGCAGCATCCGAGTCGGGGAGCGTGGTGCTCATCAATGCTCCACGGTAGCCCAGCGGGCGATGAACTCCCCGGCCTCGAGCTGCGCCATGTCGACACGCAGGGCACGCGCGAGCTTGGAAGCTGCCTGGGGCGCACGGTCCCAGAAGAGGACCGCTTCGCCGCTGTCGATCTCCACCACCTCGATGTGGTCCACACGCGCGGTGTCCGCAAGCAGCGCGGGCGCCCGCCCGCCGCGGGTGACGATCAGCCTGTAGGCCTGCTTGGCCTTCACCCCTCGGCCACCCCCGCGTGCAGCGAGCGCATGTGCGCCGCCGCGTCCTCAGGGGCCCGCTCGCCGCCGAACACATGCCCGTCCACGACCACCGCGGGCACGTCGGTGACGCCGATCCGCAAAGCGTCCGCGGTGGCGGCAGCGAGCTGCTCGGCGACAGAGCGCATCTCGGCTCCCTTGAGCACGGCCGCCGGGTGCATCTCGCAGGCAGCCGCCGCGATCAGCACGTAGTCGGGGTCCTGCAGCGAGTGGCCCCCCGCGAACGCCTGGCGGAAGGCGGCCTGCGCGAATGGCACGGTGCGCCCGATCGACTTGGCGTAGGTGGCCACACGCATGGCCAGAGAGCTGTCGTAAGGGAACGGCTCGGGCCAGCGCAGCGGCTGCAGGCCGAGCTCGTGCGCGCGGGAGGCGATTTGCGCACGCCATGCCTCGCTGTCGGAATTGGAGACGCCTGGGAGCTCGCGGGCGAGCACGGGCTGCCACTCGGCGGGGCCGTCGAGTACGTGCAGAACGCGCTCGGCGGCCAGATAGGCGAGCGGGCTGGCCAGGTCGAAGTAGAAGCCGGCGGTGGCCATCAGCAGAGGGTAGACCTGTCCTCGCTCGCAGTCGTACACACATACCGATCATGTAGTCCATAGCATCCGCATGAGCCGCTCCGCGGCATTGGACTGGCGCCGGGGTGGGCGGACACGGGACAACCAAGGAGCTGACATGACGGAAGTGACGGGGGGCAAGGCAGCGGGTCGGAAGATCTCGCTGCGGCTGGCAACGCTTGCGACGACGGCGGTCGTGCTGATGGGCATGACTGCGGCGCGCGCGCAGGCCGACGAAGTGGCGGGTCCGGCAACGCTCACGCACGCGTGCGTGACGCACGGTGGGCTGCTGCGTATCGCGGCGAAGTGCGGGGCGGGCCAGCCCGCGGTGGGTCTGAGCATCGTCCCACTGAGAGCCGGCGCCGCTGCCACCAAGAAGAAGAAATCTCTTCCCCGCGGCCCGCGTGGCTTTCGCGGCAAGACCGGCGCGACCGGGCCGGCTGGGCCTGTCGGGCCCGCTGGGCCACAGGGCGCTCAGGGGCCTGCCGGCACGGGCTCCACGACGAGCTACTCGGCTGGGAGCGGACTGAAGCTGAGCGGGAACACCTTCAGCCTCGACCCCACGCTTCTCAGCAACCTCACCACGGCATGTCCTCCCGGATATGGGCTCACCAAGCTCAACTCCAACGGAGAACCGACATGCGGCTACATGAGCCCGATCTACGGCGTCGAGGCGGGCACAGGGCTCGTGTACAGCGAAGAATTCGGATCCAACTACCCGACCCTGTCGGTCAAAGTGCCGCTGGTCCTGAAAAACAATGAAAGTCCCGCAACGTTGACCTTGATCAACGAAGGCGGGAACGCGACCGACGTGCGGAGCAGCTACATCGCGCTGCTCGGCAGAAGCGCCGAATTCCCGCTCGTGCTCACGAATCCCAACGGCACCGCCAACCTGATGTACGTGGACGGTGCCGGCAACATCTACTACCACGGCAGCCTCATCAAATTCTGACCTCCAAGGCATCGGGTCGCGCTTCGCGCGCGGCCCGATGTGGCGCAGTGGGCGCCAGCAGCGGCTGCCTAGCCGTGGATCAGCCAGCCGTCGGCTGCGCGTCCGGCCTCCATCACGGCCTCTGACAGCGTGGGGTGGCCGTGGATGATGCGGGCGACCTCCGGGAAGCCGCCCTCGAGCGCGCGCACGTTGACGAGCTCCTGGATCAGCTCGGTGGCGCGTGAGCCGACTATGTGCCCCCCGAGCAGTTCGCCGTACTTGCTCTCGCCGACGAGCTTCACGAGCCCTGTGCGGTCGCCGTAGACCGTGCCGCCGCCGACGGCGCCGTAGGGAACCTTGCCGACCACGACCTCGTAGCCCTGCTCGCGCGCCTGCGCCTCGGTCAGCCCGAAGGAGCCCACGTTGGGAGTGCAGAAGGTCGCCCGAGGGATGTCGTTGTAGGCGATCGGATGGGTGCTACGCCCGGCGAGGTCCTCGGCCGCGATGATGCCCTCGTCTGAGGCCTTGTGGGCCAGAGCGGGGCCCGGGACGAGGTCGCCGATTGCGTACACGCCGACTCGCGACGTGCGCAGGGCACCGTCGACTTTGACCAGCCCGCGATCGTCGAGCTCGACTCCCGCCTCGGCCACGCCGAGCCCCTCGACATCGGCTCCGCGCCCCGCGCAGATCACCAGGTAGTCGGCCTCTCCGGAGCTCTCGCCGTAGGAGAAGGCGACGCTCGAGTCGCTCCCGCTCACGTCCGCCACGGGAGTGCCCGTGTGCACCTCGATGCCCTGGCGCTTGAGGCCGCGCTCCACCAATCGGGAGATGTCGGCGTCCTCTGTGGGAAGCACGCGATCGAGCGCCTCCAGCAGCAGCACCTGACTGCCGAGCCGGGCAAACGCCGATGCGATCTCTGCGCCCGACGCGCCCGCTCCCACGACTGTCAGGCGGGCCGGAACCTCGGGAAGCGCCCATGCCTGCTCGGTGCCGATCACTCGGCCGCCGAACTCCACGCCCGGGATCGCACGAGGCACGGAGCCCGTCGCCACGATCACGCCGGCGGCTCCGATCACCTGATCGCCCACACGCACGTCGCCGTCGGCGGTAAGCGCGGCGTCGCCCTCGATGTAGTCGATGCCGTTTTTCTTGAACAAGCCAGAGACGCCGGAGGTGAGGGTGGAGACGACCTTGCCGCGCCGCTCCTGGATGGCCGCGTAGTCGACCTCGACGCCGCTGACCTTCAGGCCGAAATCGCCCGCGTCGCGTATCTCGGTGAGCAGGTCAGCCGAGCGAAGCACCGCCTTGGCGGGGATGCAGGCGTAGTTCAGACAGCGCCCTCCGACCTTGTCGCGCTCGACCACAGCGGTCTTCTTGCCAAGCTGTGCAGCACGGATCGCAGCCACGTAGCCCCCGGGTCCGGAGCCGATCACGATGCAGTCGTAGGAGTTCTCAGCCATGTGTCTGAGCCTATCGAAGCCTTGAAGGGGCGGCCCGCCGCTAGCTGACGGGCTCGCGTCCATGGCGTTCACCGGCCTGGATGCGTCCCATGACTCGTACCAACTTCCAGAACAGCCAGCCCCCCAAACCGACGCTCACCAGGCAGATGGCTGCAGCGAGGATCGTCGAGGCGACCACCAGCGCCAGCGACGTCACGAGGATCTGAAACGCGAGCAGCGCCTCGAAACCGAGCACTGCCCAGTAGCGCCTCGCGTACATGCCACGCCCAAGCAGCGCAAACAGCGCCGCGAGGAACACGGCTCCGGGAAGCGACCCGCCGTGGCGGGACAGGTTGTGAACGCTGAGCGCTCCAATGATCACTGCAAGCGACAGCACCACGCACACTGCCACAGCAACCCGCAGCGCCGTCGGGCGCTCATCGGCGCCAAGCGGGCTGAGAGCGGCCCGGGCCTGAGCCTCGCGGCGCAGTCGGCGCTCCTGCGCAGAGATGTCCGATTGCTCGCCATCGGCGTGGCTCGCAGGCTCCTCGCGGGACTCGGCCATCGTCTCAGCGCGCGTCAAGTCGCTCGCGGATGGTCCTGGCGGCCGCCGCGGGGTCCTGCGCGTCGGCGATCGCCCGCAGCACGCACACGCGCGTGGCGCCCGCGTCGAGCACCTCGTCGAGGTTCTCGCTGTTGAGACCGCCGATGGCAAAGAACGGGACAGCGGCGTGGGCGGCGGCGTAGCGGACCAAGTCCATCCCCACGGCTGGTCGTCCCTCCTTGGTGGGCGTCTCGTGGACGGGGCCGACGCCGATGTAGTCCACCACCGCGGGATCGACCGCGTCGATCTCCTCGGGGGCGTGGGTGGACAGGCCGATCAACATGTCCGGCCCGACTATCTCGCGGACGTCCTCCACGGGCATGTCGTCCTGGCCCACGTGCACGCCGTCGGCACCCGCCTCGCGCGCCACCAGGGGGCGGTCGTTGACGATCAGAAGCGTGCCAAGGCGCTCGCACAGTGCTCGCGCGGCGTTGGCCACCGCAGTGAGCTCGTCGTCGGCGAGCTGCTTGTCGCGCAGCTGCACGATGTCCACCCCGCCGGCGCTTGCACCGCGCAGAAGATCGGGCAGCCTGCTCGCATCGGGCAACGAGCCCGACACCAGATACAAGCGTGCGGCGGCCAGGCGGGCGCGGCGCTCTGCTCCTGAGTCGGTGGTTGCCATGTGGCCTTGCAGTCTCGCACGCGCGCCGCGGCCTCAACGGCGGGCTAGCATCAGTGCATGCCCGAGAACCACCCATTTGACGTGGTCGTCGTGGGCGGCGGCATCATCGGCCTGGCAACCGCCTGGCGCCTGCGCCGGCGGGGGGTGTCGGTCACGGTGCTCGAGCGCTCCCGCACCGGCGGCGCGACCTCCCACGTGGCAGCCGGGATGCTGGCGCCGGTCGCCGAGGTGGAGTTCGGTGAGACGGGGCGGCGCGTGCTCGATCTCGGCCTGCGCTCCGCCGAGCTGTGGCCCCGGTTCGCCTCCGAGCTGTCCGATGCAGCGGACATGCCGGTTGAGCTGCTTGCCACGGGCACGCTGTTGCTGGCACGCGATGAGGACGAGGCTCGCGAGCTCGATCGCCAGCTGCAGTTTCGCCAGTCGCTTGGGCTCCGCGTCGAGCGTCTGCGCCCGAGTCGTGCGCGCGAGCTGGAGCCCGCGCTCGCTCCCACGCTGCGCATGGCGCTCGAGGTCCCCGACGATCACTCGGTCGATCCCCGCAGCGTGCTCGTGGCGCTGCGCCGCGCCTGTGAGAGCACCGGGGTGCAGCTGCGCGAGCACACCCATGTGGCGGCAGTGGAGCTGGACGGCGCCGGCGAGCGCGTCATCGGTGTGGCGCTCGAGGGCGGCGAGCGTGTGTCCGCCGGCGAGGTGGTGCTTGCGGCTGGACCCTGGACGAGCGCCATCGCCGGCCTGCCCGCCGACGCCCAGGTGCCCGTGCGTCCGGTCAAGGGCCAGATCCTGCGCCTGCGCGACACTGAGGGCCCGGGGTTGAGCTCGCGGGTGCTGCGCTTCGAGGGCGGCTACCTGCTGCCGCGCGGCGACGGGCGCTACGTCCTCGGCGCGACCATGGAGGAGCGTGGATTTGAGCTGGCGCCAACGGCGGGCGGCGTGTATGAGCTGCTGCGCGAGGCGCGTGAGCTCGTACCTGGAGTCAGCGAGCTGGAGATAGAGGAGCTCTCGGTGGGGCTGCGTCCCAGCACCCCCGACAACGCGCCGGCGATCGGCCGCGGAGCGCTCCCCGGCCTCACATGGGCGACCGGCCACCACCGCAACGGCATCCTGCTCGCTCCTCTCACGGCCCAGGCGGTCGCAGAGCTGATCGCCCCCACCGGCGAGCCCTTCGATACGGCACTGCTCGCGGGCTGTGACCCTGCGCGCTTCGCGATTGTGGCGGCCCTCTCGTGATCGTGCTCAACGGGGAGCGCTCGGATGTGCCCGCCGGTGAGACCGTGCTAGCGGTCCTCGATCGCCTGGGACTCCACGGCGATGTGCGGGGAGTGGCCGTGGCGGTCGACGGCGAGGTGGTGCCGCGCGCCGACTGGCAGTCGTTCACGCTCGGCGAGAGTGCCCGGGTCGAGGTGCTGACGGCCATGCAGGGAGGATGATCGAGGCATGAGCGAGTCACTCGAGACCACCGCGCGTCCCGGTGCAGAGACCGACCGCGATCTGCTCACGATCGCCGGGCGAACGTTCGGCTCACGTCTGCTGCTGGGGACGGGCGGCTTCCCGTCGCTCGAGTTGATGGCGGACGCGGTCGCCGCCAGCGGCAGCGAGCTTGTGACCGTGGCGCTGAGGCGCGTGGGGGTCGGCGAGGATGCAAGACAGCGTGGCTCGCTGGTGGATGTGCTGGCAGATGCCGGGGTGGAGCTGTTGCCGAACACAGCCGGGTGTCACACGGCGCGCGACGCCGTCATCACCGCCCGCCTCGCACGTGAGGCGTTTGCGACGAACTGGATCAAGCTGGAGGTGATCGGCGACGAGGACACGCTGCTACCGGATGCCCCCGAGCTGCTGCGGGCCGCCGAGGAGCTGGTGGACGAGGGCTTTGTGGTGCTCCCCTACACGACCGACGATCCTGTGCTGGCGCGGCGCCTTGCCGACATCGGCTGCGCGGCCGTGATGCCGCTCGGCTCGCCCATCGGCAGCGGGATGGGAATTCGCAACCCCTACAACATCGCCCTCATCCGCGAGGGGGTCGACGTGCCCGTGGTGCTCGATGCCGGAATCGGAACAGCCTCCGACGCCGCGCTTGCGATGGAGCTGGGATGCGACGCCGTGATGGCCGCCTCGGCGATCTCTCGCGCCCAGGACCCCGTGAGGATGGCCGCTGCGATGCGCAGCGCTGTGCGGGCTGGACGCCTGGCGAGCGGAGCGGGGCGCATTCCCCGCCGCCGCTACGCCAATGCCTCCACTCCCGACGAAGGTTTGCCAACCTTTACTTGACCACTTCGATCGTCCCGTTCATCGAGGCCGGGTGGATCGTGCACTGGTAGTGGATCACGCCGGGTTTCAGCGCCTTGATTTCGTAAGTCCCGTTTTCGCCGAAGTCCTTGGAGGCGAATTTCTGCGGGCCGCCCTCGCTGGTCACGTTGTGTTCGACCGAGTCGAAGTTCGTCCACTTGATCGTGCTGCCGACCTTCACCTTGAGCGTGTCGGGGTCGATCGCGATGTTGCGGTAGGCGACCTGCACCACGCCACTCTTCACCGGAGCGTTGGCCGGCGGCGAGGCGTATTGAGGGGTGGTGGTCGCTTTCAGCCCACTCGTCGCCGTCGATGCAGTGGATGAGGTGGAGGACGTGGAGGGTGTGCTGCTGCTGGTCGAAGAGCTGCTGCTCGAGGAGCCGCATCCGCTGATCAGCACCAGCGCCCCGCATGCCAGGGCGGCGGGAATGACTCGTCTCATGAGGTGAGATCCTTTCGTCTGCCAGTTCATATAGGCGGACCTTTACACACCGTGGACTTGGCGGTCGCGCCGCGTCCGTGGTGTGTCGCGAAGGTCTTGTATTGCACTCGGCGAGTGCTGTATAGCCATGGTGTCACGGCACTCGCTGGGATAGTGAGTGCTGCCACCGCCCCCACGACTCTCGCCTGAGCGCTACTCGCACACCACCTAGACTCAACCGCTTCATGCCAACCACACGACATTTCCTCACCGGAGCCGAGCTCACGGCTGCCGAGCTGGATGCGCTGCTTGGGCGCGCCCTGGAGCTCAAGGAAGCGCCGCTCTCCTCGCAGGCGCTCGCCGGCAAGAGCATCGCGCTGATCTTCCAGAAGCCCTCCACGCGAACGCGCGTCTCATTCGAGGTTGGCGTACACGAGCTCGGTGGACACGCCGTGGTGCTGCGCTCTGAGGAGATGCAGACTTCGCGCGGAGAGGCACTGCGCGACACCGCGCTGGTCCTCTCCCGTCACGTGGCTGCCATCGGGCTGCGCACCGGCGCGGACTCCATCCTCGAGGAACTCGCCGCCTACAGCTCGGCACCCGTTATCAACATGCTCAGCGAACGCCACCACCCCTGCCAGGCGCTCGCCGATCTGCTCACGTTGCGCGACGCCCACGGCTCGCTCGACGGCCTGCGCATCGCCTATGTGGGCGACGGCAACAACGTCGCCCGCTCGCTCGCCGTGCTCGGCACCCTCGCCGGGATGCACGTCGCCGTGGCGTCCCCCGACGGCTACTCGCTGGAGAACGATCTCTCGCTCCCCCCCGGGGCCACCGGCCTGGTAACCCTGCACAAGGATCCCCGCGAGGCGGTCAAAGATGCATGCGCGATCTACACCGACGTGTGGGTCAGCATGGGCGATGAGACCACCGCTGCCGAGCGCCGCCGAGCGCTTGGCGACTACCGCCTGGACGAGCAGCTGCTCGACGCGGCTGCGCCCGGCGCCTTCGCCCTGCACGACCTGCCGGCCCACCCCGGTGAGGAGATCACCGCCGAGGTTCTCTACGGCTCACGTCAGCGCATCTGGGATCAGGCCGAGAACCGCCGCCACGCCCAGAAGGCTCTGCTGGAGCTGCTGGCGGCGGGCGCATGAGCGTGGAGCTGGAGAGCGCGCCCCGTCCGCAGCGAGGGGATGAGCTTGAGCTGCAGATCGACTCGCTGGCCTTTGGCGGCGAGGGCGTTGCGCGCCTGCACGATGGTGGCTACGTGGTCTTCGTCGCAGGCGCCATCCCCGGCGATCGGGTGCGCGCTGTGGTGCACAAGCGCAAGCGCAGCTACGCCAACGCCCGCACGCTCGAGGTGCTCGAGCCGAGCCCCGAGCGGATCCCCGCCAAGGCCGATCATCCGGGCGTTGCCTGGCAGGTCATCCCCTACAAGCAACAGCTCGAGATCAAGCGCGGCCAGGTCGACGAGGCGCTGCGCCGCATCGGGCACCTGGACGGCTTTGAGCTCGAGGACATCGTTCCGGCGATCGAACCGTGGCGCTACCGCAACAAGCTCGAGTACTCCTTCGGCAACAGCGGCGACCCCGAGCACCCGGAGCTCGTGTGCGGCTTCCATGCACCCGCCGGCGGCAACACGGTGCTGGCGATGGAGGACTGCCTGCTTGCCTCCGAGCGTGGAAACCTCGCCAGGAAGGTCGCACTGGAATGGTGCAGAGCAGAGGGGCTCAGCGCATGGGAGCGCAGCCGCTCAGAGCGTGGGCGCGGCGCGCGCGACCAGCGGGTGGGCCCAGATCAGCAGGGCCGCGCCCGCCTGCGCAACCTGGTCGTGCGCGAAGGACGCCACACCGGACGGCTGCAGGTGAGAATCGTCACCACCATGGGCGAGCTCGAGGCCGGCGCGCTTGCAGCGGCGCTCAGCGGCGCGCTCGGCGAGAGCCTCTGCGGTGTGCTTTGGACACGCTCACGCAGCGTGGCAGAGACCACAGCCGGCGGGGAGACGGAGCTCGTGTGGGGCGAGGCCGAGCTGCCCGAGCGTCTCGGCGAGCTCGACCTGCGGATCTCCTCCGAAGCGTTCTTTCAGACCAACACCGAGATGGCCGAGCTGCTCTATGGCGTCGTCTCCCAGTACGCGGCGCTCGAGGGTTGGGAGCGTGTTTACGACCTCTATTCGGGAATCGGCACGATCGCCCTCACGCTCGCTCCCAAGGCCGGCGAGATGTGGGGCATCGAGCTGATCGAGCAGGCCGTCGCCGACGCCATCGAGGGCGCCCGGCGCAACGCCATAACCAACATGCACTTCTTCGCCGGCGACACCCGCCTGGCGCTGCCCGAGCTGCTGCAGCGCGCCGGGCGCCCAGACGTGATCGTCGTGGACCCGCCAAGGGCCGGACTCTCGAAGAAAGTGGTCCGTCGGATCATCGAAGCCTCGCCAAAGCGCATCGTCTACGTGTCATGCAACCCCACCACCCTCGCCCCCAACGCCGCCGAACTGGTCGAGGCCGGCTGGACGCTGCGCAAGGTCCGCCCCGTGGACATGTTCCCCCAGACCCACCACATCGAGTGTGTGGCGCTGCTCGAGCGCACCGGCGATGTGCCGCGTCAACCGAACCCCGACCCCGCCCAATAGGCTCATCGCATGCGCGCTGCGACCATCCGCGACAAGGAGATAGTGCTCGAGGAGCATCCCGACCCGGTGCCCGGCTCCGAAGAGGTGCTCGTCCGCGTTCACGGCGCGGGATTGAACGGCGCCGACATGATGCAGCGCCGCGGCCTATATCCAGCGCCCCCCGGATCGCCGCAGGACATTCCCGGGATGGAGTTCGCCGGGGAGGTCCTCTCGCTGGGCCCCGGCGCTGAGCGCTTCGCGGTCGGCGACCGGGTCATGGGCATCGTCGGCGGGGGCGCCCAGGCCGAGCTCGTCACAGCCCACGAGCGCGTGCTGATGCCCATCCCCGCAGGACTCGACTGGCCCGAGGCCGGTGGACTGCCGGAGGTGTTCACGACTGCCCACGACGCAGTCTTCACGCAGGCCGAGCTGCGCAGCGGCGAGCGGCTGCTCGTCCATGGTGGTGCGGGTGGGGTGGGAACCGCCGCCATCCAGATCGCGCGCGCTGCCGGCGCGCGCGTGACGGCCACCGTCCGCCGGGAGGAGCTGCGCGAGCAGGTCACCGCACTCGGCGCCGACGCCATCCCCACGGAGGGATTCGCCGAGCACGGGCCCTTCGATGTGATCCTCGAGCTGGTCGGCGCACCCAACCTCGGCGAGAACCTGCAGGCGCTCGACACAGGCGGGCGCCTGACGGTGATCGGGGTCGGAGGCGGGGCCAAGGGTGAGCTGAACCTCCTGGCCCTGATGGGCAAGCGCGCGCGCATCCACGGCTCGACCCTGCGTGCTCGGCCGCTGGAGGAGAAAGCGCTGGCCGCCCGGCTGCTCGAGCGCGAGGTGCTGCCGCTGTTCGACTCGGGTGCGCTGCGCGTGCCCGTCGCCGACACGTTCGCCCTCGACGATGCCGCTGCTGCCTATGAGCGCTTCGCCGCCGGCGGCAAGCTGGGGAAGATCGTCATCACCCCCTAGCCGGTCGGCGGTGTGGCTGCCGCGCGTAGGCTATGTCTCTCCGCGACTGCTGTATAGCCATGGTGTGACAGCAGGCGCTGGGGAACAAACACGACGAGAGCCGAGCCCCGCCGTCCAGCCGCGCGCCAGGCTCAATCAGTAAGGGGGCTGCGCCTCGTACCACTCGCCCAGCACGCGGAAGGCAGCCCAGAAGTCGCGCTTGGCGTCCTGCTCGTCGAGCGACTCGTCGATGTTGGGCACATACAGGGCGTCGATGGTCGGGGTGAGGGATTGGATCTCGCCCACCTTCGCCTCCAGGGGGCGTGCCAGCGGGATCTCCATCTCCTGCACCGCAGCCAATGCCTCGGCCCCCATCAGGACTACGATCTTGGGCTGCACGATGGCCATCTCCTCGACCACCCTGGCAACGCACGCGAAGTCGGCAAGCGACGCGTCGCTGAGCGGGCACTTGACACACAACGTCCCGTAGACGGCCAGTGGGTCGATGGACAGACGCTTGAGCGACTTCATGAGCGCGCCGCCGGAGCGCCCGTAGAAAGCGACGCCCTCCTCGATCTCGGACGGGAGGGCGGAGTGCTTGAGCAGCATGATGTCGGCCTGCGGGTGACCGGAGCCGAGCACCGGCATGAGGTTGCCGCGGGGACAGTGGGGGCATGCCTGCAGCTCGCGCGTGAGCGTGTTGAGCTCGCGGATTGCGCGCTCGAGGTACTTCTCGCGGATCTCGTCATCGGTAACGGGCATCGACTCCGAGGGATTTGACGGGGTGTCGTCTTGTCCTTGACGGTGCATCAGGAGTTGCGCTCGCTACCTCCGTGGACCGCCCAGTCGCTTGAGGCGGCGGGCCTTGCTCGCGCGCCGCGCCTTTGGCGGCGTGGCCCGTGTCTGCAGGAACTTCAGCGCCTGCACGTACAAAAGCGAGGACGGACGGGTGATGATCTCGGCGTCGCGCAGAGACTGCAAGAACTCTGTCGGACCATCGAAGTCGCGCATGCGGATGCGCACCGAGCCGAGCCCTTGCGCGACGTGGGAGTCCGAGCCGGCGCCCGCCGGGATCCTGTACTTGGCGGCGAAGCGCTCTGC
Source organism: Solirubrobacteraceae bacterium (assembly GCA_030151725.1). GTDB lineage: Bacteria > Actinomycetota > Thermoleophilia > Solirubrobacterales > Solirubrobacteraceae > Palsa-744. The sequence goes on from JASLDD010000290.1 coordinate 88,465, forward strand.
CTCTTCGTTGAACGCGCTGATGGCCACCCGGGGATTGAAGACCTCGATGGCGTCGAGGTGCTCGACGATCTTCAGCAGGTGCTCGTAGTCGGGCACCGAGTGCATGCGGTCAAACGGATGGGGCACATACACGAGTCCGCCCTGGCGCTTGATGATTCGCCGCGTGGCCTCGAGGCCGACGCGATCCTGCGCAAGTGCGTGCACTGCGGCTTCTGCCTGGCGACGTGTCCCACGTACAACCTGCTGGGCGACGAGCTGGACAGCCCGCGCGGGCGCATCTACCTCATGAAGCAGATGCTCGAGGGCTCGGCGGTGACCGAGCGCACGCAGCTGCACCTCGATCGCTGCCTCACCTGCCGCGCCTGCGAGACGACGTGCCCATCGGGCGTCGAGTACGGGCGCCTGGTGAACATCGGGCGCGCGCTGGTGGAGGAGAAGGTCCCGCGCAAGCCCCGTGAGCGGCTTCTGCGCTGGTGGCTGAAGACATTCCTGCCCAGGCGCGCGTTGTTCGCCACAGCCGTGGCGCTCGGCCGTGCCTTCCGGCCGCTGCTGCCCGCATCGCTCGTCGCGAAGATTCCGGGGCGCCGCCCCGCCGGCCAATGGCCATCCGCGCGCCACGCCCGCCGCATGATCGTGCTCGAGGGTTGCGTGCAGCCGTCGATGGCGCCCTCGATCGACGCCGCCGCCGCGCGCGTGCTCGATCGCGTCGGCATTTCACTCGTCCGCGTGCCGCGCGGCGTCTGCTGTGGCGCCGTGGCCTTCCATCTCGACTACCAGGACGAAGGGCTCGCCTACGCGCGTGCCAACATCGACGCGTGGTGGCCGCACATCGAGAAGGGCGCCGAGGCGATCGTCATCACGGCGAGCGGTTGCGGCACGCAGGTGAAGGAATACGGGCACCTCTTGAGCCGGGACCCGGACTACGCCCACAAGGCCGCGCGTGTTTCCGCGCTGGCGCGCGACGTCTCCGAGGTGGTCGCCGCCGAACGCGCGGCGCTCGCGCA
>JASLDD010000297.1 GCA_030151725.1 Solirubrobacteraceae bacterium
CTCAACTCTTCAACGGAGTCGTACGCGGCGTCATCGAGAAGCTGGCGCCAGTGGGCAAAGGCGGAAAGGGTCTCAAGATGGGCGTTGTCGTCCCACCAGCCCTGCTTGAGCGCCCTCAGCTCGACGGGGTATCGGCCGTGAAGCGCGACGATTGCCCCCCCACGTGCGTCGCCTCCATTCGAGGTCGCCTCCGTATGGCTCCAGCACATGGCGGACGTTCGCCGGATTTGGTACTCGCTGCTGCTCGACGAGCGAAGGACTCGCGCGGCGGCGGACTGGCAGTGCCGGCGCTGATTTCATCGAGGCGGTCACGGAGGAGCCGGGCTGCAACGCGAGCGACAGGCTCATCGCTGTCATCAGCCATCGCCTCCAACGCGGTCAGCACCGGCTCGGGCAGGGTCGTTCTCACTCGGCGATCCATTGAGGACGCTCCTATCGGTCGCGTTCGGGCTCCTGTTGGCTGCCCGCTACTCCTTAATGACCGCGAGTGGCCAAAAAGCGGCCAACGACTTCTCGGCCCGTTTCTGGTCCTTGCTCGGACCCCGTGCATATGCGGATGAAAAGTCAAGGGTTCGCGCGGGCTTTTTCTTCGAGGTTGCTGAGGCGCTGATCCACGCTCGATGTGCGCTCCGAGGGCACAGCGATCGCTCAGCGCCCGGAGGGGCCGTGCATCTGGTCTATACGGGCGCTTTTTGTCGTGCCGCGGGCGCGTTGTGGCGCAGGCGGCAGAGTTGACCGGCGGGGTCGCGTCTGGCGCTTTGTGGTGGGATGATCTGTGGTGGTGCGGGTGACTGACGTAGCGAAGCGCAGGCGTCAGGGGCTTGTGGCCTGCCGCGCGGCTTTGCCCTTCGAGGGCCTATTAGAAGATGCGCGCCCCGGTGTCGCACCCGCACCACTCTTCGGTGCTGCCGCTTGCCAGTCGGCGACCAGCCGCCGGTATGCCTGCTCGGCCTGGGATTGCAGCTCGCGCTCCGCAGCGCGCTGAGCGGCTGTCGGGGAAACGGTCAGCCCGTCGTGGCGGCGTGGGCGGCGTGACGCGCCGGCGGCCAGTTCCAGCCGCCGTGTCTTCTGCCTGGTCAGCGATGGGCGCGCGAACGCGTAGTCCTCGTCCTTGGTGAGTAGCTGCCAGCACAGCACGACGAGCTTGCGCACGACGGCGACGGCGGCGACCTGGGCGCCGCGGCGGGCACGGACGCGCTCACCGAACGCCCTGAGCGGGCCGGGGCTGCGGATCGCGATCCATGCCGCCTCGACAGCATCGAGCGGGCCTGCGCGTTGCCGCGCTTTGAGATGTGCCCATAGCGAGCAGGCTCAGACCCGGACTTGGCGGACCTTTGGGTCCAACCCGAGGTAGGCGACGAGCTGGCCAGCGCTCTGAAAGCGGGAGATGTCCCCGACGGCCGCGATCACCGCCGCCGCGGTCCCGATGTCTACACCCGGGATCGGCAACAGCCTGCACAACCCGGGCCACGCGAGGGCTTGCTCGGCGATTTTCTGGTCGAGCTGGGCGATCTCACCGTTGAGGAAGTCGATCTGACGCAGGCAACCCTGCACCGTCTCGGTCTCCTCCTCGGGCAGCTGTTGCTCGGCGAGCCAGACGCGTCCCTTGCGGCCGAACAGGTCGCTCACCGGCGGGCGGCCGAGTAGACAGCGCATCACGACACCATGCACCTGGTTCTTGATCCGGGTGCGCGCCCGCACCAGAGCCGCGCGGCGAGCGACACGCCGGCGCAACGCGAGCGTCGCCTCGTCCGGCACCCACACCTCGCTGAGCATCCCCGAGGAGAGCAGCCGCGCGAGCATCGCCGCGTCGAAACGATCGGACTTCACCCGCGCGTGAGAGATCGCACGCGTCTGCGCCGCATCCGAGACAACGACACGCCCAGCGTTGCTTTCCCGCAAGATCCGCGCTATCGCCATCACGCTGTCGCTCGCGTCCAGCACGACGTGGTCCTCGCTGCCGAGACCCGCCGCGAACTCCCTGCTTGCCTCTGGGGTGCTCGCGATCCGCCCGACCTGCAAGACACGGCCGTCCTCGGCGACCGCGATCTCGCAGAACTCCAAGTGAACGTCAACACCGAAATACCGCAATTTCTGCTCCCTTCCACAACATCGAACCGATGACTGGAAGGCGCGGCGGGCAAGCGACAAATACAGATTCGGGCTCTCAGCCCAACGAGGTGGGTCGTAGGGGCGGCCATATAGTCATTGACGGGCTCGCAGCCCAAATGCACGACGGCCTGCCCCACCATTGCGTCTTCCCACAAGGCCCCTGTCCCGGTCAAACGACCCCTACGAACACGACCGGACAACAGCCTCGACGGTATTTCATACCCGTAGTCTGTACAGGACATAGTCGCTGCCGAGGCGACCTGCAGGAATCGTCCGACCGTGGGCTATCGTTCGAGGAGCGATGAGCGCAGATCGTGAGTTCGACGTGGTGATCGTGGCCGAGCCTGAAGGCGGCTACAGCGTGTTCGTACCGGAGCTGCCGAGCGTCGCCACGCAGGGAGAGACAATCGAGGAAGCCAGAGCTAACGCCCAAGAGGCGATCGAGGGCTACCTCGAAGTGATGCATGAGGATGGCCTCCCCATCCCCACGGTGCACCGTGACCGCGTAGCGGTCCACGCGGCGTGAGCCAGACGCCGGCCGTCAGCGGCAAGCAGCTCGTCAAGGTGCTCGAACGCCGGGGCTGGTACGTCAAGCGCATCCGCGGCAGCCATCACATCATGCGCCACCCGAGCATCCCTGACGCGATCCCCGTTCCCGTCCACGGCAACCAGTCGATCAAGCGAGGCACGCTCGGCAACATCCTGCGGACGGCCGGGATCAGCCGCGAGGACTTCGAGCGTCTGCTCTAGCGGCCGAGGGGCGCCGCGACGCGGCGCCCCTCACCGGTCGCTCAGATCGTCCCGACCTGCAACTCGCAAGCACGCCGCGCCGTGCGGGTTGGGAAGATGAACTCACCGAGTCGGTGCGCCAACCCTGTCCCGATCAGTCGCGCAACGGCATCTTCGGCATCGACCTTGTTGCCGAGTTCTCGGACGATCTCCTCGACGCTCCACGGCCATGACGGGCCGACGAGCATGAAGTCAAGAACGGTGTTGTCCGTCTGCGCCTCACTCCTACCGGGGTCGTCGTCTTCAATACGCTGGTCCTGCATCGGAAGGTATCTCCTTTCGGTGCCACGCCCCCGGCTGTTCACGCAGCGCGGGGGCACATTTGCTTTTCGGGCCAGATATTAGCGCTTACGCGCAGGCGGGTACGCACATGGACGTAAGCCCTTGCGCCTGCGAGGGTCTAGAATGATGCCTCCTCCGCTTCCACCCGACCCCGCCCTCGGCAAAGCGATCAAGAAGCTGCGCGAGGACCGCGGCCTGACTCAGGAAGAGCTTGCTACCCGAGCCGGGACGACTGTCGGGACAGTCAGTCGAATGGAGGCCTCCAAAAGCGCGCCCGCGTGGGCGACCGTTATGCAGATCACACGGGCGCTGGACGTATCTTTGGCTGAGTTGGCACACGCCGTTGAAAAAGCGCGGCTATAGGTCCGGCGGCCTTGACAGCCGTGCCGCGCGTCGCGCCCAAGGGCCGCACATCAGCCATGCCGTGGCTCCATCAAAGCTCGACTGCCGGTAGAACGGATCTCCGCCTCCTCTCCGCTTGTTTCGCCGCGCTTAGCCGTAACTGCCTCCCATGTGACAGCCCACTCGCCGGTCGCATGAAGACGCTCGACAACCTCTGGCGAGCCGATGACTAGCCATCCTTCGCCGACCTCGTCGCTTTCGGAGTATGGATTCCACCGAAGAAAGCCAGACCGCCACCAGATCGAGCGCACCGCTGGACAACCGTCGAGCGTCCAGTCCAGCCACCCGACCTCAGATTCGAGTCCGAGGGACTCAGCGAGACCCGGGTGAAGCGCGAGCCATCCAGTCGGAGAGCCGGCAGGCAGTCCGATGCTCCGGACGATGCCCTGGTTCGTGTCCGGCGCGTGGCCGATGGCGTTGTAATCGGCGACCACTACCGGCCCTATCGAAAAGTGGAGCTTCGAAGGTTCAGGAGGTTCTGTGATTCGGGTCAAGCCACTCCTCCGCGTCTGATAGTGAGCATGCCGGTCCAGCAAGGTCACCTCCGTCCACTCGCCGAGTACGACCCACCCCTCAAGGCTCAGGGCGAAGCTGTCGCTCTGCCCAGCCGCGAACTCATCGAGGTTGCAGCTGTACAGCCTCTCCCGCTCGGCTTGGGGCACGAATGGTCTCACGGCGGGCGACCGGCGTACCGGTCGCCGTTGCAGCAGCGCTACGTCGTAGGCAAGCTCCAGTCCCACTGCGAGCAGCGCGTCGAAAGCCCGGACTCGACGCGCGTCGAACAGCGACGCGGCCGCTTCAGCGAGGGCCGCCCGGATCGCTTGTGCACTCGGCTTCACATACCCCCAGCCCAGGATTCCGCCGGTCTTGTTGAGTCGGTCGTCGTCCGTCTTGTCCGTCCCCAGATGAGTGCGGGCACGCTGCCATACGTAGTCATGCAGCGCGTCAGGGTCGACACCCGCCTGCTCGGCTAGCGCGACTATGTCGCTGCGCCAGCCGCTGACCATTTCCTCGAGGCCAGCGATAACGCGATGGCTCCACCCTCTCGGAGGCAGTTCGAGGCGGAGTGCAGCGGGCAGCGCCTGCTCCTCTGGGACAGCCGGAACAGGGAGGCCGAGCGCCGTGAGGCATCGCGCTCCGGCACGGCGCACATCCAGGCGCGGAGCGCGCGTTAGGGCTTCCAGGCTCTCTGCGATCTCTTTGTCTCGCGCCAATCCGCCCGCGACGGTCTGGATCGCGGCACACGTCCGAAGCGCAACCTCCGCGCGATCCTCTAGCCCTTTGCATACAACCTGCAGCCGAGCTCCGTTGCGCACATGACCGACTAGCGCACGCTGGGCCGCCTGCCACGCCACTGTGTGGTCAAGGCCGAGCAAGTAGAGGACAAGCGAATCGAAGGCGTCCGATAGATCTCGTGGCGCATGGGCTACTCCACCCGCTGACAACGATTGAGGCTCGGGAAGTGAAGCGATGTCACGGAGTAGTGCCCCGGCGACCCCGAGCACCTCCTGTGCCAACTCTGTAACTGGCAGCCCGAGAGCTTCGACGTAGTCGTCGAGCGCTCCGCCAACGGTGCTCAGGAAGTAATCGGTCTCTCCGGCAAGTTCAGAGAATCGAGTGAATACGGCGCGCTTCGCCCGCTCTTGGTCGAGCGCATAAAGGTCAGTAATCAGCCGCAAAACTGGGCCGCCTCCCCAATGGCGCGACCAATCTCCACTGCGACTGACGCTCAATGCTTTGATGCCTTGCTCCCAGGCCTCATCCGGAGCGTCGATCTCAAGAGCGAGTGCGGCCAGGCGCACGCGCATGGGTGTCTCATGCTCAGTGTTCTGAGCGACAGCTACAAGCCGCCGTTGCTGATCTGAATCGAGTTCGTCCAACCGCTCGATCAACTTCCGCATGGGTTGTCCACGCTCGTAAGAGGGACTGCTCTCGTCCTCAGCCTCCAGCAGCAGCGCCTCGACCGTCCGTGAATCAGGCTCGTCCGCTTCGCCCTGCGTACCGCGCCCGTCCGGAGTCTCGTCGCCGATCTCCAGATCTACGTCAGGAATGCCGAGCTGACCAGTCGCCAGCCCAGCCCCTCGGGCTGCATCCAGAATCGCCATTCGCCATGCTCGACGTTCGGTAGGACGGCCCTCAACGCCTACTCGTTCGACCACGAAAGGCAGCCACTGAGCCGCTAGATCAGGCTCCGCCTTGGCGGCAAGCACGAGCGTCTTCGTCGGCGGCCCTACGCCCAGCACCACAAGGACCTCGCCCAGCAATATCCACCAAGACGCAGACGGGGCATCGGCGGAGGCGCCGAGCAATGCCTCGATGATCTCGTCGAGGCCGAGAACAGACGCCGCGAGCAGCTGCTCGGCCAGCTGCCACCCATGGGTCGGATCTGAGGGCGTGACGACGTTAAGCAGCCGACGCGCCGCATAGTCTGGCGCACCACCTCTCGCCCGCTCGTCGAGTCTCACTAGCGCAGCCGAGAGACCCTTACTCAGGTTGTGACCGTCCGGGCCATTGATCAGGGGAGCAAGCAGGCGGATCCACGTGGCTAGCTGCAAGTCCTTGTCCGAGCTGGGCGACAGTGTGCGATGCACTGCGCGGCGGCAGCACGCCGTCGCGCGCTCGGAATCTCGCAGAGTGAGCCACGCCCAGCCGACCTCGACCCAATCCTCGGACGAGTAGCCATGTGCCTCGATCAGGCTTTCCAGTTGCTTCAGCGAAGCGCGGAGGGAAATCTCACCGGCGCCAGCGTCGGCAAACCGGCGAATCAGGTCGGCACCGTCAAACATCAGACGGCTTGGCTGCTCGGCCCATCGCGCCTGGAAGTACTCCAACACCTCTCCGAGCGCCGCAGAGCTAAGCCGAGCGGCAAGGCTGATAGCGCGTCGACCGACCATCCGCATGGCCAATCCCGAGCGCCTCCGATCATCGTGACTCGAACGCGGCGCGTCCCAGAAGGAATGTGCCCGGCGGAGCGTCGCCAACACCTCTGTAGACGCCACAGACCCGCCAGCCCGGAATCTCGCCTCAAGGCTCGCCATAGCAACGAGGTGACGGGCTCCCAATGCAATTGGGAGCTGATATTTCTTCTCGGGATCGGGTATTGCGCGCACCGGATCGGGAATGCCGTCCAACTCTGCGGACAACCTCCAGTAGCGATACATCCAGCTCCATTCGTGCCGCTCCCCGTCGCCGATCGAGACCCCGTCGGGCAGGTCGGGAGTATCGATTCGCTCAAGAATGGCCCTTGCATCCTCCGTCTCGCCAGCGCGCAGCAACATCTCGGCTAGTCGCACTCGTTGCGAATCAGACAGCACCGATGAGGTGAGTTTGTTGAGTAACACCAGCCGCTCCGCGTGATCCTGAACCTCTTCAGCCATCGAGAGATCGAGCATTGCGGCGTAGTTTGCGCCCAGTTCGCCGCAGCTCACGAGCCCCTCGCGCAGCGGTCCGACCTCTCCAGCCCTTCCAAGGGCGATGAGTTCGTCCGCCGCCGACCACAAAAGCTCGGCAGGCAAGTCAGGCACACGCTCGGCTTCGTGGTCGTCCAGGTCCGACGGCGGACGTAGTCTCGCCACCATCTCGATCACATAGGGCCCTCCACGCAACTGAGCGGCAGCGCGACTCCACGCATAGAGGCCGCCGAATGGCCCAGACGGCGAGTCTCGCATCATTGATGGCGGCCCGCCCAACCAGTCAAGCGGCTCATGCTCCTCGAAGACCCTCAGGGCTTCCCCCCGATACCCGTCGGAATGCAACGATTGCGCCAGTCGCATCGCAGCTTTGCGACGATCCTGCCCAGAGGTTCCGTTATCGATCGCGCGTAGATGCTCTGTCGCAAGCTCTGGTTGACCAAGAGCGACGAGCAGCTCCAAGAAATCGATACTCTCGGGAAACTGGTACTCCCGCACTTGCAACTCGTGCGCACTGAGTGCAAGCCTCGCCGCGGCTAGCCCGTCCGAATGGTGAGCCAGCGCTCCCGCCGCTGCTTGGATGTCGGGCAGCACATCGTGAGGAGCCCGGAGCGCGTCGACTTGCTCGCGGAAGAAGGCCGGCGTGGCTCGTGCGAGCACCTGTTCCGACTGATCCGACTCGATCAAGTGGTAAAGCTCGTCAAAGCGCTCGGGGGCCCGAGCGGGCGACTGCCGACAGCGATCGGCGAGAGCGCGATGCTGCGCTCGATGCAGATCGAGGTCGAGACTTCCATCGCGATCTGCCGAGCGCCGCAGCAGGAACTCTCGAAACGAGGAATGGAAGAAGCGCCAACGCTCGGGATCGCGGGTATCAAAGAGGTAGCGGAGGCGATCAAGGCTGGCCAAGTCCCCGGCTGGACTACCGGTCTGGGCGAGCCACGAGCGTCGAATCGGCCCTCGCAGCCTGCTGATCAGCCCCAGTAGTTCAAGTGTCTCGGGCTGGTCTGCGAGTGCGTCCCACACGGTCTCGTAGAAAGTCCAGACCTGGTCGTCGCCTGGCGGCATCATGGCCAACGCCTCGTCTCGAGCGCCAGGATCGCGTTCTTCGGCGAGCCGCATGTACATGCGGACGAGGAGAGGATGACCGCCCGAAAGCGTGGCTATGTGCTCGCCCAACTCTTCGAGGCCAGCATCAGCGCATAGCCTCAAGACCGCCGATCGTTCCAATGGCTGCAACTCGACCTGGCGTTCAGACCCCGTCGCCGGCCTGATGTGGGAAGGCAAGTCCGCAAGACCTCGTGTGCCCAGCACTAGCAGGACTCCGTCAGGGATTTGCTCTGCTGACGGCAACTCGCCAAGCAGCGAATGTTGGGGCTTGGGGTCGCGTGAAACATGATCCAGCCCGTCGATGAGAACTATCTCCGTTCGCCCCTGACTCGTGGCCCGCTGCCCGAGCGACTCAAGCTCATCGCGAAACGCGTCACGTAGGAGTTCGAGGCCATGACCTCGCGGTGCGGGAACACGACGCCCCTGGCGTCCACTGAGCGCCAGATACAGGTCGTGAAGGAAAGCCCCAGCCTCGCCGCGCGTAATGGTGTCGTTGCCGGGGACGTAGGCGTAGTACCGCGCGGCGAGGCGATCGTCAGTACGCAGCAACTGAGTCAGCAGCGTCGACTTCCCAGAGCCGGGGCTACCTGTCAGCACGACGTATCCCGAGTCGAAACGATCAAGAGCGGCCGAAAGCTCCGTCACCGATTTGGCCACCGGCTCGTACGGACCCGCGAGGGGGAA
>JASLDD010000014.1 GCA_030151725.1 Solirubrobacteraceae bacterium
CAGCCTCCACGACCATCCCCGCCGGAACGTTGGTCTCGACGAACATCGCAGCCGGCTCCTATCTCCTCCATGTAAAGGGCGCGCGGCCCGTCGGGGTGGACTCCGAAAGCGACGACATGGTGCTCAGGGTCGGCTCCTCGAACCCAAGCGCAGAAGCCCAGGCAAGCGGGGCGGCACGGACCATCACCGTGAGCTCTGGGTCGGATGCTGTGATCGTGATCGGACGTGTGCTGACGCTGTGCGGGCTGCTGGCCCTGATCGCACAGCTGCTGATCAGGCCTGCCTACCGGCTACTGACTAGACGCCAGGCCCGCGCCCGCCACTCGTAGCGCGATTGCGAGCCCAAGTCCGTCGACCTCGAACTGCTCGGTGTGAGTTGGCCCGTCGTCGGGCACAGCCGTGTCCTCGCTGCCCCCCGCGCCGATGACGAGTGCCACCGCGAGCGTCTCCTCGGCCAGGTGCTCGCGATGCTCGCGTGCTGCCGTCAACAACTCCTCATCGCCTGTAAGCCTCAACTCGATCCTGTCCTCGACCGCCAGTCCTGCGTTCTTGCGCGCATTCTGCACCGCGTGCACGATCTCCCGGGAGCGCCCCTCGCGTTGCAGATCCTCGTCGATCGTCAGCTCCAAGGCGACTCCGTGGGCGCCCTCGCGCTCGACGCTGTAACCCTCCGGAGCTTGCATCGTCAGGAGCAGGTCCTGAGCGGTGAGGGTGTGATCGCGGCCGGCGACCGCAATGCCGATCTCCTCGCCATCGCGGACTGCGCGTGCCACCTGCGTCGGGTCCAGAGCCGCTATCGCCGCGGCCGCCTGTGGCATCTCCTTGCCGAACAACGGCCCCAGCGTTCGGTAGTTGGCCTTGACCTCGTAGCTGCCGAGCTCCTCGGCGCCGGCCACGAAGCGCACGCGCTTGACGTTCAGCTCCTCGCGCACCACATCCGCCAGACGCTCGATCGCCGCGCGCTCCCGACCGCTGGCCACCACAGTGGCCTCGCCGAGCGGCTGGCGCACCTTGATCTTGGCCTTGCCGCGCGCACCCAAGCCGAGACGCACCGTCTCACGTGCCAACGCCATCGCCTGCTCCAGGTCCTCATCGCGTGCGCCGATCTCCTCCGGCGAGGGGAAGTCGCACAGGTGCACGCTGGCGAGCGTGCCGTCCAGGTTGTCGTAGATCTCATCCGCCATGAACGGGCAGAAGGGGGCAAGCATCTTGGAGATCGCCACCAGGCATGTGCGCAGCGTCGCAAACGCGCTCGCGTCCCCCTCCCAGAACCGCCTGCGCGAGCGGCGCACGTACCAATTGGAGAGGTCGTCCACCAGATCCGCAATCGCCCTACCCGCGCTCGTCGCGTCGTAGGCCTCCAACCGCTGTGCCACCAGCTCCGCCGTTCCCGCCGTGCGCGACAGCGCCCACCGGTCGAGGTCGCTCTCCGAGGTGCCCGTCTGCTCCAGCTCCTGCCCCAGCTCGTCGGCTGAGACCTTGGCGTAGAGGACGTAGAAGTAGTACGTCGACCACAGCTGCTTGAGGAACAGGCGCACTCCCTCGCCGATCGTCTCAGCCGAGAAGCGATATCCGTCCCACGGCTGCTTGGATGTGAAGAAGTACCAGCGCAGCGCATCCGCGCCATAGGCGTCCAGCACCTGCCACGGCTCGACCGTGTTGCCTTTGGACTTCGACATCTTCTGGCCGGCCTCGTCCAGGATCAGACCCAGGCACACCACGTTGCGGTACGGGGACACGTTCGCGCCGTCCAAAGGCGTCGTCAGGGTCGCGACCGCCAGCAGCGAGTAGAACCATCCGCGCGTCTGGTCCTGGGCCTCGCAGATGAAGTCCGCGGGAAAGCCCTCGGCGAACACGTCCTTGTTCTCGAAGGGGAAGTGGTGCTGGGCGAATGGCATCGCCCCCGAGTCGAACCACACGTCGATCACCTCAGGCACGCGCTTCATCGCCGACCCGCACGCCGACCCATCCTCGAGATCTTCGCAGGGAAACGAGACCTCGTCCACATACGGGCGGTGGTGGTCTGAGAGCTCTGCACCCGCCCGCTCGGACAACTCGGCGAACGATCCGACCACGTGCACGTGTCCCCGCTCACAACGCCACACCGGCAGCGGCGTGCCCCAGTAGCGCTCGCGCGATAGCGCCCAGTCGACGTTGTTCTTCAGCCAGTCGCCAAAGCGTCCGTGCTTGACGTGGGGGGGATGCCAGTCGACCGTCTCGTTGGCCGCGAGCAGCTCATCGCGCAGGCGCGACGTGGCGATGTACCACGACGGTTTGGCGTAGTAGAGCAGCGGCGTACCGCAGCGCCAGCAGTGGGGATAGGAGTGCTCGTAGTCGGCCACCCGCAGCAGCAGCCCGCGCGTTCGCAGATCGGCGATCAGCTCCTGTGTGAGCTCCGGGTCCTTGACGAAGCGCCCCTCATACGAATCGCCCTCCGCGCTGCGCACACGTCCGTCGTAGGTGCCGTCGGGCTTGACCGGGTTGTACAGCGTGCCTGCCTGAGTGGGGTCGAACGGGACGCTCTCCGCCGCCCCCGCCACGCGATAGTCATCCTCCCCAAAAGCCGGCGCCAGGTGCACGATGCCGGTGCCGTCCTCAGTCGTGACGAACTCGTCCGCCAGGATCGGCAGCGGGCCCGCCGAGCGATCCTCCGCGGCGAAGATCGGTCCCTCATAGGAGCCGTATCTCTCAACCAGCTGCGCACCCGAGAAGCGCTCCAGCACCTCCACGCCCTCGCCCAGCACCGCCTCCACGCGTGCCTCGGCGAGCACGAACGTCTCATCTCCGACGCGAACTCGCACGTAGGTCGCTGTGGGGGAGACTGCCACCGCCACGTTTCCCGGCAGCGTCCACGGCGTGGTCGTCCACACCAGCAGCTTCTCCTCGGGTGGGTGGGCTCCTGTAATTCCTAGCTTCAAGAACACGCTCGGATCGACCACGTCGCGGTAGCCCTGCGCGACCTCGTGCGAGGAGAGCGTCGTCTCACAGCGCGGGCAGTACGGCACCACCTTGTTGCCCTCATACAGCAGGCCGCGCTCGTCGATTCGCGAAAGCGCCCACCACACCGACTCGATGTACGTCTCATCGAGAGTCCTGTACGCATGCTCGAGATCCAGCCAAAAGCCGATCCGCTCCGTCAGCCTGTCCCACTCCTCCAAGAACGCGAACACCGAGGAGCGGCACTCCGCGTTGAAGCGCTCGATTCCAATCGTCTCCTCGATCTCCGACTTGTGGGAGATGCCCAATTTCTGTTCCACCGCGATCTCCACCGGCAGCCCATGGCAATCCCAGCCGCCCTTGCGCTCCACGCGATACCCGCGCATCGTCTGAAAGCGCGGGTAGATGTCCTTGAACACGCGCGAAAGCACATGGTGTGTACCCGGCGGGCCGTTGGCGGTGGGGGGTCCCTCGTAGAACACCCACTGCTTGGCGCCCGCGCGCATGCGCAGCGACTCCGCGAAAACGTCGCGCTCGCGCCAGCGCTCCAGTACCTGCAGCTCGAGCGCCGGGAGCGCCTGCTGGGGGTCGATCTCGCGCGCGGGGATCAAAGGGTGGGGGAGGTCGCTCGCCAAGGCGGCTCATTGTGGCAGGCCGCTGCTGCTACCCGGCCCGCAGTGCCAAGTGCCTTCTTGCCAAGCCCTCCACAGTGGCCCATCGAAGTCGCCGGCAGCGTATGCATCGCCCGAGATTCAGAGACACCCACACCCTCCAGAGTGCAGTGTGCAGGCGCGCTCACAGCCAACGCAATGCGCTGAAAACGCGCTTCTGTATCGTCGCTTGAATGGTAGGAGAGCGATGCTGAGGCGTGACTTCAGAGTGGTGAGAAGACCGGCGCTCCGAGCGCGGGCCGAGGCACCATGAGCCCAATCGAGCACAGGGCGAGTCCCACGGAGAAACCCATGGGCCTGGTGGGCGCACGGTCGCGTTCGGGCGCTACCAAGCTGCGCCCGCGCGAGCCCGCAATCGACGCGCTGCCCTGGATCGCCGAGTCTCCCGGGAGGGCATCCAGACGACTGCTCAGCATCGTCATCCCCGCCTACAACGAGCAGGACAACATCAGGCGTGTCTACACACGCCTGGGCGAGGCGCTCCACGATCTGGACCTCGATTGGGAGCTCATCTTCAGCGTCGACCCTTGCACCGATCGAACCGAAGAGCTGGTTCTGGGACTCTGCGAGGAAGACGCCCGCGTCAAGATGCTGCGCTTCTCGCGCAGGTTCGGACAGCCGATGGCCACGATCGCCGGACTCGAGGCAGCGGGCGGCGACGCCGCGGTGGTCGTCGACTGCGATCTGCAGGATCCTCCCGAGCTGATCCCCGAGCTGGTTGAGCGGTGGCTTGAGGGATACGACGTGGTTTACGCCCAGCGGCGCACACGAGCCGGAGAGACGGTCCCCAAGCGAGTGGTCTCCGCCGCCGGTTATCGGCTGATCAAGCGAATCGCCGATGTGGACATCCCCCCCAACACCGGCGACTTCCGCCTCATGAGCCGCCGCGTGGTCGACAACGTCGTCTCCTTGAAGGAGGGTCACGGCTTCTTGCGCGGACTCGTCGGGCTCGTCGGCTTCCGCCAAACGAGCGTTCTCTACGATCGCGATCCTCGCGCGGCGGGGACGAGCAAGTACAACCGCTTTTGGGGATCGTTGGTGATTGGTTTGAACGGGATAGTGGGATTCTCGCGCTATCCCCTGCATCTGATCTCGCTGATGGGCATGGTGCTCTCAGGCCTGGCATTCACCGTGGCACTCGTTTACCTCGGTCTCAAGCTCGACAGCGTGCCCTTCCCAGTCGGCAACCCCACAATCGTGATCGCGATCTCGTTCTTCAGCGGGATTCAGCTTTTGTCCCTGGGCGTCATCGGCGAGTATGTCGGCCGGATCTACGACGAGTCTCGCAATCGACCCAAGTACATTGTCGAGTCGCGCCACGGATGGGACGCCGACTCATGAGTCACGGCGAGCTCACAGCGACGCGAGCAAGGATGCCCGCCATCCGGTCCCACCTCTCAGCTGTGTGATGTCGATCAGACTGCAGGCGGCGAGCTGAGAGGTGCCTCTGGATGAAAGACACCTCCACGGAACACGAGGAAGTTGAACAAGGTAAGAACCAAGGCCGTGCCGAGGTAGACCACCTCTGCTGAGACATCCAGCACTGAAGGCAACACCGCCGTGGTCGCAGCGCTGATGCCGAGCTGTGAGCCGGCGACGAGCAGATAGCGACCGATCTGGGCGCGGAACGGCAGTGCGAACACGTCGTGCGCCCACACGAATGTCCGTTGGAGGGTGAAGTGGACACTGACGGCCGCACACCACCCGATTGCGAGCGCAATCTGGAAAGGCATGTGCGTTACGACCGAGAGAACAGTCGTGATCGTGATGTAGACAGCTGAGACTGTGGCGCCGCTGATTACAAATCGCACGCCCTGCGCCAGAACTGCGTCCGTGCGTAGCGAGGTCAGCCCGCGTGACAGCAGCCCCTTTCCGAGCTGGACTTCTGCCTCACTTGTCATCGCAACCCATTGGCGCAATGGTAACTCTGCACGCATTCAGCGACCGTAGAGAGGACCAAATCAGCCACAAACGCCCGATGTGCCACGCACAAGTCGCGCCGATTGTCTCCAACTCGCAGCGCCCGCCTCAGTAGGCCAAGTCTGACATCTGCAGCATGAGCAGTTGCCCAATCTCACCCTATTCGTGACATTAATGTTCGATGGGACTATGGTCCTCGCCGACCTTCAACCAGACCCGCAATTGCCTCTAATTAACTCTCATGCAGATCGACGCGAATTGCCTATCGACGGGAGCTATCCTTGAAGCAGGGGTGGCGATTGTCGGCGCCGGCCCAGCGGGCATAACACTTGCTCTGGAGCTCGCAAAGAACGGCCATCGCGTCCTGCTGATCGAGAGCGGAGGCGAGTCCTACGACGCTGATGTCCAGCATCTCGGAGACACCGTGGGGCACGATCCGGCGCATGTCCCCATGTCGCTCGCTACACGCCGTCAGATCGGTGGCACTTCGAACCTCTGGGCCGGACGCTGCGTGCCCTTCGATCCCGTCGACTTCGAGGATCGTCCAATAGTCGGAGACGCTCACTGGCCTGTGAGCTACGCCGAGCTGGAGCGATATTTCACACGGGCGTGCGAATGGTGCGTGTGTGGCGATGCGTCCTTTGACGCCGCCATGATCTCAAATCTGGCGGGGAACGACCTGATCCCCGGCTGGCCCGGACGAGAGATGCTCGCCGGCTCTTTGGAGCGCTGGTCGCTGCCGACCAATTTCGGCCGGGTCTACCGAGCAGAGCTCAGGTCCTCGCCCCTGGTCACCGTCGTCAGCAGGCTCACCTGCACGGAGATCGTGTCCGCCTCGAATTGCCGCCGGGTCGATCACCTGGATGCCCAGACGCTCACCGGCGCCCACGTGACGATCCGCGCCAAGCGCTACGTGCTGGCCTGCGGTGGGGTTGAATCCACGCGGCTGCTGTTTGCATCCAACCGTCATCACCAGGGGGGCATTGGCAACCATTCCGGGCACCTCGGGCGTTGGTACATGGGGCATCTAGGCGCCGCCATCGCAGATGTGCACTTCACGACACCTCCGGGAAGGACCATCTACGGCTTCGAGCGGGATCCCTCGGGCGTCTACGTCAGGCGTCGCTTCTCGTTCTCGCTGGACTACTTGCTCGAGCACAACCTGCCGAATGTGGCGTTCTGGCTGGAGAACCCTGAGATCGGCGATCCCTCGCATGGAAGCGAGATCCTGTCGTTCATCTACCTGGCTCTCACCTCGCCCATGGGCGGTCGTTTCGTGCCCGAGGGCATTCGCCGGCGCAAGATCGACACGGACATTCGCGGATCCACTTTCTTGCATCTGCGGAACATCGTGCGCAAGCTTCCTCGGGTCGTGAAGTTCGCGCTGGTGTTCGGCTACGAACGATACCTGCGGCACGGCTACAAGGTGCCGGGGATCTTCATTCCGAGCGCCACCAATACCTACCGACTTTATTATCACGGCGAGCACCTGCCGCACCGCGACAGCTACATCGCACCGGCACTCGAATCGGATGCACTCGGAATGCCAAGAATTCAGACCTCGCTGGCCTTCCACGACGACGAGATAAAGAACGCCCTCCGCGCTCACGAGCATTTCGACAGATATCTGCGTCGTCACGGCATCGGATACCTCGAGTACGCCTCCCAGGACCCCGAGACAAGGTTTCGTGAACAGCTGCTCGACGGTTACCATCAGGCCGGCACGACGCGTATGTCGCAGAATCCCGAGGACGGCGTGGTCGATGCAGATCTGGCGGTGCACGGGTTCGACGACCTGTTCGTGGCGAGCAGCTCCACATTCGTGACATCCGGCCAGGCGAACTCGACGTTCATGATCGTGGTGATGGCGCTGAGGCTCGCCGACTACCTCGATCGCGTGATGAGACCGACTATCACCATCACCAGGGGCGTCCTGCCTCGTGAGTTGGAGACATTGAGTCCCAATGATTAGTGGAAACCCACCGTCGTGAATTACGCTGACCGGCCAATGCGGAGTGAACCCCTGCCTTCCGTGCGCGACATCCTCGCGAGCCGAATTGGCGAGGAGATGGCGCTCAACAACCGGTATCTGAACCCGCAGATGGGCCGGATCGTCCGCACGGTGGGCTTCGATCGAGTCTGGACGGGTGGCGAGGGCGCCCATCTAATCGACTCGGAGGGCCGTCGATATCTCGATCTATTCGGTGGTCACGGTGTCTTTGCCGTCGGCCGTAACCATCCGGAGGTTGTGTCCGCGATCCAGGACGTCCTGGCCGCACGCACCGGCAACCTCCCGCAGTTGGGTGTGACGTTGCTCAGCGGCGTGCTGGCGGAGGAGCTCCTTGCGCGCGCTCCTTCAAGCGTTGGAGCGATGGTGCCCGCCAACACCGGTGCCGAGGCTGTCGAGGGCGCGATCAAGATCGCTCGCGCCGCGACCGGACGGCCGCGGATCCTATACGCCGAGAATGGCTTCCACGGCCTCACCCTGGGGGCCCTTTCGCTCAACGGGAACAACGAGTTCCGCGAAGGGTTCGGGCCATTTGTGCCGGGGTGCGACTGCGTGCCGTTCGGCGATCTCGACGCGCTCGAGCGCGAGTTGCGCCACGGTGACGTGGCCGCCTTCATCGTGGAGCCGATCCAGGGCAAGGGTGTCAGCCTCCCTCCCTTCGGATATCTGGAGGGCGCCCAGAGCCTCTGCCGCGACACTGGCGCGTTGTTCGTGTGCGACGAGGTGCAAACGGGCATCGGGCGGACGGGACGGCTGCTGGCGCTTGAGCACTGGGGGCTCGAGCCAGACATGATCTGCCTCTCCAAGGCACTCTCTGGAGGATTCGTGCCGATCGGGGCGGTCCTCGTGAGTCGCGCGGCTTTCGAGCGCGTGTTCGACCGGATGAAGCGTGCCGTGCGCCATGGATCGACATTTGGTGGCAACGATCTGGCCGCAGCGGCTGCGCTGGCGACTCTGCGTGCGCTCGACCAGCATGACCTCATCGCACATGCCGAGCGGATGGGAGATCTGCTGCTCGATCTGACCAGGCCGCTCGTCGAGCGCTACGAGATCGTGCGCGATGTGCGTGGCCTGGGGTTGATGTGGGGGATCGAACTCGGCCCCCCCGAGGGCAGCCGCAGATGGGCCGCCTGGAGTGCCATCGAGCGCGCCCAGCCGGGCGTGTTCTCGCAGCTCGTGACCGTGCCGCTGTTCCACGATCACCGTATCTTCTGCCAGGTTGCAGGTCGCCACATGAACGTAATCAAGGCGCTGCCGGCGATGGTGATCGAGGAGCAGGAGGTCAGACGCTTTGCTGCTGCTCTCGAGGAGGTCGTGGCTGGGGCTGAGCATGCGTCGAGAGCCATGCTGCGTCTCGGCTGGCGCACAGCGCGCAGGATCTCACGCGAACGCCTGGGACCACGCGCGCCCATGCCGGTGGGCGCCCTCAATGGATCCCCTCGGCAGCTTCCAGCGCACCTCTAGACATGGCATCGCGAGCTGAGCCGCTCGACAGTCCCGCGCACGCGGTCCGACGCGCGAGCTCCACCGATGTGCCGGCGCTCACCCATATGCTCGTCAGGGCCTTCATGGACGATCCCGTAGCCGTGTGGGCCTGCAGGTGGGAGGGGCTACGCCCGAGGATGCTCGAAGGGATGTACAGCGCACGCCTGCGCCAGATGCTCGCGCACCAGGAGGTGTGGACAAATCCAGGGCTCACCAGCGCTGCGTTGTGGATGCCCCCAGGGCGCTGGAAAACGACGCTCCGCCAGGACGCCGCCCTGGTTCCCAGCTTTCTCGATCCACGCTTGCTGGCACGGCTACCGTTCCTTGCTGTGGGGCTAAGCGGTGTGCAGCACGCACACCCACGTACCCCACCCCATTGGTATCTGTCGCTTCTCGGCACCGACCCAGCTGCTCAAGGAAGCGGCTTCGGCTCGGCTGTCCTGCAGCCGGCGCTTGAACGCTGCGACAGCGAAGGGGTCGGTGCGTATCTTGAGTCTTCCAAGCCTCGCAACCTCGACTTCTATGCACGCTACGGCTTTCGCATCACCGGCGAGCTGCAGTTGCCTCGTGGTCCAAAGATGTGGCCCATGTGGCGCGAGGCTCAGTATGGGAGGCCAAACCTCGACGCAATGTCGTAGGGATATACATACATCTGCATCGAGTCGAAGCTATATGAAGCCAAAGGCTTTCCGAGGCCGGGCGGGAGGGCGCGGACTTCGATCCCGTTGTTGTCCACCAGCAAGAACGAGCGCCGGGCGTGAGGCACGTACCACGACGGCACATATGCCTGGAAGCCGGGACACAGATCGGTGCCTTCTGGGTTGGAGCAATCCTCCACTGGTCTCACAAGCAGGTGGTTGTGAGTGCCCCACGTCAGGCCGGAGGCGTCCCCGAAGTTCGTGTAGCCGACCTGCACATGGTTGGCACGAGCTATCCGAGTTATGTTCTTTGCGCTGGTGCTGAGCACCTTGGTTATGTTCACGTAATCGTTGCCGAGCCCGACGAGGCTTGCCGTGAAAATGATTGACACACCGATCGGGATCAGCCAGCGCGCCGGTGAGCTGCCGCTGATAAGCAGCGGCACCACTGCAGCGGCCGCGAAGATCGCAGTCGCGTAATACGATTCATGTGTCGTCTGCGGGCCTTCTCCAGCTATCCAGAAGGCTGCGCTCGGCACGGCGGCGGCGCTCACCCAGTAGATGATGTGCAGTGGGCGGGCCAGCTGCAAAGGCGTCCGCGTGGGCTTCTTGCGGACGCCCGACCAGATGAACCTCACGGCGGCGGCGACCGCCAGGATCACCAGCAGGAGAAGGGCTGCAGACATCACTATGTCACTGGCGATGCCAAGGGCGGTGTGGAGAGTGCCCGGTGCTTCCGTGCCCAAGTAGCCATTGAACAGAGCCTTCAGGCCCTTGAACAGCAGTTCCGCGCGCGCGGGCAATTCTGACAACGTTGCATAGTGGATCGGGGACGGCAGGATCAGGAAGCCTTCAGACTTCATCAGCGCCGCCGTAAATCGCTCAACCGGGATTGCGACAGCAATCGTCACGATCGCCGAGAGGGCGAGGAGCCGTGAGCGTCGATCGCGCTGCACACCCGCGATGATCGCTGTCAGCGCGAGCGGGATGACCGCAGTGGCTGCAAGCAGAAGATCGGAGGCCCAGCACAGCCCGACTACCACACCGAGAATCGGCGGGACTGCGAAAGCGGGGATTCGACCCCTTCCCTCTCCTCGAGCGAGCCAGATCAGATACGCGCCGAGGAGCGCCGTGCACGGGTAGACCGTGTTGTGGGAGAACGGCGACATGAAGAAGATGAGCGCCAGCGGCGAG
>JASLDD010000015.1 GCA_030151725.1 Solirubrobacteraceae bacterium
CGGCTACACGATGCCGCGCGAGTACCACGAGATGTTCACCGAGCTCTACCGGCTGGTTCCGGACCTGCGCAACGTAACCGTCTCGGTGCACTGCCACGACGACCTCGGCATCGCGGTGGCGAACTCATTGGCGGGCCTCGAAGCGGGCTGCCGCCAGGTCGAGTGCGCGATCAACGGGATCGGCGAGCGCGCCGGCAACGCCTCGCTCGAGGAGATCGCGATGCTGTTGCACACGCGCGAGCCAAGCCTCGGTCTGTGGACGGGCATCGAGACGACGGAGATCGCGCGCACGAGCCGCCTGGTCTCACGCCTGACCGGATATCAGGTCCAGCCGAACAAGGCGATCGTAGGGCGCAACGCGTTCGCGCACGAGGCGGGCGTCCACCAGGACGGCGTGCTGAAGGAGCGCACGACGTACGAGATCATGGACGCGACGACAGTGGGGTTGCGCTCCAACTCGATCGTGCTCGGCAAGCACTCCGGTCGCCATGCGCTCAGCGAGGCGCTACAGGAGATGGGCTTCGAGCTGGACGGCCAGGCGCTGAACACGGCGTTCAAGCGCTTCAAGGAGATCGCGGACCGCAAGAAGCAGGTCACGGCCATGGATCTCGAGGCGCTCGTCACGGACGAGCTGCGCGAGGAGATCCCCGGCTATGCGCTGGAGTGGTTCGAGGTCGAGGCCTCATCGCTGCGACCGCCGCACGCACGTGTCTCGATCACGCTCCCCGACGGGTCTTCGGCGCCGGGGTCGTTCATGGGCGACGGGCCGATCGACGCGGTCTTCCAGGCGATCAACGCGGCCAGCGGCATGGGGGCGAAGCTCAGCGAGTTCACGATTGGCGCCGTCACCGCGGGCCAGGACGCGCTCGGTGAGGTCTCGATCGTGGTCGAGGTGGGCGGCTTCACCGGCGCCGGGCAGGGAGTCTCGACGGACATCATCGATGCGGCGGCTCGGGCGTATGTGCGGGCGCTGTCGGTGGCGGTTGCACGCTCTCAGGCGGATGGGGCGATCGGATTGCCGGAGGGCGCGGCGGGCTGATCAGCAGTGGGAAACAATTGAGTCTCATTCGTTGACTTTGGAGTGTGAGTCTTGGCATAGTCCGGCTATATGGAATCGCAGAGCAATCGCAGAGCGTCGAGGAACGTGCGCGCCTCACTCGCGCTTATTGCGGTCTCGATCGTGGTCGGAGGCTGTGGAACGGCGGCCACCCCGCAGGCCAACGTGCCATCGGGGCCGGCCGCCGAAGCCGGCGCGATCTGCTCGCGGGTGAACTCGGAAATCGCGGCATCAAAACCCAGTAGCGCGAGCATGCAGGAAATCATCCGTTTCACCCCCAAGCACGTGGCTATCGAGAACAGGGGTCTCGCAGAACTGAGCAGGCTGACACCTCCAGCCTCGCTCGCCCACAGCTGGACGCGCATCCTTGATTACAGACGTAGACTGATAGCCGAACTGACACACCTCCTCCAATCGGCCCAGAGCAACGATGCCAGCCAGATCAAGGCGGTCGCGGCGTCGAAAGAACGCCTCCACCAGGCGCTGCTCACGACAGCCCAGCGCGTCAGGTTATATTCGTGTGGGCTAACCGGCTGACGCGGGCGCAGAGAGCCTAGCGGCGTATGTGATAACGTACGGACGTATGACGTCCGCTACGGATTCGCAGGTGGATTGGGCAACAGCCCTCTCTCCGGCCGTGATCGGCGCTCGCGTGAAGGCGCTGCGAGAGTCGGCCGGCCTCTCTCTGCGCGATCTCGCCGAGCGCAGCGGGGTAAGCGCGCCGATGCTCTCACAGGTCGAGCGTGGGGAGACCAGCCCGACGCTGACGGTCGCCGTTCGCATCGCCTCGGGCCTCGATCTCCGCCTCTCCCAGTTGCTGCGCCTCGATGAGGGTGGCTCGGTCACGATCGTGCGAGCGAACGAGCGCCAGCGCGGTGCCAGCAAGCGTCGTGGTCACAGCTTCGAGGTGCTGACCTCCGCCCAGCCGGGACAGCGCGCGGAGCTCTCGCGCCATACGCTCGCGCCAGGCGGAGCGACGGGAGCACCGGACGATCCGCCGATGCACGAGCCCGGCAGCCGTGAGACGGCGCTGGTTGAGCAGGGCTCGCTCGTGCTCGTCTGCGACGGGCAGCGCCACGAGCTCGGCGAGGGCGACTGTGTGACCTTCGACGCCGACCTGCCGCACCACTTCGAGAACCCAACCACCGCGGACGCCGCCTTCCTGGCTGTCGTCTCCGCCGGCCTAAGGAGGAGCTAATGCCAAAGACGCTGTTCGACAAGATCTGGGAGGCACACGAGATCGAGACCGACTCGCCAGGCGACTCGGGCCTGATCTACATCGACCTGCATCTCATCCACGAGGTCACGAGCCCACAGGCCTTCGACGGTCTGCGCCTCGCCGGACGCACCGTCAGGCGTCCAGACCGTACGCTGGCGACGGCCGATCACAATACCCCGACCGACGGAACGCCCGTGGCGGCGCGCATCAAGGACGAGCTTTCGCGGGTGCAAGTTGAAACGCTCGAGCGCAACTGCGAGGAGTTCGGCGTACCCGTCTACTCGCTCGGCTCCGCCCGCCAAGGGATCGTGCACGTGATCGGACCCGAGCTGGGCGTCACTCAGCCGGGCATGACGATCGTATGCGGCGACTCGCACACCTCCACGCACGGCGCCTTCGGTGCGCTCGCTTTCGGGATCGGCACGAGCGAGGTGGAGCACGTACTGGCAACGCAGTGCATGGTGCAGTCGAAGCCTCGCTCGATGCGCGTGACCTATGAGGGTGCGCTCGGCTACGGCGTGACGGCCAAGGATCTGATCCTAGCCACGCTCGGCGAGCTGGGCGTCGGCGGGATGACCGGCCACGTCGTCGAGTATGCCGGGCCAGCGATCGAGGCGCTCTCGATGGAGGGACGGATGACCGTGTGCAACATGACGATCGAGGGCGGCGGTCGCGCTGGCATGATCGCGCCGGATGAGACGACGTTCGCGTGGTTCACGACGAGCGAGCGCCCAGGCGCTCCCAAGGGCGCGGATCTCGACGTGGCGACCGAGCGCTGGCGTGGCCTGACTACTGAGGAGGGCGCGAGCTTCGACCGCGAGGTCGTGATCGACGCGAGCGCGATCTCACCGCAGGTCACCTGGGGCACGAACCCCGGCATGGTGCGCTCGGTCACCGACCGGGTGCCCGCCCCTGAGGAGTTCGACAGCCCCGCAGACCGCGAGGCCACGGAGCGCGCGCTTGCCTACATGGCGCTGCAGCCGGGGACCCCAATCGAGCAGATCGCCGTCGACCGCGTGTTCATTGGCTCGTGCACGAACTCGCGCATCGGCGACCTACGTGCTGCCGCGGAGGTCGTGGCCGGGCGCAAAGTTGCGTCCAGTGTCAGCGCGATGGTCGTGCCGGGGTCCCAGCAGGTCAAGGCCCAGGCCGAGGCAGAGGGCCTCGACGAGGTCTTCCGCGCCGCGGGCTTCGATTGGCGCGTGGCCGGCTGCTCGATGTGCCTGGGGATGAACCCCGACATCCTGGCGCCGGGCGAGCGCTGCGCCTCGACCTCCAACCGCAACTTCGAGGGCCGCCAGGGCCGCGGCGGGCGCACGCATCTTGTCTCCCCACAGATGGCTGCAGCCGCTGCCATCGAGGGCCGCTTCGTCGATATCCGTGACTGGACCAAGGAGGGAATGTGAAGCCGATAAGCGTTATCTCTGGGCCCGTCAGCTTTCTCGACCGGGCGGATGTCGACACCGACCAGATCATGCCTAAGCAGTTCCTCAAGCGCGTCGAGCGCACTGGCTTCGGGCAGTTCCTCTTCTACGACTGGGCCAAGGAGCCCGGCTGGGATCTGCCGGCCAACCCGATCCTCGTCGCCGGTGAGAACTTCGGCTGCGGCTCCTCGCGCGAGCACGCGCCGTGGGGCCTTCAGGACTACGGCTTTCAGGCGATCGTCGCGCCGAGCTTCGCTGACATCTTCTACTCCAACTGCACGAAGATCGGACTGCTGCCGGTGGCGCTGAGCGCGGAGGACTGCGCGAGCCTCGCACGCGCGGGTAGGGGAGAGGTCGATCTGCAGGAGCAGGAGGTGCGCTTCAACGGGCGACAGGTCGCGTTCGAGATCGACCACGAGATCCGCCGCCGGCTGCTCGGCGGTCTCGACGATGTCGCGCTGACGCTGCAACAGTCGGACGCGATCTCCGCGTTCGAGTCTGCGTACGTCGCAGGCGTGCCCACGACGGCGCTCTGATGGCTTACCGCATCGTCACGCTCCCCGGCGACGGGATCGGCCCGGAGATCATGGCGCCCACACTCGCGCTGCTGAGCACACTCGGCGACTTCGAGTTCGAGGAGCACGTGTTCGGCGGAGCCTCGATCGACGCCCACGGAATAGCGCTCACCGACGAGGTACTCGATGCCTGCCGGAAGGCGGACGCCGTGCTGCTCGCCGCGGTAGGCGGCCCGAAGTGGGACACGACGGACCCTAAGAAGCCTCGTCCAGAGCAAGGGCTGCTCGGCTTGCGCAAGGGGCTCGAGCTGTATGCGAACCTGCGCCCGGTCAAGCCGCTTCCGGCTCTCTATGACTCCTCGCCGCTGCGCCGCGAGCGGATCGAGGGGACGGACCTGCTCGTCGTGCGCGAGCTCACAGGCGGGATCTACTTTGGCGAGAAGACCCGCACGGAGACCTCAGCCTCGGACGTCTGTTCCTACACGACCGAGGAGATCGAGCGCATCGCGCGCACGGCCTTCGCGGCGGCCCGCAAGAAGGTCTCAAGCGTGGACAAGGCCAACGTGCTCGAGACCTCGAGGCTATGGCGAGAGGTGGTTTCAGAGCTTCACGCGCGCGAGTTCTCCCACCTCGAACTCGAGCATGTGCTCGTCGATAACGCTGCCATGCAGCTCGTGTCCAATCCTGCAGACTTCGACACGATCGTCACGGAGAACATGTTCGGAGACATCCTCTCCGATGAGGCGGCGATGCTCACGGGCTCGATCGGCATGCTCCCGAGCGCCTCGCTTGGCGCAGAGGGGCCGGGCATGTTCGAGCCGGTGCACGGCTCGGCGCCGGACATCGCCGGGCAGGGCATCGCGAACCCGCTCGCGATGTTCCTGTCGGCCGCAATGCTGCTGCGTCACGGCCTCTCCTTGGCAAGCGAGGCTGCGGCTGTAGAATCGGCTGTTGAACGGGCGCTCGAGGCGGGCCTGCGCACACCCGACCTGGGCGGCGCGGACCCCACGGAGCGCGCCAGCAAGGCAGTGCTCGAAAACCTCTAAAGGAGCGATCACGTGGAGCCCACCGACCTCATCTGGATGAACGGAGAATTCGTCGCCTGGGAGAACGCCAAGGTCCACGTCCTGACGCATGGCCTGCACTACGGCACGGGGGTCTTCGAGGGAGTGCGCTGCTATGACACGGTGCTCGGGCCGGCGGTCTTCCGCAATGCCGAGCACGTGGAGCGCTTGCTGCGCTCGGCCGAGCTCTACTACATGGATGTGCCGTTCTCGGCCGAGGAATTGCGCACGGCGACGACCGAGCTCGTGGCCCGCAACGGCCTCGACTCTTGCTATATCCGGCCGATCGTCTACCGCGGCTACGGCTCGATGGGTCTGAACCCGCTCGATGCGCCCGTCGATGTGACGATCGCCTGTTGGGAGTGGGGCGTCTACCTGGGCGAGGAGGGAAAGCGCGACGGCGTGCGTGCGAAGGTCTCCTCGTGGCGGCGGATAAGCCCGGACTCGCTGATCCCGCACGCAAAGGCTTCGGGGCAGTACCTCAACAGCGTGCTCGCGAAGGTCGAGTCGGTGAAGGCGGGCTATGAGGAGGCGATCCTGCTCGACGACCACGGCTACGTGTGCGAGGGAACCGGCGAGAACGTCTACATCCTGCGCGACGGCGCGATCGTGACACCTGGGCAGTCGAACTCGATCCTCGACGGCATCACGCGCCGCTCGGTCATCCAAATCGCCCAGGACCTCGGCTACAAGGTCATCGAACGCGACATCGGCCGCGCTGAGATGTATCTGGCAGAGGAGATGTTCTTGTCGGGCACGGCCGCTGAACTTGTGCCTGTTCGCGAGGTCGACGATCACACGATCGGGACGGGTCGCCCCGGCGAGGTGACACGCGTGCTGCAAGCTGCCTTCGACGACGCGATCCACGGGCGCAGCGAGCGCTACCGCGAGTGGCTTGACGTGGTCTCTCCTGTCGCCCTGGAGACCCCGAGCGGCGAGGCTGCCTCACAAACGACTGCCGCGGGTTAGCGCTTTGATCGAGCTATATGACGCCACCCTGCGCGACGGGATGGGTGGCGGCGGCCTAACGCTGACCGCGCAGGAGAAGCTGCGCGTCGTGCACGCGCTCGACGGACTCGGCGTGCACATGATCGAGGCCGGCTTTCCGTCGTCAAATCCCAAGGAGCAGGAGTTGTTCGGCCTGCTTGCCGAGGAGCGACTAGAGATCTCTCAGATCGTGGCGTTTGGGATGACGCGCCGGCGCGAGGTGGCCGCCGAGAATGACGAGGGGCTGCGTGTGCTCGCAGACTGCTTTGCGCCGGTATGCACGATCGTGGGTAAGGCCTCAGTGCTACATGTGGAGAAGGTGGTGCGCGTCTCGCGCGAGGAGAACCTCGCGATGATCGCCGACTCCGTTGCATTTCTTGTGGCGCAGGGCAAGCGTGTGTTGCTCGACGCGGAGCACTTCTTCGACGGCTTCGCGCTTGATCCGGGCTACTCGCTGACTTGTCTGCGTGCGGCCGCCGACGCGGGTGCTGAGCGGGTGGTGCTGTGCGATACGAATGGCGGATCGCTACCGCCGCAAATCCGAACCGCTTTTGCGGTCGTCTCTGAAGCTCTTCCAGGATTCCCGCTTGGAGTTCACTGTCACGACGACTCGGGTTGCGCGGTGGCAAATACGCTCACGGCCGTAGAAGCAGGGGCCACGCAGGTGCAGGGCACTGTCAACGGCATCGGTGAGCGCACCGGCAACGCAAACCTGATCACGATCGTCGCCGACCTGCAGCTGAAGATGGGTGCGCAAGTGCTTGCGCCAGAGCGCCTTGCGCGTTTGACCGAGACGGCGCATCTGCTCGATGAGCTGCTGAACCGCGCGCCCAACCCGACGCAGCCGTATGTCGGCAAGCACGCCTTCGCGCACAAGGCGGGACTGCACGCGGCGGGTGTGCGCGCAGACTCACAGACGTTTGAGCATGTCGATCCAGCGGTGGTTGGCAACAGCCGCGACGTTCTGATCTCCGAGCTCTCGGGCAGGGGTACGATTGTCGAGAAGGCCCGTCAGGCGGGAATCGTGGCCGATGAGGACTTCGCTCAGCGAGTGGTCGAGCGTGTGAAGGAGCTCGAGCACGAGGGCTTTCAGTTCGAGGCGGCGGATGGGTCGTTCGAGCTTTTGATGCGCAGGGAGGGCGGGGGGTATGAGTCGCTGTTTCGCCTGGAGTCGTGGCGCGTAATGGTGGAGCAGCGCGCCGATGGCAAGGTGGAGACTGAGGCAACGATCAAGATCTGGGTAGACGGAGAGCGCTACGTGCGCACGGCCGAGGGCAATGGTCCGGTGAATGCGCTCGATAGCGCGCTGCGAGAGGCGATAGGGGAGATCCACCCGCATCTGCGCGACATCGAGCTGGTGAACTTCAAGGTGCGCATCCTCGATGAGGCGAAGGGCACGGGGGCGGTGACGCGTGTTTTGATCGATGCGTCGGACGGTCATGATATCTGGGGTTCGATCGGAGTCTCGGAGAACGTGATCGCTGCGTCGTGGGATGCGCTGGTGGACTCGCTCGAGTACGGGATGCGGCCGGGACGACGACCGGCGCCGGGCGTCAGCCTGAGCTCGTCGAGCTCCCCCGGCAGGACGTAGTGAGCGAGGAGGCGATCCCGCTCGCTCGGCCGGTGCTGGGCGAGGCGGAGGAGCGAGCAGTGCTCGAGGTGCTGCGTTCGGGGCAGCTCTCGCTGGGCCCGCGGTTGGGGGAGTTCGAGCGCCACTTCGCCGCGCGGGTAGCTGCACCGCTGGCGAGCGCTGTGAGCAGCGGCACGGCGGGGCTCCATCTCGCGCTTCGCGGGGTCGGCGTTGGCCAGGGGGATGAGGTCATCACGAGCCCGTTCTCGTTTGTAGCTTCAGCCAACGCCGCCCTCTACGAGGGGGCGCGGCCGGTGTTCGCGGACATCGACCCGGTAACGCTGAACCTCGATCCGCAGGCTGCAGCCGCGGCGGTGACCGAGCGTACGCGGGCACTATTGCCGGTCGACATCTTTGGATACCCGGCCGACCTGGCGGCGTTCGAGCAGATCGCTGCCAAAAACGATCTCGGCATCGTCGAGGATGCATGCGAGGCACTGGGGGCGAAGCACGCAGATGGTGTCCCGGTCGGCGGGAGGAGGAATCCGGCGGTGTTCGGCTTCTATGCGAACAAGCAGCTCACGACGGGGGAGGGGGGAATGGTGACGATGAGCGATCCGGCCTTGAAGGAGCGGATCGACTCGGAGCGCAACCAGGGCAGGGCGCCGGACATGGACTGGCTCGACCACGATCGCCTCGGCTTCAACTACCGGCTGTCGGACATCGCGTGCGCCCTAGGCTTGGCGCAGCTCGAGCGACTGGACACGATGCTCGCTCAGCGCGCAAGACTAGCTGAGTCTTATCGCGACGCTCTGGCCGGCATCGAGGGGCTCGAGTTGCCGTGTCTTGATAGGGACGGGGCGATCCGCAGCTGGTTTGTTTTCGTAGTGCAGCTCCCGCGGGGGCTGGATCGCGACGAGACCGTGCGCAACCTCGCCGCAGAGGGCATTCAGAGCAAGCCATATCTGCCGGCGATCCATCTGATGAGCTTCTATCGCGAGCGCTTCAACTATCGCGCGGGCGAATTTCCCATATGTGAGGACATGGCCGCGCGGTCGATCGCACTGCCTTTCTTTGTGGGCATGAGCGAGGGCCAGGTGGCACGCGTGGCGCAGACCCTCGGGGCGATCAGCCGGCTGCCAGTTCCTCGATAAGCAGCGCTGGAGCTGGAGCAGAGGGTGTTGCGCCGGGTTTGTATTGGCGGCACCTAGGGACAACGTATCCAGGCCGACAGTCAGTCTTGCTCGTCAGCTTGGCCGTATTTTCCTTAACGAGGTGTGTCAAGGCACGATACCCGGCAGCAAGCGTCTTCGGCTGAAGCTTGGCAATCAGCTTCGCGGTCAGGAGGCTGTTCTTGATTTCATAAAGCTCGTCCGAGGCTACCCACCTTCGCTCGTTGAGAAAGTCTTCCAGACTTGAACTGGTGGGGAACTGCTGTAAAAGGGCACGCGTGAGTTCGCTGTCCGTCACAGCGATACCTTGGAGCGCGGCTTCTTCCGCCCGCCAGATACTGGATATCAAGAAGCTCAGAGCTTGCTGCTTGATTGATTCATGGAGCTGCTCGCACCTGTGACTGAGCGCCGCCTTCGTGGGCACCGCAGCGCCGACCGCCCTCGACACAAGACTCTCGGACGCGGAGATACATGCGGGAAGGTCCAGGGGCTCCGCGACCAGGCCTCGCGGAGCCACTCGACTCACACGCTGAAAGTAATCTCCGCCCATAATCGCCGTCATCCAGTGATTGAGGGTAGCCTCGGTGATAGTAGTTCCTCCCACCTTCACCACGGTGCCATTGGGCATGCTGCTGCCAACGCCGCACGCACCTACTCCACCGACGGCGATCAACGTGGCGCCAAGCGCACCTAGCCGGGTAATGACCCTCCACATGACCGCGAAGGCTACCGTAGCTCTTAGCCGACTTGCCGCCCTGCTTCCGATCGCCGGGATTTGCCGGTTCCTCCGACTTATGTTTCGGCTCAATTGTCTCTCACCAGTTGCTCCCGCCTTGGTGGCGGAGTACTATGCGCCGTCACGGTGACTCGTCAGACCAGAGAAACGGGCGTCTTCAAATGAGGCTCGCGTTCATATCCGAGGCGACAAACAACGCGTATTACCGTGTCGTCTTTCCGATGCAGACGCTCGAGCGACGTGGCCACACCGTGATATGGCCATCCAGTCTGAGTGAGGATCTGCCAATGAAGGAGTTGCTGCGCTGCGATCTAGTGCACTGCTACAGACGTGCAGAGCGCATCGCTGACTTGCAAGTACTGGCTGATCGGGGGGTCGCCATCAGCTTTGATAACGACGACAACTACGCGGCTGCCGACATGGGGGTCACCGGCGAAGGCATAACCCGACATCGCTTCAACAAGCAGCAGGCGAAAGCAATCCGACGGATCTTGAAATTGGCGGACGTCACGACGACTCCGAGCGCTGCTCTGGCAGAAGTTTACAGGAAGGCCGGGGCGGTCAAGGTGGAGGTGATGGAGAATCGCCTTTCTCAGGCGCTGAGTGGCTTTGGCTCAGGCGCCCGACATGATGGGGTCGTCCTCGGCTGGGTCGCAGGCAGCGAGCATCGCGTTGATCACGAGCGCCTAAAGATCTCAAAGGTTCTTAAAGACGCAATCGAGACCCATCCGGAGCTTCGGGTGTTGACGGTCGGTCTGCGGCTTAATCTCGATTCGGATCGCTATGAGCACATTCCAGGAATCGCTTTTCTCGATCTCTTGAAGTCGACGAGCCATATGGACATCGGGATCGCGCCCTTGGCCGACATCCCGTTCAATCAGTACCGGTCTGATGTCAAGCTTAGGGAGTACGGCTCGAGCGGGGCAGCCTGGCTCGCGTCGAACGTGGGTCCCTACGTAGGGCTGGGCCAAAAGCAAGGCGGCATCGTGCTGGACGACAGCGAATGGCATTCAGCTATTGATGAGCTCATATCCCGTCCCCGCAAGCGCAGAGCTCTGGCGCGTCGCGCGCACAAGTGGGCAAAGAGCGAAGCGATCGAGCAGCACACACAGCAATGGGAGCGCACGTTCCTCGACACGATAGAACGGGCAAGGTGGAGACCGGCCTGAAGACCGGACTGCGCCTCACGCGGTCGCGAGCACAATTTGGACCAACGTACGTGCTTGCGCGGCCGATGGGCTAGTCCGCCTCGCTGGTTCACGTCTTACAAGATGGGCCCGAAGGTGCTTGTCGTAAGAACAGTCCTGGAGGAAGACCGACCTCCTCCAGGACCATTTGCTAGCGTAATGTTGCTATAGATCTACGAATAATACAAACCTGCTATGCCATGATTTCGTGAGCCGCTGCGAATGTGATGTTGTCGGTGGTGGCCTCGCTTGATGCTTCGAAGGTGCCGCCGTTTGTGGAGGTTAACAGTGAGCGTGTTATGCCGCCTTCACATTTCGTGATCGATTGCACACCGTTAGATACCTGTGTGAAGGTGAGCACAAAATTCCCGGTTTGGCTTACGTTCACGGGTGTGAATTCTCCGATCACGTTTCCCTGGATGGTGATTTTGCCGCCGATTGAGGGGACTTCGAGTTTGAGTGGTGTTACGCTGAGGTCTAGTCCGACTTGTTTGCTTGCTTTGTTGACGTAGCATGCTTCGCCGGATAGTACGACTAAGATTACGCCTGCTGCGTCGCTGACGGAGTTTACTGGTAGTCCGAATGCGGTGCAGCCGGTGAAGTCGACTGTGGCGTCGACTTTTTGGGCTGATAAGACGGTTCCTTTGTTGGTGTCTGCTTTGCAGACGATTTCGCTTCCGGATTTGGTGAATAGTGTGCCTAATGCGCTGGTTGATGTGAATGTGCCGTTCCCGGGTAAGATGG
>JASLDD010000035.1 GCA_030151725.1 Solirubrobacteraceae bacterium
CACCCATCCAACGCAGGCATCGGCGACGTCAGCTGCGAGGACACCACAACACCCGGTTCCTTCCACGAATCACCTTCCACCACCGACGTCAAAGCACCCGTACACGACGTCGGCAACGACAACAACGGCACCGGATGCGCAACGGCGAACGACGGACACGGTGCCACGTCGAGAGTCCCCGGTTCATGTTCCGCTTCAAAGATATCGTGAGCGATACAGCCTTCGCCCCTAGAGGGATTGTGTCGGCTGTCACCTGGCACGCCCCAGAAGGTGACTTCACTGCCAAGAAATTCAGCTGCCTCGGAGATGTTCTTGACATGGACCGTCACACCGTAATCGCCACCGGTCCGCACCGACGTATCCAGTATCACAGGGATACCGGCTACCCGGAAGCCGAATCTCGCAGGCTCGCCGACCGATGGTTCTATGTTGTAAAGCGGCTGCACCTCTGGGAAGACAGCGGTTCGCCCTCCGGCACGACCGAACGACACCACTTTCGAGCCGAGACGCAAGTTCACGTATGCTCGCGCGACGCCCACGGCTGTCTGTGATGAGCATTCCCCGGTTTCTTTCGCCAGGAACTGAGCCAGCGTGCACTGGGCAAATGGAGTGGGGTTGCCGATCAGGCCAGGCGGCAGCTTGAAATGCAGGTCCTTTGTCAAGGCGATCGGGTCGCCTTGTTCGTCTTGGTTGACCGTCAGCGTGGTGGTCAGCTGAAACGGATGCGAGCCGGCTTGCGCATCGACGCCGCCGCCCTCTTCTTCCGGCTGGATTTCATAGCTATCCACACCGTATGGGCGACTGCCGCCGACTGCGAGCAGGCGCTTGGTGGTCGCCGCTGGGGCACCACCGCCCGTGATGTGCGCAGTATTGAGTTCACCACTCGTCGCGGCCACGGAGTTGACCCTGATGCGCATCTGCAATTGGAAGAACGGCGGGACGAAGGCGGGATACCGGACGTGACCGCCGAGACCCGGGGTCCCAGGGGCTTCCCTTCCGGTGAACGTGCAGCTCAGGGTTCCAACTGAGCAGAAGATCGGCCAGCTGAGCGATCCGAAGGCCTGCTCACCTTCATCTACGGCGCCTTCGATCGCGACGGGCTGCAACCCGGCGGGAATCAGGTCGGTGAGCGTCACGGCTTCTTCTTCGGGATTGGCATCGGCGTCACCCACGTTCACGGCCGTCACCACGATCATCCCGTCTGATTCACCCCTGGTGAGTTCCTTGATCGTGAGATGGCCGCCTTCTCCGTTGCTCCGAGTTATCGACGATGCCCGTTCGGTGAAGATCACCGGACGATCGGCCATGCCGTTGACGAACTTGATCTGATAAGGCGCGCCCCCTTCTTCGCCGGGCCCACCCGTCACTTCGACATTGCCGGGGCCATAGAGCCCTTCAAGCGATTCTTGAGCTTCTTCGCTGGTGGCACCCACCCTGATCCTGGCGAAAGGCGCGTTTTCGCCTTCGCCTTCGCCTTCCAGGACGTAGATGCCTTCGCTCCCTTCAACTGTCAGCTGCAGCACCTCGTCCTTGGCATGCCCGGGCTGGATGCTGCTCGGTCGCAAAGCCGATGTGAGATGCCACCAGGGTGAAGCGGCTGAGGCGCTCGAGGCACAGGAGCCGGCGATGACCACAGCAGCCACGGAGACACTCGTGACAACGCGCTTAACAGTGCCGATCATCATCGCCCGCCCTTCTTCTTGGAGTTCGCTTTGCCCAGTTTGTGCCCGTAGTGCTTCCTCGCCGCCGCTTCACAGGAGCGTCGCCGCTGGCGCGACCCCTTTTTACGACAGACCTTCAACGCGCGCGACAGCTTCTGCGCCTTCGTCAGCGGGATCTGTTTAGCGGCTGGCGCGGGTGCCGGAGGGCTGACATTGCCTATCCCAGAGAACGTCTCACTGGGCGCCGGGCCGAACAAACCCGGTTGGGGTGTGGGAGCAGGTTTGCAGGCATCCCCGGTCGCGCACGTCGGAGGCGATGCATGCGCCGTGGGAAAGCACGGCGCGGCCGAGGTGCATTCGTGCGCGTCATACATGTCCACAGCGTTGTCGAAATCCTGCGAGGCTAGTCTTGCTGCCGTCCGGAAGAACACGGCGCCGCCCGATTCGCTTGCATCGACGAACGACGATCCTTCAGCCGAGGTTCCTGACGAGATCAAGCCGAGGCAGCCGCTGAGCTCTTCCAGATAGCTCGACGCAGTCGCAGTGCAGCGCCCGGCACCCGGCGGCTCGTACTCATACACGTCCTCGGTGCCATCTGTGTCCTGTGGCACCAAGCCGTCCCAGCTGTTGAAGAACAGCCGCCCTTCATCCGTGAGGTAGCGTGGCTGGTAAGGCAGCACGCCCCCCACCTGATAGCTGTTCCACACAGGCACATTGGCAGCTTGGCCTGAGGATTCGCGAGTAGCCACAGGCCGCGCTCCGGTAGGTTCGCACGATGGGCAGATCAAGCGTTTGGCGAGCGCGCCATATAGATACACCTCCTGATCGGGTGCTCCGGTGATCGCATCGCGCGTGTCGTAGCCCGTGAGATTCTTGTTGGAGATAAACGACATCCATTCCCCGTTGGGCGACACGCGGGTCGACTGCGCCCCGTACGCACCGCCGTTCCATCCACCGGCGACAAAGCTCGTGACACCGTTGTGACGCACGTAGATGTTGCAGCTGTCAGATCCCGCTGGATCGAAGGGACAGACACCCGGCGAGGCACCTGGCGCCAGCGCGCCCCCAGCCGCGAAGTAGACGTACGATCCGTCGCTGCTCTCGCCGAACACCATCTCGACTTCGGCCGCTTGGCCGGGATTCGCGTCGACCGAGAGATCGGTCAGCCTTTCCCCCGCTGGCCGATTCAAGTCGTATTCATAGAGATCGGCTCCGCTGGAAGAGCTCGTGGAGGTCAGGCGGCCGCCGTCGATGAAAAATATCTTTGACCCGTCACTGGTGGCACCCTCAAACTCGGGAGCCACGGACGGACCCGGGCCTCCCTCCGGTTCATCGATCCTTGCGTCCGCTCCGCTCGACATATCATGCGAGTAGATGCCTTCTGCACCAGCGCCTCCACCAAGAATGACCCGTTCGCCGTCATTTGAGATGGTCTCCATCCCGAACCGTTGTTCAAACTGTTCCATGCTCGTACCGGACCTTCGGCCGCCAGCCAAGGGTCGTTCGCTACTCACCAAGCGCAGATCGCCATTCGACCACTCATAGACGCCACCATGGGGCGCGGGTTCCGAAGTGAGCTGAATCCCAGAAGAGATCAGTACGTGACTCAGATCTGGTGTCGCGGCGAGGAATTCCGGACCACAGAACACCCCAGCGCACGTGCTGGCTTCACCAAATTCAGCGCCAGATATGGTGTTGCCAGCGGTAACCAACGGCTGATAGCAGCCCGTCATGCAGGGATCGCTGAGGTTGCCGCCCAGATAGTTCGTGCGCACATACGGCGTGGTTTGCGACGCTTCCGGCGAAAGCGCTGTGAATGAGCCGTAGGGCTGCAGCAGCGCCCGCGACAGATCTTCGGAGAAAGCACGGTATTCCGAGCCGGCTCTCTGTCCGGTGCCCTGCGCGTGAGCCGGAGCGATCACGTGAGAGCCCCAACCTTCAGAGCCTCTCGTCATGAGCACGTCCACCCAGCCAGAGTTGCCTACGGCGCCGTCTTCTGTTGGCTGACTTGTCAGAGCGACCAACGCGTCGCCATTCGCCGCCGCCTGCGTCGGCCATCCGGTTTCGATGAAGAGCGCCCCGTTCTTGTGAGGAGGGCTCACCATCTCCCACGAGCGTTCATCGGCAAGCGTCAAAGCCACACCCGTCGCCTGCGTCGTGAACGTCTCGTCTTCGCCATATGTGACCCCGAAGCTGTTCGTGGCCACTATTCGATAGTGGTACACAGTATGCGAGAGCAGGCCCTGAATCGGGGTGGAGACTTCATCAACTTCGTAGTCCGAGCCAACTTCTCCTTCGGGGCTGGGTGCGCTCTGCCCGTATGCCGTGGTCGGGCCGTATTCGATTCGATACGACGTGCTGGCACCCTCTGGGTCGATGTTCGCGTTGACAGTCGCGCTGTCGCCCGTGACCGTCGAGACGGAGTGGCCGGTGATCGCCGGTTCGCCGGGAGGACGGGGTACGAATATCTCGACGTTGCCGGCGGAGGAGTCCGCGACATAGAGTTCTTCGGTCGCGTTGTCTACGGCAACTCCGGTCCCGTGGCCCAGCAAGCCGCTTCCAAGTTCTTCGAGCGACGCGAGCGATGAGCTGTACCTCGTGACCTTGCTTCCCGTATCGACGTAGACATCGCGGCTCCTCGCTTCGTAGGCAAGGCCCGTAGCCGTTTCCGATCCAATAGCTTCACGAACGGGGTCTTCTGTAGTTTCGGGTACGAGCAGGAGGCTGCTGCCCGAAGTCGTGAGCCTTTCTGGCCGGTTGAAGAATGAACCCACATAGAACTGATAGTTCCCCCCCTTGGGGGCGACTGCGAAGCCGGGGGCATTTTCATTGACGGTGGTGTTGGGAATCACCCAAGAGGACAAGTATTCATTTACTTCGGCATCCGAGTACTTGTCTATTTCGGGACCGTACTGCCAAACCCAGAGCAGGCCGTTCTGGTCGATCGACAATGCTTCTATCTGGGGAAACGCCACACCTTGATTGTGCGCCGTGATCTGAGTCAGGTATTCGCCGGTTGCAGAAAACTTGTCAACTAGATGGTGGCGCACATCGAGGACATAGACGTCGCCGGCCGACGGATCGAATTCATGGCATGTGGGAGTCGTGGCTTCGGTGAGTATCGGCTGGTGCAACTGACAAGCGTTGTCGACCGCGACCGTAGACGGTTCGGAGATCTGCCCCGAGGGCGCGCCTGCCCCTTCGCCCGGCAGCAGACCGCTGCCGTTGAACTGGCCGAGATAGCTTCCGCCGTGACTGAAGTACTCGACGCGATCATCGCCCTTGTCGACCACGTAGACGTCGCCGGTGGCTTCGTTGACGGCCACCCCCTCTGGTTCCTTGAGCTGACCGGTGCCGCACGGTTCGCTCGTGCACGGTTCGCCGAACGTACCGCCGGCGAGGTGCGTCCGGGCCGCCAACGCCGTCGAGCTGCAGACAAGCGTCACGGCAGCCAGCGCGCAAACAGAAGCCAGCACGTACAGACCACGAAGCACTGCAGCTCCACGCACCACGGCGAGACCTCCCCTAGAAAAGCCCCATCCGGGGGCGCCATTGAGCCGATCCCAACCAACAACCACACCCCGGAACCGCCGCGGTTTGCATAACCGCAGGTGGCGCCTAATACCCTGCTGGCAGGGGTCTCCGAGGGCGCGGTGACAGTCGGGTGACAGTCGGCTTGAGTGGGCGACGCGCCGAGATGGCTCGACACCGAGGAAGGCACGCCGCGACGCCACCGATGCTGCCGCGGTTCAGCCTCCGCAGGCAGACAAACCAACGCAAACGCTAGCGCCGACGTCGGACACCCTTTGCGTCATTTTAGTTTTATGCTTGACAGCAGTACATTTCAAAGTGCGAGGGATCAAGCCTGGGGAGGCTTGGAGGGGAGGGACGGTGAGCTCGACAGGATCGCGTGCACGCCATGTGGGGATCGTGGTCAAGCATCGCGCCGGCTGTGCATCACGAGGAGGTGCGCGCTGCAACTGCCGCAGGATTTACCAGGCCGCAGTGTGGAGCGCCCGCGACGGCAGACGTATCCGCAAGCACTTCGACAGCCTCAATGACGCGAGGATCTGGCGCGAGGAGAGCTACGGCAAGCTGCGCCGACGCGAACTGCGTGCGCCCTCCGCGATCACTTTCGGCGAGGCGGCCGAGGTCTGGTTGCAGGGAGCGCGGGTGGGGACGGTCAGAACGCGCTCAGGCGACCTATACAAGCCGAGCACCATCCGCTCTTACGAGCAGGCCCTACGCGGTCCCCGCGACCTCCACGGCGGTCTGCTCGGCGCGTTTGGGAGGATCAGGCTCTCGGAGCTAACCGTCGACGACGTGCAGGCCTACGCCGACCGGCTACTCGCGGCCGGCGCCCAACCGTCGACCGTCCACAACCAGGTCATGCCCGTGCGGGCGATCTGCCGCTGGCGCCGGCGCGAGGTCGCGGTCAACCCGACCGTCGGGCTCTCACTCCCGGCCGTGCGGCTTGGGCGTGTGCGGATCGTGACTCCAGCCGAGGCGGAGGTGCTGCTGGCGGCGCTCAACCCACGCGATCGTGTGCTGTGGGCGACTGCATTGTATGCGGGCCTCCGTCGCGGCGAGCTGATGGGCTTGCGCTGGTGCGATCTCGACCTCGCCCACGGCCTGCTCGAGATTGCTCAGGCGTGGGATCCCAAGGAGCACTGCATGGTCGCCCCGAAGTCCCATGCCGGCAACCGGCGCGTGCCGATCGCAACTGCCCTGCGCGCCTATCTCGAGCTGCTGAGTCTCACCGCGGTCATCGATTCACGGAGTCTCGTGTTCGGCACAGGCGGCCTACCGTTCTCGGCCTCCCCGCTCTACGAACGCGCGCACCGTGCCTGGCGCCGGGTAGGGCTGCGGCCAATCTCCCTGCACGACTGTCGCCACACCTTCGCCAGCCTGATGATCGCGGCGGGGGTCAACGCAAAGGCACTCTCAACGTTTATGGGCCACGCAAACATCTCGATCACTCTCGACCGCTACGGCCACCTGTTCCCCGGCGCCGAGGACCAGGCGGCCGGCCTGATGGACGCTTATCTCCAGGCTGCTCGTCCCACGGCCTAGCCGTGTCGAGGAGGTCGCCTTCGGTGACAGCTTGGTGACAGCGTGGCCAGATGCCGGGAGGCCGCGGAGGGCAGCAGATAGGATCGCGGGGCACTGCGGCGGTGCTTATGTGAGAGGGGCTCGAGCGCGACGCAAGACGCCCCTGATCGGCAATCGTGAGGAGCTTCGCGGAGCTCCGCGGACCAGGCCCGGGCGCAGAGGGTGGGATTGAAACACGCGCACGCCACTCTCGGTGGCGACTCTCTACTGGATCCGGGCTCTCTCTTCAGTTGGTGCGGAGCTGCGCGTCTATAAGCGCGTCGGCCGCATCAGGCCCAAGGAAGGGCGTGAGGCAAACATAGATCGCGGGCCCCAATAGCCCGACGATGTCCGGTTCGAGGCTCATGCGGGCACCGTCATAGCCGATCTCGAAGATTGTTGCTCCGATTGCCGCGAGCGCCAGGCGCGACGGGCGCTCTTTGCCATCGAGATGCTGGTAGCCCTCCTGCAGGAAGATCGTGAACGCCCCCACGATGTCCTCACCGCGCTGCAGCGTCGGCGGTCCACCCGCATACCCCTCGACGAGGGTTGCTCGCAGCAGTGCAGGGTTTGCCTGCATGTAGTCGGCGAACGCGGCTCCCGCGAGCCAGACCCGCTCCGGCCAGCTCTTGCCAGAGAAGAACGCTCCCGCGGCGGTGCTCATCACCTGCTGGTAGTGAAACTCGTGGACGGCCCTGAACGCCGCGCGCTTGTCTGAGAAGTATTGGTAGAAGGTGGGCTCGTCGATGCCGGCCGCGGCGCAGATGGCGTCGACGCTCGCGGCGTCGTAGCCCCGTGCCGTCACCTCTGCCGCCGCAAGGAGAATGCGCTGTCGCTTGTTCTCCGCAAGCGCGTCCTCGGAGGCGCCGGAATCAGCAGGGGGCTTGGTGGGTGGCGATGGCTCGACGGTGGGAGGGCTCTTCGGCACGGCAGCGCGAGGGGGCGCATCCAGCGAGCGCCAGCGATGCTGTGCCAACGGGCGCTTGTAGCTCGCCAGCCATTTGGCGAGCTCGTCACTGAGCTGCAACTTGAGCGGCTCCTCGCCATGCAGCATCGAATCGAGCAGACGGTAGAGCCCGCCAATCACTCCGACAATGGGGAGGTCCGGTGCGAGCGTCTGAGCAGGTGCGAACCGGTACGCGCGCTCGACCATGTCGGTGATCTCGGCGATGCCTTCTGCGCGCAGCTGCTGAGCGGACGCACCGCCACCCATCGCCTCGCCGACCACCAGCTGGGCCGTGTGCGGTCGCGCTGCTGCAAACCTCACGAGGGCGTCGAACGCAGCAGCGAGGGCCAGCTCGGGCGGCGCATCCAGGACCGCGCGCACCACTTGGGCATGCAGGTCCCGATGCGCGTCCGTTAAAGCTGCCTCGAGGCTCTCCTCCGTCGCCGTGCTCTGCCCGTCATATCCTTCCGGTAATGAGCTCACCGGATGTTTTGAGGTGTCCACCCTTCAAACGGTAGCGGGCTTTATGCGAGCTCGTCCGATCTCGAATCGATGAACTGGACTGCATCTTCGCCACCCACGAACGGTGCGAGGCACAGAAAGCTCATGCTCGCGAGCAACGATGCCGTGCCAGCCGCGTCGCGGGCTCGTACGCGGGAATAGACGATCTCGAAGATAGTCATGACTATTGCCTCCAGAGCGAGCCGGGAAAGACCACTCTCGGGCACGTGCTGGTAACCCTCCTGCAAGAACATCGTGAACGCGAGATGGCTGTCCTCGACTCGCTGCACGGCGGCTGGGCCGGCCGCGTATGCCTCGACGAAGCCTACCTGGGCGATCAGCGGATTGATATCGAGGAACTGCGTAAAAGCGCGGGCTGCCTCCCATACACGCTCCGGCCACGAGCTCCCCGAGAAGAATGCCTGTCCGGTCACCCACAGCACACGCTGCACACCGAGCTCGTGGACAGCCATGAACGCCTCTTGCTTGCCGGCGAACTGTGCGTAGAACGTGCGGCCGTCGATCCCCGCGAGTTTCAGGATGTCTGCGACCGTGCTCGCTGCGTAGCTCTGCTCCGCGGCGAGCGTCGCAGTCGCGAACAGGATGCGCAGACGCTGATTCTCAGCCACCTCCGCTGCTGGTATGCGCGGTCGTCCTGGGCCGAGCACGTCTGGTGGTTGCAGTGGAGCGCTCGGCACGAATGGGGATGCTCGGTAGGACGGGCCTCCGGCTAGCGAATTCCACCGATGCTCGGATGCGGGTCGCTTGTAGCTGTCGATCCACACGAGCAGGTCCTCTCGCAGACGCGACAGGCCGGGCTCTCCGCGCCGCAGGCGTGCGCCGAGCAGCCGGTAGACGCCACCCATCAGCATGCGAGGCGAGACATCCGGGATCGGAGTCGATCTCGGGAGGCGCGCGTAGCTGCTTGCGACGATCTCGCCGATTTCCTCGAGGCCCCTGTCGCGTGTTTCGAGTGCCCCCGGCCCGGCGGTCATGGCCTCGCTTGTCAAGAATCGCGCCGCGTCGGATTCGTCGGCCGCGAAATCGATCAGCGCTTCGATTGCGCAGTGCAGAGCGCGATCTGCGGGCCCCTGACCGACGCGCTCGCGAACGTGGGACTGCAGCCGCTGATAAACATCGCCGAGTGCCTGAAGGAAGCAGTCGTCGCGGTCGCTGAAGTAGTCGTAGAACGTTGGTCGCGAAACCCCGGCCTGCTCGATCACCGCCGACACGTTCGCACGCGCATAGCCGACGTTATTGCCGGTTAGGATCATGCTCGCGACAAGCCGTTCGCGTTGGGTGGCCTTACGTCCCTTGTGCGTCGCTAGATCGTTGGGTGCGTTTGATCGGGTTTGTGCTGGCATGGCCCTGCAGACTTTAGTGATAGTGCCGACGATATGAGTGCTCGTAAACGCGAGATGTGTCTCATCGATCAGCCCACGGCAGGACGCTCGAACTCCGTCCCCCGTTCGCTGCTGGGGCGGTTCCTCTCCGACGAGTCAAGGTCTCCAGGGCGAAACACGTTCGGCTTTCCCCCTCTGCGGGAGCACGCGTAAGCCCACTCCACCTCATCCCAGCTCCCGTCTCGTCGAGAGCTGGAGAAGCGGGCAGCGTCGGCATAGCATCAAAACCTAGAGAGACGTTTACAACTGCTCTGTGCTGTCCTCGGCCCGAGCACGGGTTACCGCGATATCTCTATAAAAACTGGCTATACGTCCAGATCAGCTTGGGAGACTGGCTAGTGGAGTCTTGGCAGCTAGATCACGTGATAACGTTTATTACTGCCCAACGCGGGACTAGGTATTAGCCACAGAGGGTGTGCGCCGAATGTTTGAGGAAGCCGACAACCATGACGATTCAGAGGCAGGCGCTTGGGACGTCTCACGCGGGAGCGGCCAGCAGGATCGGTGGGTTGGGGATTTCGATCTCGTGCCCCAGGAACCTAGGACGGGGTGGCGCCAATGCGAGCTGCCCGAGGCGCGCGGCGGCCCCGGTTTGCGCCCCAGCCTCCGGACGCAAGGCGCATGGCGGCCGCTTTCGATGCCACGCCGTTGCCGTTGTGTCGCCGTCTGCCGAGAGCGTGCGAGTGATGGCACTTGAGCCGGGCCGTCGTGGGCTGTCCACGCCCAGCTGCTGTGGCACAGCCGGCGTCATCGAGC
The DNA here is from genome assembly GCA_030151725.1 of Solirubrobacteraceae bacterium. GTDB lineage: Bacteria > Actinomycetota > Thermoleophilia > Solirubrobacterales > Solirubrobacteraceae > Palsa-744. The sequence goes on from JASLDD010000035.1 coordinate 10,359, forward strand.
ATTTCGCGCTCTGACCCAGAGACTCCATGATGAACTCCAGAGCTCATCCCAGCAGCCCATTGCTGCGCGCCGGACAGCACGGGCTCTCCCGTGGCCAAGTGGTCAGCATCCAGCGTGAGCGGATCCTGTCAGCGGCAGTCGAGGTTGTGGGCGAGCGGGGTTACTCGCGCTCGACGGTTTCCGAGATCGTCGCCCGCGCTCGGGTGTCGCGAAAGACGTTCTACGACATCTTCACAAGCTGGGAGGACTGCTTCTTGGGTGCCTTTGACTCAGCGCTCCTGAGGGCCCAGCTACTCGCTCGGGAGGCCTTTGTCCGCGAGCAGGGGTGGCGTGACGGCATACGTGCTGCTCTCATTCGTCTGCTTCTCCTCTTCGAGGAAGAGCCGGTCCAAGCGAGAATCTTGATCGCCGAACCCTTCGCCGTTGGAGGGCTCGTGCTGCAACGTCGTGCCGAGGTACTGCGCGATCTCGCGGGCGTGCTCGAGCAAGGACGCACCGGCTCGACTCAGGCACCCTCATTGCTTACCGCAGAAGCCCTCATTGGGGGCTTGGTGTCGATAGTGCATGGTCGGATCATGGATGGCAACACGAATGAGCTCATGGATCTCAGCGGCGAGCTGATGAGCATGATTGTTCTCCCCTACCACGGTGCAGCTGCCGCCAGGCGTGAGCTGAGCAGGCCACGCCCGGCGATCTCTCGCAGGGCGCGACCACGAGCGATCCCAGTCCCGAAGGATCCTCTCGCCGATTTGCAGATGCGCCTTACGTATAGAACCGTGCAGGTGCTCGGGGCCGTCGGAGAGCTGCCCGGAGCGAGCAACCGTGAGATCGCCGATGCCGTGGGGATGACTGACCAGGGCCAGATCTCAAAGCTGCTCGCTCGCCTCGGCCATCTCGGGCTCATAGAGAACTGTGGAGAGGGCCAGTCCAAGGGCGCTGCCAACTCGTGGCATCTCACCGCCCGTGGAGCTCATCTTGAGCGCTCCACACGCATGCATTGAGCCCGACAACCCAAACTTGAAGGAGGCGGCGTGTCTCATCGATCGAATGGGGCTGAGGTGAGCATCCAGCTCTCCCCGGCGCAGGTTGACGAAGTCATTCGTGCCGCATGCAGCGCTGGAAGCATGACGGCTCTCCTCTCCAATATTCCCAGGGGGAGAGAGTCGCTTAAGCTCGCCGCCTCGCGTCTCGGGGACCAACGACTTTCGAGGTCGCTTCTCGCGGGCCTGCTTATGTTGGCGGCCTTCCCCTCCGACGGGAGCTACACCCGCAATACGGAGCTAGCTCACGCGCTTGACATGAGCCCCAGTACGTCCCACCGCTATGTGTCCACTCTGCTTGAGGTCGGACTGGTGGAGCGTCACCCCCGTACCCGTCTCTATCGCCTGGCCCAGTCCTAGCATGCCTGGCCTGCTGTTTCTGTAGAGCGAACAAGGGTCTATAGAAAGTCTTATAACTTGTCGTGCGTTTCGTCGAGGGTGACGACGTCTCGCTGGCTCTTTCCTAGTTTTCTATCGAACGATCAATACTCCATAGAAAGCGGTATAAAAGCGGCCCTCGATGCAGAAGCGCGACAACCCCTATACCCCCGGAGCCGGCCGCAAGCCGCCCACTCTCAGCGGTCGCGATCATGACCTGGAGAACTTCCAATCGCTGATTGAGCGGCTCGCCGCCGGAGGCTACGAGCGAAGTCTCGTCTACTCCGGCTTGCGCGGCGTGGGCAAGACCGTGCTGCTGATGGAGTTGGACGTGCTCGCAACCGAGGCTGGATGGGCGACCACCGACGTCCAGGAGGTCGGCTCCCAGCCCGACTTCCGCGTCACGTTCGCGCGGATGTCCGCTCGCTTGTTGCGCGAGATGAGCCGCAAGCACCGGATCAAGGATCGCGTGGACCGCGCGCTGGGTGTCGTCAAGGCGTTCAGCGTCGTGGCGCCGACAGGCGTCCAGCTCAAGCTCGACGTCGATGCCGCCACCGGGATCGCCGACTCAGGCGACCCAGAGCAAGACCTCACGGATCTCATCACTGAGATCGGCCAGGTCGCCCGATCGACCGGCGCTGGAGCGCTGTTCTTGATCGATGAGATGCACAACCTCGATTCCGACTCTCTTGCCGCGCTGTGTATCGCCTTCCAGGCAGTGAGCCGCAACTCGCTCCCCGTGGCCATGGTCGCTGCCGGACTGCCGGATCTGCAGACGCGGCTGATGTCTGCCAAGCCCTACGCGGACCGCCTCTTCCAGTACCACGAGCTCGGTCGGCTGAGCCCCGCTGCCGCTCGCGCTGCGCTGATCGGCCCGGCGGCCACACGCGGCGTCAAGTACAAGGAGCCCGCCGCTTTGCAGGTCGTGGAGGAAGCGGCCGGCTATCCGTACTTCATTCAGGAATATGGCCTCGAGCTGTGGAATCACGCGGAGACCTCGCCGATCACAAGCGCCGACGTCGAGACCGTGCGCGAGATCGTCACCGAATCGTTGGCGCGTAACTTCTTCGGCACCCGCTTCCAGCTCGCCACCGACGCCGAGCAGCGCTACCTCGCTGCGATGGCATCGGTGCAGGGGCCTCCCTACAGGTCGGCCGACATCGCTCACGCGTATGGGGCAAAGGATCAGCGCGGAGTCTCCATCCATCGAGACGCGCTCATCCAAAAGGGGTTGGTCTGGTCGCCGCGGCGAGGACAGCTCGACTTCACCGTTCCCCTGTTCGCCGAGTTCGTCAGCGAGAACTATCCGATGTCGGCATTCGAGGAGGACTGAGCAAGAAGCCCGTCATGCGTGACGATGGTGGGCTATGACCCACACCACATGGCTGTTCATCGGGCTCTGCTGGGTGGCGTGGGCGCTCTACTGGCTGGCGATGGCGTTCTCGACCAAGCGCACGATCGAGCGTCGCGGCTTCTTTGGGTACCGCCTGGTCGCGCTCGTGTGCTTCGCCGCCTCGTTCGCCGTCGAGCGCCTCCTGCAAGTCTCGCCGCAGTCGCACCTCTGGCACACCACGCTCGTGCTGGGAATCGCGACAGACTGCATCGTTGTCGCTGGGCTCGCCTTCACCGTTTGGGCGCGAATCGCGCTCGGTCGCAACTGGAGCGCCGAGGTCACCTTCAAGCAGGATCACGAGCTGATCGAGTCCGGGCCCTACGCACTGGCTCGGCATCCGATCTACACAGGCCTGCTCCTGATGGCACTCGGGACGGCGATCAACTACGCGCGAGCCCTCGGCGTGCCTTTGTTCTTCGCCGTTTGCGGCGCCTTGTGGTGGAAGGCGCGCCAGGAGGAGCACGTCATGAGTCAGCACTTCCCCGGCGCCTACCCCGACTACAAAACCAGAGTCCGCGCGATCATCCCGTTCGTGTTGTAGCGAGCAGGCGGGTCTCTACAGCGTCGACCGCCGTGGCAGCCCCGCCGGTCGCCCGATAGGCAGCGGCGATCCGTTTCGCCCCCTCGGTCATGGCCATCGCCTCTCGCACCTTCTGGCGCAGTCGCTCGGGACTGAGTCGACTGGCGGGCAGGCGGGTTCCCGCGTGTGCGACCTCGACGCGCCGGGCCACCTCCAGCTGATCGCGCCCAAAAGGCACCGCGCACACGGGGACGCCGTGTGAGAGTGCCTTCTGGGTAGAGCCCATGCCGCCGTGGGTGATGGCGCAGGCGGCGCGCTCGAGGATCGCCTTGTGGGGGATGAAGCGCTCGACGTGCGCATTGGCAGGCGCTTGGAACTGCGCGGGGTTGCCGGCTGGCAGCGTCGCAACGACTGTGACCGGCTCCTCCGCGAGCGCCTCCAGCGCGACCTGGACGAGCCGGCCGTCGTCCTGGAACTCCGTTGAGGTGTTCACGAGCACGATCGGCCCATTCGTCTGCTCGAGCCATGGGGGCGGATCGGCGGGCGGGTCCCAGGCACACGGGCCGATCATCACGACGTTCTCCGGCCAGTCTCGCCGTGGGTACTCAAACGGCTCGGCCGTCATCGACAGCAGGAGCGGTGCGCCTGCGATCCACTCCTCCGCGCTGCTGGCAGGAGCGAGACCGCTCTGTGCACGTATGCGGTTGATCGCAGGGCGCATCTGCCCTTCCATCGCGCTCAGCACGACCCGCCGGATGAGCCGGTCGCGCATGTGGCCGAGGGGTCCTCGCGCCGGCGCGAGCCCTGGGCCGTACGGCGGCGCGTCCTTCGAGGACAGCGGCAGTGGGTATGGGCAGAACGCCGCCCATGGCCCACCCCAGGCCTCCGCGGCCATCAGGCTTCCCCAGCAGTTGAAGTCCACCAGCACCACGTCCGGATCTGCCTCGGCTATCGCATTGGTGAGGTCTGGGGCGTCGTGCTCGGCGCGGGCGCAGAAGACCTTCACGTTCAGCTTCAGCGACTCGCGCGGATTGCTCGTACGCCAATCCTCGTGCTCGATCGCTTCGATCCGCGGGTCGATTGGCGCCACCTCAAAACCGCGTTGCTGCATCAGCTCGTTCTGCGAGTCAAGCGTGCGCAGCACGACCTCGTGCCCGCGTCTGTGGAGCTCGTCGAGGATCGGCGTGAGCGGAAACAGATGGCTACGCGCCGGCGAGGTGTAGGCGAGGACGCGGGCCATGTAGTATTCACCTTAGTCCATATCAAATGAACATGTCGAGCTCACTGAAACGTCCCTATCGCATGACTGCCCGCGCCGAGGCGGCTGCGGCCACCGCCGAGCGACTTCTTGCCGCTGCGTGGCGGCACTTCGCGACCCGTCCTTATGAGGACGTCCTGCTGCGCGAGATCGCTGCCGAGGCCGGCGTCACGGCGCAGACGCTGCACGCACGCTTCGGCTCCAAGGACGAGCTGCTCACGGCCGCCTACGCATGGTTCGGGGAGCAGGAGATCGCACAGCGCCCTGCCACGCCCACAGGCGACGTCAAGGCCGCGGTCCGCCTGATCTTCGACCGCTACGAGCAGCACGGGCAGGCGATCCTGCGGATGCTCTCCCAGGAGGAGCGGATCCCGGCTATCCACCAGATGACAGACCTCGGCCGCGCCTACCACCGTCATTGGGCCGAGACGACCTTCGCGCCGCTGCTGAGCGGTCTACGGGGCGCCAGGCGCGAGCGGGGTCTGGCGGGGATCACAGTCGCGACAGACCTGCTCGTTTGGAAGCTCCTTCGTCTCGACATGAACCACCCACGGGCGCAGGCCGAACAGGTCGTCCTCGAGATGGTTCAGGCCCCGCCGTCCGGCAGGCGCCCGTAAGTCGACTCCTCCACGCGAGCGGGAGTCGCTCAGCGGGCGCAGCTGCTCCTCGACCCCAGCCGCTTGCCGAGCTCCGCCGCGTGCAGCGCTCGCATGTGCCGGGAAAGCGCCGACGGCTCGACAGGCCCCGCGGGGAGCTCGACCACGAAGGCCGTCGTGCCCGGCAGCGCGTGATTGGACCACGATGTCGCCGTTCCCGGGAGAAACGGAAGGCACGTCGCCCGCAGGCCCGCCAGGTGCGCGTACTCGCGGGCTACCCCGCGGTCACCGCCGGACATGTCAACGAGGTCCTCGTGCTGGTGGTACCAGACCGTCACCGCCGGCTTGATGCGCAGGATCAGGCTTCTGGCCGCCCGAGACTCCGGCTCGGAGAACGGGTGCGGACCCGAGCTGTAGACCGGGTCTGAGATCGGCTGCCAGCGAAATGAGAAGTTCCGGTTCAAGTCCACGCCATCGGCGTTCTGGCGGGTGTCGGCGGCGGTTCCGTCCGGGTTCATCTCGCCAACCAGCCACAGCTGTACTCCGGGCGGGACAGATGCCCGCGCAAGCCGTGCCACGATCGCCAGGCCGGCACACTCGTTGCCGTGAATGCAGCCCACCACCAAGATCTTGCGCTGCGCCGAGTCCGGCCCAAGCACCTGTGCCCTGATCGCTCGGCCGCGAACCGAGTGCCCGATCGCGACAACCCGGGCCTGGGCAGCCGACCCCAGGGCCACCAGGAGGAGTGCAGTGGCGAGGGCCGTCCAACATGCCAGGGGACGCACCTCTACTGCTGCTGATCGCCGATCCACGACAGGATCGCGCGGGAGTGGACCAGCACCGTCCCGTCGGGCAGCTTGAGCGCAGGCAGCTTCTTCGCCCCGGTCTGCTTCTGCAGCTCATCGCGCGAGCCTTTGCGCAGGAACGGAATCGGGCTGCCGTGCGCCGCGATTACCTTGTCGTACTCGATGCCGGCCTCGTGAAGCGCTTCCTGAACGCGGCGACAAGGGTGCACCCGGGGACCGCCTTCATCGCCATGACATACGAACAGGGTCGGGTTCTCGGCCATCGTCATCCTCCTATGTAGGGCTGTGCGGTGAGCTTATGCGCCCAACGCGAGCGTCGCATCCCGGTCATCTTCCATCCCGGCGGTGCTGATGCCTAGCCGAGACTCGCGCCTGCCCGCCTGCAGACGTCTGTCTGAGGCCTGAGATATCGTGCCGATGCATGGACTCGGCGAAGGCAGCTTGCAGACGCGCCTCAGCCCATTTGGACGAGCGAGCCGCTCACCGGGTCACTCAATTTCACGTCGCGCGCATCGGGTCAGCTCGCCGCCGTCCATGACCGGTCGAGCGGGACGCTTGGGCCAAGATGAGATCGCTCGGCCGCCGGTCACTCTCGCGATGGGCGCCTTCGAGGAGCTGCTTGCGCCCGGTATCGCCCGCGCGCTGGTTGGCCATGGCGAGATCGAGCTTGTAAGGATGCCCACCGCCAGCGCATGCCGGCGGCCCGACGTGGCGCTTCTCGACGGAGACCGAGGCGCCCTTTCGACCGCGGAGAGCTTGCGGACGCTGGCGCCGGAGATTGGGTTCGTCATCCTCACAGCCGGGGAGACGTCGCTGGGGATCCTGACCCCCCCGGTCGTCTGCCTATCTAAGGGGGCCACCGCATCGCAACTTTCGATTGCCGTGAGACTGGCAGCCGAGGCGCGTCCCAACCCCAGCATTTCGCTCGATCTGTCCAAGCTCACGACCCGCGAGCGCGAAGTGCTGATCCATATCAGGGCCGGTAAGACACAGACCGACATCGCACAGACTCTGACCATCAGCCGGAACACCGTTGGAACACATGTGAAAAGCCTTCGAACCAAGCTCAAGATTGCGACCAGCCGTGAGCTGAGGGAGGTTCGCTGATCCACCAAGTTGTATGAGAGCTCAACCGGCGCTTGTCTCTGTACTGTCACTCGCTGAGCCGGGTGACAAAAAATCACCCTACGGGTGATTCACAATCGCCGAATGCCGCGTTAGCGTTGCGCTCCTCGTTGGGACCTATTTGGTGTGCGCGAACCTGTCGGTGCTCGTCAAGGGGTTTGGCCGCGGAAGCAGGAGTGAGAGTTGGCGATGGTTGCTGAGGCATATACGGCAGGTTGCAGCGCTGAAGGTGGGTGCAGCGTGTCCATTTCGTTTGGGCTGCGCCGACTCTGGCGCGCGGTGGCGCGGGCAGGCGTCTGTGTGCTGGGCGTGGCCGGCGTCTCGGCAGTGTTGGCTTCACCGTCATGCGCGGCCTCTGCCGCGGGAGCCGGTGCGGCAGGTCTGTTGACGAGTCCCCTGGTAGGGACAGGGGGTGGGCTGCCATCGAGCGAAGAAGCGGTCCAGGCCGGCGCTGAAGCGGCGCTGGCGAGCCCGGAAGCTGTGGTGGCGAGGGAAGCCTCGCGAACTCAGTTTGAGAGCGAGAGCGCGGCGCAGGCTCAGCAGACGCTTGGGGCAGCGTTCCCGTCCGTTGTCGACAGCCAGGATGGAGGGCCACCGCCGTTGGCTTCGGGGGTGAGGTCGCTGGGGTTTGAGAGCGCAAACGTGGAGCAGGTCCAAACCGGATCGGGCGATGTCGGCGTGGTGCAGTCCATGGTGCCGATGGCGACGGCGGCGGGTGAAGGGCATTGGGCTGCTGTGAATCTCGCACTGCGGGAATCAGGTGGCGCGTTTGAACCGCAGACGCCGTTGGTCTCGGTGCGTGTCCCGAGGCGCCTTGCTGAAGGCGTGCAAGTCCCGTCCGTGGGGGTTTCGTTGACGCCGGTGGATGAACATGGCGGTCCGCTCGGAGGCTCGGAAGGCGTGATGGACGGCTTCGGGGTGCTGTTCGCGAACACGCAGACGGACACCGACACGTTGTTGAAGCCCTCGTCTTTTGGCCTTGATGCGAGTACGGTCCTGCGCTCGGTGGAAAGCCCGGAAGCGCTCTACTACCGCGTAGGGATGCCCAGGGGCGCGAGCTTGGTCGCCTCGGCGGGTGGATTCGGAGCTGAAGTGGTTCAGGAAGGAGTCGCGCTCGCGAGGATCAAGCCGCCCACGGCGTGGGATGCAGCGGGCACGGCGGTGCCGGTGACGATGTCGGTGTCGGGCAGCACATTGGCCATCAGCGTGAAGCACCGCGAAGCGAGCTACCTGTACCCGGTTCTGGTCGATCCGGAACTGTCGGGGTACTGGCAGGGCTGGTCGAATGTGGTGCCGGGGAACTGGGAATTCCATGAATGGGTGGGCTACACCTA
>JASLDD010000065.1 GCA_030151725.1 Solirubrobacteraceae bacterium
CGCGGCGGTCGCGTTCCAGGCCCAGGACCAGGTGCCGATGCCGCTTAACAACGCCGTGCTCGACTTCCACCCGCTCGGCATCGTCGACACGCCCGCCGGCCCCCGCCAGCGCGTGGTGCTCGTGGCCGCTCAGCGCGACATGGTCGAACGTCTGCTCGCCGCCGTACGCCACGCAGGTCTGACACCCGCTGGAGTCGATCTATCGGCGTTTGCGCTGATTCGCTCGCTCTACCGGCCGGACTCCGAGCAGGTCGGCCGCGTGCTCTACCTGAACGTCGACGGCCTCACCAACCTTGCCATTGCGGAGGGCACGGTCTGCCGCTTTACGCGTGTCGTCGGCAGCGGCCTGGAGGGCATGGCCGGCGAGCTGGCCGAGCGTCGCTCGATCGCGCTGGCCGAGGCACGCGCCCTGCTTGCCGCCGTCGATCTGACTGCACCTGTGGTCGAGACAGCCCCGAGCGAGCCCGAGCCCGTCGCCGAGGACACCCCCGATGAGGAGGCGGGCGCCGCCCCAGAAGAGCACGACGAGGACGAGCGCTCGATGAGCTATGAGGAGATCTCTGCCGTCGAGACTGCGGCGGTGCCCGAGGCAGGCGACTCCGACGTTATGACGGTGATCGAAAACGGCATCCGCGACATCTCCGGCGAGGTTCGCAACTCACTCGACTTCCACCGCTCCCAGGAGGGCGGCGGCGAGGTCTCACACGTGGTGCTGAGCGGCTCGGCCGAGGACATCCCCGGATTTGCCGAGGCGCTTCAGAGCTCGCTTGGTGTCGAAGTCCGCAGTGCCGAGGTCGGCGTGCTTGACGGTGTAGCCGAGGCGGTATCGCCGCACCGACTCGCTGTTGCCACCGGCCTGGCCGCGACGGAGGCTCCCCAATGAGAGCCGTAAACCTGATCCCAGCCGAGCAGCGCGGCGGCGGCTCCGTCGGCGCGGGTCGCTCGGGCGGCGGCGCCTATGCGGTGCTGGGCCTGCTCGCCGGTCTGGCGATCCTCGCGCTCATCTACGGCATGGCACACCACCAGATCTCCAGCCGGCGTTCGCAGGCAGCCGCCCTCACCAGCCAAGCGCAGCAGGCCCAGGCAGCGGCTAGCCGGCTGGCGCCCTTCACGAGCTTTATTGCCCTACGCGAAGAACGTACAAAGGCGGTCTCACAGCTGGTCAACTCGCGCTTTGACTGGGCCCACGCCTTCCACGAGCTCGGTCGTGTGCTGCCAACGCAAATATCGATCAGCTCGCTCGACGGCAACATCGGCTCCACTGGGACCACCACCACGACCACGACGCCTTCGACACCTTCGGGATCGGGAGCCGCTGCCGCTGGATCGGGTACAGCTGCCGCTACGAGCGCCGCGGCCTCCTCCGTTGCCTCCGCCACACCCCCTGGCGCTGTTCCCACCTTCACGCTCGGCGGATGCGCGACTAGCCAGCCGGCAGTGGCCGTGATGCTCGAGCGCTTGCGCCTGATCGACGGTGTCAGCGAAGTGGTGCTGCAGAGCTCCACCAAAGGCTCCGGCGGTAGTGCAGGCGCCGGCGGCGGCGGTGGATGCCCGGCACACGCGGCGTCCTTCACCGTGCAGGTCAACTTCGATCCGCTTCCCGCCGTTACAGCGGCGAGCTCCGCCGCCAAGACGGTCGCCAATTCCACCTCGAGCACCGAAGGAGCGATAGCGAAATGACCGGCCGCGATCGCATGGTTATGATTGGGCTGAGCGTTCTCGCACTGCTCGCCGCTGCCTGGATCCTCGTGGTTTCACCCGAGCGCAAGCAGGCGAGCACGCTGTCAGCCCAGGTCACCGCTGCCCAGACACAGCTCTCCACGGCTGAAGGCCAGCTCTCGAGTGCACGTGCCGCACAGACGCAGTACGCGGCTGCCTACTCATCGGTTGTGAGCCTCGGAAAAGCGGTGCCCCCGAGCCAGGAAGTGCCGTCGCTGATCTTCCAGCTGGCGGCTGCGACCGGACAGAAGAACGTCGAATTCTCCTCGATCACCGATGGCGGAGGAAGCAGTGCCAGCACCGCCGCCGGCGCTGGCGCAGCTGCTGCTGCCTTCGCACAGATGCCCTTCACCTTCGTCTTCAACGGAAGCTTCTTCGATCTGGAACACCTCTTCCACAAGCTCGATAGCTTTGCGAGCGTCAGCTCCTCCGGTGCCATCCAGGTCAGTGGGCGACTGCTCACGATCCAGAGCATCAAGCTCTCTCCGGTCGACTCGGCGAGCTCGGAACAGACCAAGAGCGAAGGCAACCTCTCAGGCAGCATCAGCGCTACGGCCTATGAGCTGCCCCCCGGGCAGAGCCTGACGGGTGCCACCTCGACTGCGACCGCCGCCGCCCCAGCCGCGAGTGCCGCAAGCTCCACAACTTCCAGCTCTCCGACAGCACCGGCGATCGCAAGGGTGAACCCATGACCGAGTTCTTCAACGCACTGAAGGCAGATCTACTCGACAGGCGTCTACTACCGCTGGTGATCCTTGCCGGCGTAGCGCTTGCCGGCGCGATCGGCTACGCGGCGCTCGGCGGTGGCTCGAGCCCGGCTACGCCTGCGCTCTCGCCCTCGATCGCCGCCACGCTTGGAGCATCGTCGGGCATCGCCGCTACGCAGACGACCCCTGAAAAGGCCGTCGCGGAGGTGACGAGCGGTGGGTCCGATCAGCGCAAGGGGATCTCACGTAACCCATTTACACTCTTGCCCGAAGCCGTCAAAGCTGCTGCCGCGGCGAACAAAGCGGCATCGAGCGGCACGAGCTCGGCTGGCAGCTCGACCACAGGTGCGGGCGAAGCCACCAAATCCGAAACTCCCAGCTCCACAGAAAAGGCACCGGTCGTCAAAACACCTTCCAAGCCGGCCAAGCCGAAGAACATCTACCACGTGGCGGTGCTGTTCGGGCTGCTTCCCCCTGGCGTGACTCCGGAAACCGCAACGCTCACTCCCTTCGAGAACCTGAAGCTGCTCAGCCCCCTGCCCTCGGCGCAGCAAGCGCTGATCGTCTACAGGGGCGTGACAGCCGGCGGTAAGAGCGCGACCTTCACTGTGGTCAGTGAAGCGATCCTGCACGGGAACGCCACCTGCCTGCCGAGCGCCACACAGTGCCAGGCGATCGACCTCGCGCCCGGACAGACCGAGCAGCTCGAATACATCTCGCCGACCGGTGAAGTCTCGCTGTACGAACTTCGGGTGGTGACGATCGTCTCCAGCAAGGCATCGACGGGCGCCGTAAAGGGTCTCCTTCGCGGAGAGTCCAAGGCGGGCCGGGAAGTGCTCCGACGCGCCGGACTGACGGAGATCCCGTTCCTACACAATTCCACTCAGGCCGGCGTCCTGGTCTTCTCCGGGCACGGGGCTCGAGTGGCCCGCGCTCACCTCGCTCAGCACGCGCACAGCTAGCACCGGGCGCGCAGCAAATAAGCTAGGAGCGTGTCGCTCCGTCTCATAACCGCCGGCGAGTCGCATGGCCCCGGTCTCACGTGCATCGTCGAGGGTCTGCCCGCGGGCCTCGCGCTCACCCCCGAGGACGTCAACCGGGACATGGCTCGTCGCCAGCTCGGACACGGCAGGGGCGGGCGCATGAAGATCGAGCGCGACGCCGCCGAGGTCACGGCGGGCGTGCGACACGGCGCGACGCTCGGTGGCCCCATTGCCCTGCAGGTGCGAAACCGCGACTACGCCAACTGGGAGGAGCGGATGAACCCGTGGCCGGTAGAGCAGGATGTGGCCGAGGTCCACCTGCCGCGACCAGGCCATGCCGACCTGGTCGGCACCCAGAAGTACAAGCAGAGCGACGTGCGCAACATCCTGGAGCGTGCCTCTGCCCGCGAGACCGCCGCACGGGTGGCTGGAGGAGCGCTGTGCAAGGCGTTCCTGCGTGCGCTCGGGGTCAGCGTCTTCTCGCATGTGATCCAGATCGCCTCCGTCCATGTGCCGCAGCAGGAGCAGGAACTCGCCCCCGAGGACTTCGTCGCGGTGGACGAGTCCCCGGTGCGCTGTCTGGACGCGGATGCCTCCAGGCAGATGGTGCGAGAGATCGACCGGCTGCGCAAGGCCAACGAGTCGCTTGGCGGGGTCTTTGAGGTGCAGGCCTTCGGGCTCGTCCCGGGCCTCGGATCGCACGTCTCTTGGGAGGAGCGCCTGGACGGGCGCCTGGCGATGGCGATCTGCTCGATCCAGGCACTCAAGGGCGTCTCGCTCGGGGACGGGTTCGCGGTCGCGGGGCTGCCCGGCTCGGAGGCGCACGATGAGATCTTCTTCTCACAGGAGCGCGGCTACTACCGCGAGACAAACCGCGCGGGAGGCCTCGAGGGGGGAATGACCACGGGCTCGCCGCTCGTGGTCCGTGGTGCGATGAAGCCGCTGCCCACGCTCACAAAGCCCCTGCGCTCGGTGGACACACATACCCACGAGCCGGCTCAGGCTCTGCGCGAGCGCACGGACTCGTGCACGGTACCCGCGGCGGGTGTGGTGGGGGAGGCGATGGTGGCGCTCGTGCTGGCAGACGCCTACCGGCGCAAGTTCGGGGGCGATCACATCGATGACGTGATCGAGGCCGTGCGCGCCTACGAACAGCGCATCGGATGGCATAACTAAACGGATCCGTTTACGGTCATTTACAATCAGGCGACTATTTTGCCAGCGAGACCCGCAATACTTTCGCTTAGACTCCGATCACTCGACAACTGCTGGGAGGTGATGGGGCCGATGCGTGGTAGGCCATACACCACATGTGCCTGCGGGCTGCGGGCACAGGCCATGCCGCGCTGTTGCGTCCCACCCATGCAATGACTAGCTATGAACCCAAGAATCGACTAGCATCGCCGCCCGTGGCGAACGTGCTGGTTGGTGATCCCTCTTTGAGCACGCTGGTATCGCCCCGAGCCGACTCAACAGCGCTTGGACTCGCAGCTCCTATGGACCCTGGCGCTGACGCCGGAATGAGACCGGATGCACGGAGCGCAAGTCTCCTCTCTTCCGAGGCGAATGGGAGACAGTCCGCTCGGAAATCGTTGGTCTTCATAGGGTTCATGGCTACGGGTAAGTCGTCGATTGCTCAGTCCGTGGCTGGCGAACTTGGTACGTCTGCTCTGGATGTGGATCGACTGATCGAGGACCGGATCGGCGAACCTATTGATGACTTCTTTCGCAAGCGTGGCGAGGCAACTTTTCGTGAACTTGAGGAGGAGCTCACACTGTCTGCGCTCGACAGCGGCGGCGTCGTTGCTCTCGGAGGCGGCGCGGTTGAGAGCCCTCGGATACGACGAGCCCTTGGCGAGCATCACTGCGTTTGGTGCTCTGCCGAGGAGGAGACATCTTGGACCCGAGCCGCGAACACCGGTCGTCCGCTAGCCGACGATCGTGACGAATTTCGGAGGCGCTACGCGATGCGGCTGCCGCTCTACCGAGAGCTGGCTAGCTCGGTCGTACCGACTGACGGCGATCGCTCCCGTAGCGGACTGGCTGCATGGCTAAGGAAGACCGCGGATCACGAGGACGCGCGTCTGATCTGGGCCTCAGCCTCCTCCGGCGACTATCCAGTCGTCATTGGCCCAGGGGTCCTATCCCTTCATGAGCAGGACAAGCATGCATGGTTTGTAGTCGCAGATAGCAATGTGTTGAGGCTGCACAGGAAGCTCCTGCCGGACTGGCTAGCCAATAAGCAGCGCACCATTGAGGTAGCCGACGGAGAGTCCGGCAAGACAATGCAAGGCGCCGAAGAGATTCTGACCGAGTTCGTACGTCGGGACGCGCTACGAGAAGATGGCGTATTCGCGTTTGGAGGAGGCGTCGTTGGTGATCTAGCAGGCTTCTGCGCGGCGCTGTATCACAGGGGGGGAATGTCAGTCGTTCAAGCTCCTACTACGCTCTTGTCGCAAGTCGATTCTGCGTATGGAGGAAAGACTGGTGTCAACCTCCCAATTGCAAAGCACCAGGTTGGCGCATTCCTCATGCCTAAGGCCGTCCTTGCGGATACCCGAACGCTTCAAACGCTTCCTCCTGCGGAGCTTTCATCGGGTTTTGTCGAGGTCATAAAGACGGCGTTGATTGCTGGCGGAGCTCTGTGGAATCGAGTACGCAGTGTGGATTCCATTGGAGAGCCCGGCTTGGAGCAAATTATCTTCGATTGCGCGCGTACGAAGCTCGACATTGTGGCATCCGACGAGCACGAGCATGGCCGGCGTGCGTGGCTCAATCTTGGTCACACGATCGGCCATGCGATAGAGGTCGCGACTTGCTACCAGCGTTATCGGCATGGTGAGGCTATCGGCCTTGGCCTTTTGGCAGTCCTCCAGCTATCAGGTGCGCCTGACCTAAGGGACGAGATCGAAGTGATGCTCAGACATCACGGGCTTCCAACTCGACTCGAAGGGACGGAAACCGAGGCGGTTTTTCGTGCTGTCGGCAGGGACAAGAAGAAGACATCGAAGGGCATAGGATTTGTCTTGCTCAGCTCTCCAGGAGAACCGCAAGAGGGGCAAATCGTGGCTCCGAGCGAGATACGTAGCGCTATTGATGCTCTCAAGGCGACGGCTTGACACGAAGGTCGGTCGCTCGGAAGGCAGGGCACTGATCGTTGTTCTGGTCGATTGTCGCGGCTAAGCACTAGTG
>JASLDD010000100.1 GCA_030151725.1 Solirubrobacteraceae bacterium
TTCTCGATCTGCTTCTGCTTGGGCATCGCCTCGATCGTGCGCATGTTGTGCAGGCGATCGGCGAGCTTGATCAGGATGACCCGCACGTCGGTGGCCATCGCCACCATCATCTTGCGGTAGTTGTTCGCCTGCGCCTCATCGCGCGATTGGAAGGTGATGCCCGTCAACTTCGTCACGCCGTCGACAATCGCGGCTATCTCATCGCCAAAGCGCTCGCGCACCTCCTCGATCGAGGCCGAGGTGTCCTCCACCGTGTCGTGTAGCAGCGCCGCGCACAGCGTCTCCGTGTCAAGGCGCATGCCGGCACAGATACGCGCCACACCGACCGGGTGCACGATGAAGTCCTCACCCGATTTGCGACGTTGCGCAGCATGGTGCTCGCAGGCGAACACGAATGCGTCCTGCACCCGACCCCGGTCGATCTCAACGGTCGAGTCGGCGGCGTGCTCGGAGACGATCGCAAACAGGTCGCTGAGCATCCGCCGCTCGGCGGCGCTGAGCGTCAGCGCCTGTGCCTCTCCCCCGCGGCTCGGTCCATCGTGGCTCGCGTCGGGCACGGACGCCTGCGAGGCACCGAGAGCCTCAGTCAGCTGTGTGCTCTTGGGATCCTCAGCGATAGCCATCACTAAAGGTTAGGGGGTTGACCGCCCGTATTGAAGAGATGCAGCTCAGAAGAGCACCAGCTCCCCCTGAGGCTCCTCCTGTGGCGCCTCGATCTCCCTGCGCGCGGCGATCGCCTCGATGGCCGGCGTCGCCCGGCGGAGCACCAGGCGTGGCTCGCTCACGCCGTTCCATTCGTTGACCTCCAGCGTGAACGTCGCCTGCACCGGGACGCCCTGCTCGACCGGCAGCCCCCCGCCGGTGCCAAAGCCGACCGCCCGGGCCCGTGCTCCATGGGACTCGACCGTGAAGCGCACGTGCTTGCCTTCGCCCATCGAGCGTGCATCGGCGAACACGGCATCGGCGACCATCAGCGACACACCGGGGTTACCGCGGCCGAAGGGTGCGAGATTGCGCAGCTCCTCCGCCAGCTCGATCCCAAGCTCGCTGCCGACGAGGACCGCGTCCACACGCTCGCTCTCCACCAGATCCTCAGGGCTCAGCAGCGCCATGGCGTGAGCGTCGAGCGCCGTCGCGAACAGCTCCACGCAGTCGCGCTGGATCTCAAGGCCCGCCGCCGCGCGATGGCCGCCGTAGTGAAGCAGGTGCTCCGAGCAGGCCGTGAGGCCCGCCAGCAGGTCAAATGCATCGACGCTTCGACCTGAGGCCCTGCCCGTGTCTCCGTCCAGCGCGATCAGCACCACCGGGCGCCCACTGCGCTCGACAAGGCGGGAGGCCACGATCCCGATCACCCCCGGGTGCCAATCCTCTCCCGCCAGCACATAGGCGGAGCGCTCCCCCAGCTCCTCCATCTGCGCTTCGGCCTGAAAGCGGATGCGCATCTCGACCTGACGACGCTCGCTGTTGGCCGCGTCCAGCTCCTCTGCGATCTGCGCGGCACGCAGGCGGTCTGCGCTCAGAACGAGCTCCAGGCCGGCGTCGGCGCGATACAACCGGCCGGCGGCATTCAGACGTGGAGCCAGGGCAAACGCCACCGAGCGCTCATCGACCTTCGCGGGATCCACTCTGGCAACGGTCATCAACGCGCGCAAGCCCGGCTTGGCCGTCCCCGCCAGAGCACGCAGCCCGCTGCGTACGAGCGCCCGGTTCTCACCGAGGAGTGGGACGACGTCGGCGATCGTTGCAAGTGCCACCAAGTCCAGGTCGCAGCGCAGCTCCTGCGGATCGCGCCCCGCTGCCGAGTACACCGCCTGGGCCAGCTTGTAAGCGACGGCCGTCGCGCATAGATCGGCGCATGGATAGCCGCTGAGGGCCGGATGCACGATTGGCGCATCGGGTAGTAGCCCATCCGCGCGCGGCGTGTGATGGTCGGTGACGATCACATCCATCCCCAACTCCCGCGCGAGCGCCACCTCTGCCACTGCTGTGATCGCGCAGTCGACCGTGATCAGCAGGCGTGTGCCGCGTGCGGCCAAGCGGCGGACGGTGTCAGCGTTCAGGCCATATCCGTCGCTCGCGCGGTCAGGCAGATAGGAGTCGACCTCGCCCCCGAGCTCACGCAGCGCGCGCACGAGCACCGCCGTCGAGCAGATCCCATCCACGTCGTAATCCCCGTGGATCGTGATGCGGGCGCCCTTGCGCAGATGCTCGAGGATCGGTTGCACAGCGGCTCCGATTCCCGAGAACTCCTGCGGTGGATGCTCCTCGGCTGCCTCCAAGAAAGCACGCGCCGACTCCGGCGCATCGTGGCCGCGACGTACCAACACCTGCGCCAGCGCAGCGCTCACTCCCAGCTCGCGCTGGAGCAGCTCGACCTGCTGCGCAGGGCAATCAGGAATCTCAAAGCGACATTTGCTCACCGGCCGAGAGTACGCGCAGGGTGAGACAGAACGGCGGACGGGCCAGCGGCGTCCTAGTAGTGCGGCGGCTGACTTCCGCTGGCGCGTTCGCGACGCATGCCCTCGGCATATACGAGCGCCATGCCGATCAAGGCCCCAGGCACGGCGTAGAGGATGACGCCGATGTTGGTGGCCTTTTCGCCGGGGATCTGGAGCGACGAGACTTTGACGGCGTAGATGATCAGGCCGACCACGATCGAGCCCACCAGCGAGCCCACGAACGCGCCCACGATCCCGCCCCAGAAGCGGTCGGGCAGGAAGATCGTGAAGTGCCAGATCGCCAGCCCCATCATCACCCAGCCGAGCATCCCCATCAGCGAGCCCTCCCGTGACGTTTGTTGCGCGGCCGACGGTTCTTGCGCGGCTTGGCGTCTTCCTTGAGCACGAGGTCCTCAGGCGAGAGATCCGCGGTGGGATCGGGCGCCGGAGGCGGCTCGTCGGTCGCCACGCTCGCGCGCCCGCGACGGGCGGCTTTCGTTGCCGCCGGTTTGCCCTCCACATCGAGGTCGCGAACCAGTTCCTGGAACTCATCGCGGGAGATCTGCGCGCCGGGCTCCTCGGGGGCGATGATGCTGCCACGCCTTGTTTTTCTGCGTTTGCTCTCCACCGGCTCAATGTCCTCGGGGGCGCCCCCCGCGGTGGTGGCATAGGCGGGCACGGCGCCCGTTTCGCGCATAATCCGGGCCCGCCGCGTGCGGTAGGCGCTCTCGCGCTCCTTCCAGTGAGTGAGCACCGGCGAGGCGATGAAGATCGACGAGTAGGCGCCCGAGGCGATGCCGATCATCAGCGCGAAGGCGAAGTCCTTCAACGTTTCCCCGCCGAAGAACAGCAGGGCGGCGACCGGCAGCAGCGTGCAGAAGCTCGTGGCAAGCGAACGGGTCAAGACCTCCGACATGGAGCGGTTGACGATCTGAGAGAAGGCGGCGCGAGGCATTCGCGGCACGTTCTCGCGCACACGATCGAAGACGATGATGGTGTCGTAGAGCGAGTACCCCAGGATCGTCAGCAGCGCGGCAACTGTGGCCGTCGTGACTTCCCTCCCCGTCAGCGAATAGACCCCTGCCGTTATCAGCAGGTCGTGCATCAACGCGATCAGCACCGGCACCGCGTACTTCCACTCGAAGCGCAGGGCTATGTAGATGGAGATCACCAGCAGCGAGGCGATGATCGCTATCACGGCGCTGTTGGCGATCGTTTTGCCGAACGTCGGCCCGATCGATGTCGAGGAGAAGTTCTTGGTGCCGAACTTCGTTTCTAGCGCTTCATGGACCTTCTTCACGGTCCCCGGTCTGAGCGTCTTGGTGGAGATCTGAAAGCCGGTGCCGCCGATGCTTTTGTTGACGAACTTCTGAACCTCGGCGTTGCCGTAGCCGGCCGCCGACATCGCCGAGGCGACCTGGCTCTCGCTGACGGGTTTGACAAACGCCGTCTGGATGCGCGTGCCGGACTTGAAGTCGATGCCGAAGTTCAGCCCGCTACCGCCGATCGCTAGCGCACCGATCGCCAGGATCGTGCCCGACAGCGAGAAGAACCACTTTGAGGCGCCCATGAAGTCGAACGTCCAGCCACGCTTCTTGCGCGCGGCTCCGAGCGCAGAGGGGTGCGAGACGAGTTTCGATCGTCCCATCGCCCCCAGTGCCGCCTGCGTGGCGAGGACTGCCGTGAACAGCGAGACGAGCGTTCCGATGCCCAGCGTGAAGGCGAAGCCCTTGACTTCGGCGGTCGCCAGCGCGAACAGGATGAAGGCGGTCATGAATGTGACCACGTTGGCGTCCACGATCGCCGCGAAACCGCGCTTGTAGCCGGTCGCGATCCCCGAGATGATCGATCTTCCCCCTTGGATCTCCTCCTTGACGCGCTCGAAGATCACGATGTTCGCGTCGGCCGCCACGCCGATCGTGATGATCAGCCCAGCGATGCCCGGCAGCGTCATCGTGATCGGGATCAGCTTGATCAGGGCGAAGAAGTACAGCCCGAAGATCAGCAGCCCCCCGACCGCGATCGCTCCCAGCACGCGGTAGAAGACCAGCAGGAACAGGCACACCACCAGGAAGCCGGCTAGACCCGCGATGAGGCCCTGGTTGAGCGCGGTTTTGCCGAGCGTGGCCGAGACCTGCGAGTTGGAGATCAGTTCGAGGCGAATCGGCAGCGCACCCGACTGGAGCTCCTGGGCGAGTTCCTGTGCTGAGGAGATCGTGAAGCCACCGGAGATCTGTGAGCCGGTGGAGGCATCGATGCCTTCCGGGTACTTGGTGTAGTCGATCGAGGGCGTCGTGATCAGCTGCCCGTCGAGCACCACCGCGAAGTGCTGCTGGGCTGCTTCCTTGCCCACGCCCGGGAGCTGTGCTTCCTGGCCGCGTTCGGCGATTTTCTTGGTCACGCCTTCGAAGACCTTCTTGCCGTGCGAGGTGAAGCCGAAGGTCACATTGGGAGCGCCGGTGCCGCCGCCCCCTTCGTCAAATCCCTGCTGCGGGTTGGTAACGTCAGACCCAGACAGGACAGGCTCATCGTTGAGCACGAAGTAGCTGTTTGGGCTTTTCTGTATGACCTTGCCGGCCGCGCTTTCGATTGGGCGCGCCTGAGCGAGCACCGTCCCAGGATTGATGCGCACCGCCTTGGTCTTGGCCCCAACCGGCACTTTGTAGTCGGCATAGAGGTTCTTTTCAGTTTCCTCCGGGCCGCGGAGCACCTTTTCGTGCTTCGTATCGAGCAGATACCAGCTGCCGTAAATACAACCGCCAACCTGTTGAGGTGTGCAGCCCTTCTCCCAGGTCGTATCGGATTTACGCAGGATCGCGGCTCGTTTCGCCGCACGCAACACGGCCTGGTACTCGGGCAGGCCGTATTTCGCGCCGCCTGCTTCGGGTCCACCGGTGACAGTCGTTTCGCCTGGCTGCGCCGGCGTGCCGGCGGGGCCGATGACATTCGGCTCCCAGTCATAGAACTGGAGCTGCGCGGTTTTCCCGACCTCCTGTTCAGCACGGGCCGCGTTGCTCACATCGGGCAGCGCGACGTCGATTTCTTCCGGGCCGGAGCGCTGGATTTCCGGCTGGGAGACGCCCAGCTGATCGACGCGCTTGCGCATGATGTCGATCGCACGGTTCAGCGATTCGGTGTCGACTTTGGATTGAGCCGTGGGCCTGCCCTTATAGACGAGCTCTACGCCCCCCTTGAGATCGAGACCGAGTCGAGTCTTTTTGGTTGCGACCAGCGCGATCGACCCGGCGATCAGCCCGGCGACTATCAACAGGATGAGGAGGTTGCGGCGGCGGTCTTGCATTGCTCAGAGCAGACTACTTGTCGGGGGTCAACACGAGCAACAACCCACCGTCGTCGTCATAGGCGGGAAACATGTCCGCTTTGGCCGCAGCCGCCACGTCGCGTTCTCCGCTCACCTGCACCGGCACCTCAAGCGCGCGCACGCCCCACTCAAGGACTGTGGCCACCGGGTCATCGCCGCCGGTGAAGCTCAGGCCAAGAACCTCCTCCACGCGCTGGCCGATGACGGTTTCCTCCTCGAGACCTGTAAAGGCAAAGGAGTTCTTGCCGCAGCCCACCACCCGACCCTCGCCATCGCACACGAAGAATGCCGCGTCAGGCGCCGGGTAGTAGTCGTCCAGGAGTTCGAACAGGAACGCAAAGCCGCACTTCAAGCACCCCTTGCGCTGGCGCGTGAAGCCGATGTTGCGGTCGAGCTCAGTGGTGCGGTGACCGCAGTTTGGGCAGATGAAGGGATGGGCCATGATGTCTCTATACACAGACTACGCAAGCCTGGGAGCGGACGACCCCGCCCGACCTCAGGCCGACGGTCTGTCCGGAAACCTCAGAACAGAGACTGCCCGAGGACGACAGGTGCTTGCAGGCCGAGGTGCTCAAAGGCCGCTGGCGTCGCTGCACGCCCGCGCGGGGTGCGCTTGATCAGACCCTCTTGCAGCAAATAGGGCTCATACACATCCTCGATCGTGTCCTGCTCCTCGCCCACGGCCACAGCCAGCGTGGAGAGGCCAACGGGGCCACCCGCGAACTTGGAGCAGATCGTGTCGAGGATCTTCCGATCTAGGCGATCGAGACCGCGCTCGTCGACCTCGAGCATCTCCAGGGCCGCCTGCGCGGCCGCGGCCGTGACCACGCCCTCCATGCGCACCTCCGCATAATCGCGCACGCGCTTGAGTAGTCGGTTGGCCACACGTGGCGTTCCGCGGCTGCGGGCAGCGATCGCAAGGGCGCCATCCTCCTCCAAGCCGATCTCAAGGATGCCGGCCGAGCGGCGCACGATGATCGCGAGCTCGGCAATCGAATAAGGCTCCAGGCGCGCCTGTATGCCAAAGCGGTCGCGCAGCGGAGTCGTCAGCAGACCAGTCCTAGTCGTGGCTCCGACCAGCGTGAACGGCGGCAACTCGAGCGTTACGACGCGGGCTCCGGCTCCCTGCCCGACGGTGATCGGCAGCCGGTGGTCCTCCATGGCCGGATAGAAGGTCTCCTCGAGCGTGCGCGCCAGGCGATGGATCTCATCGACGAAAAACACGCTGCGCGGCTCAAGCGCGGTAAGGAAAGCCGCGATGTCGCCCTTGCGCTCAAGCGCCGGGCCGGCTGTCTGCACGAACGGCACTTCGAGCTCTGCTGCAACGATCTGCGCGAGCGAGGTCTTGCCGAGCCCTGGAGGGCCGGCCAGGAGCAGGTGATCGAGCGCCTCGCCACGGGCGCTACACGCCTCGATTGCCACCGTCAGCTGTTGGCGCAGCGTCTCCTGCCCGACGAACTCCTGCAGGCGGCGCGGGCGCAGGGAGCGATCGAGCTCGTCCTCTGGGACGAGGTAGGGCGTCTGGATGCGAGCGACGGTCTCGGTCATCGGCTCACGCGCCCGTCCGCGCCAGCCTCAGGGCGTGTCCGAGCAGCTCCTCGGCGCTCTCGCCCTCGGCATCCCTGAGCAGCTCGTCGGCCTCCTCGGGCCCGTAACCGAGCTCCAGGAGTCCTTCGCGGGCCAATGTCCGCGGATCTGCGGGTTCGCCGCGACGTGCCACGATCGGTGTGCGCGTACTCGGGGCCACTTCGACGCCAACCTTCTCGCGCAGCTCCACGATGATCCGTTCAGCGGTGCGCTTGCCGATTCCCGGCACCGCCTGAAAGCGCGCCGAATCCCCGGCGGCGAGTGCCGCTATCAACTCCCGTGGCGGCCCCGCCGAGAGCACTGCCAGCGCCACCTTGGGTCCCACCGCCTGCACCGATAGCAACATCAGGAACAGGTCGCGCTCCTGCTCAGAGTGAAAGCCGTACAGCGCCAGCGCGTCGTCGCGCACGATCAGATGGGTGTGAAGCGTCGCCTGCTCTCCAACCGGAGGCACATGGCGAAGGGTCTCCGCCGAGACGGCCGTGCGATAGCCGACGTTGGCGCACAGGAGCACAACGTGATCGGCACGCCGCACCGCCACCTCGCCACGCAGCAGCGAGATCACGCGCCCACCCGCGCCAGTGCGCTCGTCAAGGGAGCGCTGTTGGCGTGACAGACCGCCACTGCCAGGGCATCGGAGGCATGGTCGGGACGCGGCTCCTCAACAAGGCCTAGCAGCACCTTGACCATCCGTGCCACCTGATCCTTTTGGGCGCGACCGCTGCCGCAAACCGCGCCCTTGACCTGCTGCGGGGTGTAGCTGGCACACGGCACACCGCGCTGCCCGGCCGCCAACATCACCACGCCGCGGGCTTGACCCACGGCGAAGGCCGTACGTACGTTCTGACCGAAGTACAGCTGCTCTAGTGCAAGCGCATCGGGCTCGTGTTCGTCCATCAGCTGCTCGATCGCCGAATGGATGTCAGCCAGACGTCGCTCCTGGGGAGCGCTGGCCGTAGTCTGGATCACGCCTCCGTCGAGCGCCACCAGCCGGCCGCCCCGCCGCGTGACGACGCCGTAGCCGGTGTTGGCCAGGCCGGGATCTATGCCGAGGACGATCACAGCTTGTGATTCTGCGCTGGGCACCGGACGCCTGCCTGTCCCCCAAGCGGTGGCTGGTTGCGCATGCCAGGCGTAGGTGTCGGGCGTTACGCTGAGCCCGCCATGGCAGCTGAGGAAATCGACTTTGAGGGGGAGGGCCTGCTCGACGGACTAGAGGGTGAGGCCCGCGCCGAGCGCTTGGCGCTACTCGAAGACCTCGCGCGTGACGGCGTACCGCTCTCAGAACTGCGCCGCACCACGGCAACGGGAACTGTGATCTTCCTACCCGCCGACCGCGTGATCGTTGGCAACGAGCGCTACACGGCCGCCGAAGTCGCCGAGCTCAGCGGCGTGGAGCTGGACTTCCTGGTCGCCGCCCGGCGGGCGATGGGGCTGCCGATCCCGGAGGCCGAGGAGGCGTTCTACACGGAGGCCGAGCTCGAGTCGGCCAAGCGCATACTCGTGGCCCATGAAGCGGGGATCTCCAACGAGGACATCCTGGAGCTGCTGCGCGTACTAAGCCGCGGTCTCTCCCAGGCAGCGGAGACGCTGCGCGCCTTTCCCTTGAAACTTGTGCTCGAGCCGGGGATGAGCGAGCGCGATCTCGCCAGCCGCTACGGTCAGGCGACCGCTCAGCTGTATCCGCTGGTGGATCCGATGGTCAGCAACGTGCTGGCGCTGCACCTGCGCCACGGCACCCAAACGGAGGTCATCAACGCGATGGAGCGCAGCGGCGGGCACCTGCCGGGCTCACGCGAGGTGGCCGTGAGCTTCGCCGATCTCGTCGGCTTCACACGCCTGGGCGAGGAAGTACCGCCCGATGAGCTCGGGCGCCTCGCCGTCCGCCTGGAAGCGCTCGCCACCGATGCGGCCGAGCCGCCGGTGAAACTCGTGAAGACGATCGGCGACGCCGCGATGCTCGCATCGCCCGAGCCGGCGCCGCTGCTGCAGGCAACGCTCAGGCTGATCGAGGCCGCCGACGGCGAGGGCGAGGACTTCCCCCAGTTGCGTGGCGGAGCGGCCTTCGGCGAGGCGCTGCCGCGGGCCGGGGACTGGTTCGGCAGACCGGTCAACCTCGCCAGCCGCATCACCTCTGTCGCGCGGCCGGGGAGCCTGCTGGTAGAGCGCGCGCTGCGCGAGTCCACCCGCGAGTCCTACAAGTGGTCCTTTGCCGGCGAGCGGCGCCTGCGGGGCATCCGCGAACCGGTGGCGCTGTTTCGGGCGCGCAGCCTACCGGCCGCTTAGCAGCTACACGGTGGCGCCACGGCGGCACAGCACCGCCGAGAGCCGGGACTCGGCGCACCGCGCGAAACTCACGCGCCGGCCTCAGGCTCCCTCGAGCGCGCCCACCACGGGTTCCGCCTCGTGCCTGTCCCACAACCGCCACGGAGCATCGCCCGAGACCCACATGTCGTTGAGGGCGACGGCGTCCTTGTAGGTGTCCATGCACTCCCAGAAGCCCTCGTGGCGGTGGGCGCGCAGCTCGCCGTCGGCGGCCAGGCGCTCGAGCGGAGCACGCTCGAGCACGCTGTCGGGCTGCAGGTAGTCGAGCACGGGCGCTGCGAAGCAGAAGAAGCCGCCGTTGATCCAGTGATCGGAGCGCGGCTTCTCGCGAAATCCCCGCACGCGCCCGTCTGGCTCGAGCTCGGTCACGCCGAACTGCAGCTCGGGACGTACCACCGTCATCGTCGCCAGCGAATCGTGGGCCGCGTGGAAGCCAAGGAGCGCATCGAGATCGATGTCGGCTACGCCGTCGGCGTAGGTCGCGCAGAAGAGCTCATCGCCCTCCAGGTGGCGCTCGAGCAGCTTGATGCGCCCACCCGTCTGAGTTTCAAGGCCCGTGTCCACGCACTCCACGCTCACGCCCTCCGGCCAGCGGTGGGTGGCGACGAAGCGCTCGATCAGCTCGCCCTTGTAGCCGGTCGCCAACAGAAAGCGCGTAAAGCCCTGAACGGCATAGAGCTGAATCACGTGCCACACGATCGGCATCCCCCCGATCTCCACGAGCGGCTTGGGGATCTCCTGCGTGTGCTCCTGTAGGCGC
Source organism: Solirubrobacteraceae bacterium (assembly GCA_030151725.1). GTDB lineage: Bacteria > Actinomycetota > Thermoleophilia > Solirubrobacterales > Solirubrobacteraceae > Palsa-744. Next base: position 10,433 of record JASLDD010000100.1, read on the forward strand.
GTTCCCCGCCCTCCACATAGGATCGCGACAGGTGGCCGTGACGGCTCGGAGCTATCCGGCGACACGTTCGAGCACGTCGGCCGAGACGTCGAAGTTGGCATGCACGGCGCTTACGTCGTCGCTGTCTTCGAGGGACTCGATCAAACGCATCAGTTTGCCCGCCTGGGCCTCGTCGATCGGCACCACGCTGGAAGGCCGGTAGGAGGTCTCGGCGCTCTCCATCTCCACGCCCGCCTCCTCCAACGCCTTGCGCACCTGCGTGAAGTCGGCCGGCTCGGTGATCACCTCAAAAACGCCCTCGTCCGTGGAGATGTCCTCGGCACCTGCCTCCACGGCAACCATCAGCTCATCTTCGGAGTAGCGCTCGGCGTCGATCACGATCGTGCCCTTCTTGTCGAACAGGTAGGCCACCGAGCCAGGCTCGCCGAGGCTGCCGCCGTTCTTGGAGAACGCGTGCCTGACATCAGCGCCCGTGCGGTTGCGATTCTCGGTTAGCGCCTCCACCAGCACCGCTACCCCGCCGGGCCCGTAGCCCTCGTAGAGCACGCTCTCGATCGCATCCGCCTCTCCCCCCTCGCCCGTCCCCTTGGCGATGGCGCGCTCGATGTTGTCCTTTGGCATCGATGCTTCCTTGGCCTTGCGGATTGCCAGGTCGAGCGCCGGGTTGCCGTCGGGATCGCCGCCCCCGTCGCGCGCCGCCACGGTGATGGCGCGCGTGAGCTTTGAGAACTGCGCGCCCCTGCGCGAGTCCACGATCGCCTTCTTGTGCTTGATGCTCGCCCACTTGGAGTGTCCTGACATAACCCCAAGTCTACGAATCGGCGAGGCCGAGCCGGTGCGCCGAGATGCCTGCTGTGCTGGTCGGGAGCGTCGGGCAATACTTACCTTTTGCCTGCTGTATAGCCATGGTTACACAGCAGCGGCAAGGAGACACATACACGCAGGACGTAGGATGCCTTCGAGAGAACCCCCCCCTCCCCATGCCCGCCACCTTCTCCCCCGACATCTTCAAGGCGTATGACATCCGCGGCCTCTATGGCGAGCAGATCGACGGCGAGATCGCCGAGCTGATCGGCAGCGCGTTCGCGCGCGTGCTCTCGAAACTCGCCGGCAAGCCCGTCGCGGATCTGCGGATCGGACTCGGGCGCGACATGCGCCTCAGCGCCCCCGAGCTGGCCGGCCGCTACCGCAAGGGTCTGCTCTCAGAGGGCGTGCATGTGCTGGATGCGGGCCAGGTGGGCAGCGAGATGCTCTATTTCATGGTCGGCTCAAGGGAGCTGGACGGCGGCCTGATGTGCACGGCATCGCACAACCCCAAGGCATACACGGGCGCAAAGCTCGTGCGCGAGGGCGCGATCGCCCTGTCGGGAGACTCGGGCATCCAGGACATCCGCCGGGAGGTCGAAGCGGAGCTCGAGTGGTCCACCCGGCCCGCCCCCTCCGAGCCCCAGGGGACGGTCGAGGAGGTCGACCTCTACTCGGAGTTCCAGACGGCGGCGCTGCGCTTCATCGACGCCGACGCTGTGCGCTCGGCGCGAGCGCTGAAGGTGGTGCTGGACGGCGGCAACGGCATGGCAGGGCCGATGGTTGGACCGCTGCTCGAGAGCCTGGAGCTAGACCTGACCGAGACCTACTGGACCCCCGACGGCAACTTCCCCGACCACGAGCCCAACCCGCTGCTGCCGGAGAACCGCCAGTTCATCATCGACAAGGTCCGCGACACTGGTGCCGACCTAGGCATTGCCTGGGACGGCGACGCCGACCGGTGCTTCTTCATCGATGACACGGGCGCGTTCGTGGACGGCGACTTCCTGACGGCGCTGCTGGCGGAGTCGCTGCTCGCGAAGGCCTCAGAAGGCAAGCAACAAGATCCTGCCCACCCGGAAGCGATCCTGTATGACGTGCGCGCCTCGCGTGCGGTGGCCGACACCGTGCGCGAGGCCGGTGGCGTCCCTTATGTGAATCGCGTGGGCCACGCGTTCTTCAAGACGCGCATGCGCAAGGAGGGCTCGCTGTTCGGAGGCGAGGTCTCAGGCCATTACTACTTCCGCGACTTCTACTGCGCGGACTCGGGCACGATCCCGGCGCTGCTCGTGCTGGAGCTGCTCGCGCGGGAGGGCAAGCCGCTGTCGCAGCTGCTGGAGCGCTACCGCAGCCGCTATTTCATCTCGGGCGAGGTCAACTCGGAAGTCACCGACCCAGAGGCCAAGATGGACGAGATCGCAGAGCGCTACTCGGATGCCCGCCAGGAACGCCTGGATGGAATCTCGATCGACTACGAGGACTGGCACTTCAATGTGCGCTCGTCAAACACCGAGCCGCTGTTGCGGCTGTGCCTGGAGTCGCTTGTCTCCCACGAGGACATGGAGCGCCGGCGCGATGAGGTATTGGCGCTGATCCGTTCGTGAGCTCAGACGAGCCCCTTGTGAGCAAGGAGGACACCGAGCGCCAGGAGCAGGAGGACCTGGCGGCGGCCGCAGAGGCGGGCATCCACCGCCTGGCGATTCCCACCCCGTTCATGGTGGGGCGCGTAAACGCCTATCTGATTGAGGACTCGCCGCTGACGTTGGTGGACTCGGGGCCCAACTCAGCCAAGGCGCTGGATGAGCTCGAGCAGGGCCTCCAGGCGCTCGGGCACTCGATCGAGGACATCGAGCTGCTGGTGATCTCCCACCAGCACATCGACCACTTCGGCCTGGCCTCCATTCTGGCTCGGCGCTCGGGCGCCGAAGTGGCAGCCCTCGAGGCGCTGGCGCCGTTTCTGGCCCGCTTCGGCAAGGCAGCCGACCTGGACGACGGATTCGCGGAGCAGACGATGCTGCGTCACGGCATCCCTCCCGAGGTGGTGACGGCGCTGCGCTCAGTGGCGGCGAGCTTCCGCGGATGGGGCGCGGCGGTTGAGGTGACTCGGCCGCTGCTCGACGGCGGCGAGCTGGAGCTGCGCGACCGCACGCTTCGGATCCTGCACCGACCCGGTCACAGCCCCTCGGACACAGTGTTCGTGGACGAGTCCCGCAGGACGATGTTGGCGGCCGATCACCTGATCGCGCACATCTCCTCAAACCCCCTGCTGGCGCGCCCACTGGATGCCAAGGGCGAGGATCCGATTCCGCCCGCTACCCCTCGACCGCAATCGCTTGTCACCTACATGGCCTCGCTGGAGAAGACGCGGGCGATGGATCTGGAGCTGGTGCTGCCGGGCCATGGCCGTCCGATCAAAGACCATGCGGGACTGATCGACGAACGCTTCCGCATGCACCGCAGGCGCGCGGAGAAGATCAACCGCATGATCGCCTCCCAGCCACGAAGCGCGCATGAGATCGCACAGGAGCTGTGGGGGAATGTTGCCGTCACCCAGGCCTACCTCACGTTGTCGGAGGTACTTGGGCACGTGGATCTGCTGCTCAACGAAGGTCGTGTGGTTGAACAAGAGGACGACGGCGTGGTGCACTTCCAGGCGGTTTAGGCCGGCGTCTGCGTCACCGCATCGAGAAACAACCGATGCAGACGATCGTCATCGCCAAGCTCGGCATGGAATGCGACGGCGATGACATTGCCCTGACGCGCGGCCACGGCATGGCCATCGACCTGCCCCAAGATCTCAACGCCGGGCCCGTGCTGGGCTATCCAGGGAGCACGGATAAAGATCCCGCGTATGGGCGGCCCGTCGATCCCGGCAAGGGCCACGTCGGCCTCAAAGCTCCTGATCTGGCGTCCGAAGGCGTTGCGCTCAGCGCGCATGTCCATCAGGTCGAGGTGCTGTGAGTCGAGCATGATCAGCCCCGCACACGAGCCCAGGATTGGCGTGCCTGCGCCGGCGAGCGCTCGCAGCGGCTCTGCCAGTCCCTCACGCTCGATGCCCAATGTCATTGTGGTGGACTCCCCGCCGGGCACTACCAGCCCGTCGAGCCCCTGGAGATCGCCCGGCACGCGTGTCTGGCGAGTGCGTGCGCCGAGCCGGTGCAGCATTCGCTCGTGGGCCTCGAAGCCGCCCTGCAAGGCAAGCACGCCTATGAGCGGCGGATCGACCAAGCGCGTCGGGTGACTACCAGCCGCGCTGGGCGAGCAGCTGCTCGCCCTCGAGCTTTGAGCTCTCGAGGCTCTCCATGGCGGGACCCAGCCCACGCGAAGCCTCGGCGACGCGCTCTGCGTCCTGCCAGTGAGTGGTGGCCTCGACGATCGCCCGTGCGCGTGTGGGCGGGTCATCAGACTTGAAGATGCCGGAGCCCACGAACACTCCTTCGGCGCCCAAGGCCATCATCAGGGCGGCGTCGGCCGGGGTGGCGATGCCACCGGCGCAGAACAGGACCACGGGCAGCCGGCCCTGGCGGGCGACGTCGCGCACGAGATCTAGCGGTGCGGCGATCTCCTTGGCCGCGGTGGCGATCTCACCGGCCTCGAGCATCGTCAGGCGGCGGATTTCACCGGTGATCTGGCGCATGTGGCGGACAGCCTCCACGATGTCGCCGGTGCCTGCCTCGCCCTTGGAGCGGATCATGGCCGCGCCCTCGCCGATCCGGCGGAGCGCCTCGCCGAGGTTGGTGGCGCCGCACACGAACGGCACCTTGAAGTCCCACTTGTCGATGTGGTTGGCCTCGTCAGCCGGCGTCAGGACCTCTGACTCGTCGACGTAGTCGACCTCCAGGGCAGCCAGCACGCGGGCCTCCATGAAGTGGCCGATGCGCGCCTTGGCCATCACGGGGATGGTCACAGCCTCCTGGATGCCGGCGATCATCTCGGGGTCGGACATCCGCGCCACCCCGCCGTCGCGACGGATGTCGGCGGGGACGCGCTCCAGCGCCATCACCGCGGCAGCGCCCGCATCCTCGGCGACCTTGGCCTGCTCGGGAGTGACCACATCCATGATCACACCGCCCTTGAGCATCTCGGCCAGACCTGTCTTGACCCGGAATGTCGCCTCGTCGCGCATGAGTTCTCAGTCTATCCCGGCCGGCACATGTGCCGGCCGGCGGGGACGTGCATGCACGTCCCCGGGCCTCGCCGCATGCGGCGAGGCCTTTCAAGAGATGAAGAGGCCGTGCTCCTATTCTCTCTCCGCGATTGCTGTATAGCGATGGTAATACAGCATCCGCAGAGAGGAATACACCGACCGCACCCGAGCTCGTCGAGCACGCCTCAGCGATGCCGTCTCAGTCTCAGCAGCGACGCCTGCTCCGAAGATCGCCACTCCGAGCAGGCAAGCGCCAACCCTCACAGGCAATGGAAGCCCGGTCGGCTCTCGGCTCACGTGCCCTACTTCAAGCGAAAGGCCTTGATGCGGTCGTCGTACTGCGCCGTGTCCTGCGCGTAGACGCCATATGCAAGCGCTTGGATGATGCTCAGCAACGCGGTGTGCGAACGCACATATGCGGGGCTGTTGGATGAGTAGTAGAGCTTGATCTGCGCCAGCTTCGCGACCTCTGACAGCGTGGCGTCGGTGATCGCAGCAGTGCGTGCCTGGCGGTGGCGGGCCAGCTTCATCGCGCGCACCACCAGCGGGTGCGGCCGGCCGGCCGAAAGCCCGATGACCAGCGTGCCCGTGTCGATCCGCCCGAGGCGGCTGAGCGCCTCCTGCGAAGGACTTGCCACGACATCCACGCGCAGGTCAAGCAGCATCAGCAAGTGGCGCAGGTAGCTCGCAAAGAACGCCATCTGGTCGGTGCCCGCGACGAGCACCTTCTCAGCGCTCACGATTGCCTCTATCAGCGCGTCCACAGAGCTGCGGGAGACCTTGCGGGCGGTCTCCTCAACATTCAAATGATCGGCCGCAAGCGCCGCCTCGAACTCGTTCTGATCCAAGGAGAACAGCGGCGTGGAGCTTGCGCCTCCAGCCGGCCCGTCGGTTGCAGACTGGGCGTTTACGCGGCGATATTCCTCACGTGCGGCTGCCTGCAGCTCAGGGAATCCCTCAAAGCCCAGCGCCTGTGAGAAGCGCACCACGGTCGAGCTCGACGTGTTCGCCCTGCGGGCAAGCTCCTCTGCGGTCTGGAAGGCGGCCTCGTCGAGGTGATCGACTATGTACTGGGCCACATCCTTCTGCGAGCGCGAGCACTCGTCGAACCGTGCCTGTATGTACTTCGACAGGCTCTGGTGCTCGCTCGTGCCGTTGGCCGGAGCGACGACAGGCTCGGGGGTCTTGGTTGCAGCTGCACGCTTCACGGCGCTTCTGTTCGACGTCTGCGCCATGCACTCCTCCCCACCTCACCCATCTTCCTCACTGATCCGTGCCGTTACACGACGCGTACTTAAGCCAACCCATGTACCCCACGCCCCCACCGACGCAATGAGGATCGCCATCGTGGGCGCCGGCGTCTCCGGCCTCGTGGCCGCGCATCTGCTCCATCGCGAGCACGACATCGTCGTCTACGAGGCCGGCTCATATGCCGGAGGGCACACCAACACCATTCGTGTCGACACCGAGCATGAGACCCATCAGGTGGACACCGGGTTCATCGTCATGAACGACCGCAACTACCCCAACTTCACCCGTCTGCTGGAACACCTGGGCGTCGCCACACAGCCGACCCACATGAGCTTCTCGGTCAAGGGCGAGGAGGAGGACTTCGAGTACTGCGGCACTCCTCAGGGCCTCTTCTGCCAGCCGAGCAACCTGCTCAGCGTGCGCTTCCAACGCATGATCGTGGATCTCCTGCGTTTCAACAGGGCGCTGCGCGCCATGCTCGTGCCTGGGCGCTCAGACGACCAGGGCCCGCAGGAGTCACTCGGCGAGTTTCTCGCGCGTGGCCGCTTCTCCCGCGCCTTCATCGAGCGCCTGATCGTGCCCCAGGTCTCCGCCGTGTGGTCCGCCGACCCGCGCGAGATGCACTCCTTCCCCGTGCGCTTCCTGGCCGAGTTCTTCGCCAACCACGGCATGCTCGGCTTCCGCGACCGCCCCCAGTGGGCGACCGTCAGCGGCGGGTCGGCCCGCTACGTTGACGCGCTCGTGGCTCCCTTCCGCGAGCGCATCCGCCTGAACGCGCCAGTGCGTTCGATCGCCCGCGAGCGCGAGCACGTCGAGATCTCAAGCCTTGGCAGCGAGCCCGAGCGCTTCGACCAGGTGGTGATCGCCACCCATTCAGACCAGGCGCTCACCCTGCTCGATGCCCCAACCGCTTCAGAGGTCGAGCTGCTGGGCGCCATCCCATACCAGCAAAACCAGGCCGTGCTGCACACCGACAGCTCGTTGCTGCCGCGCCGCGCACGCGCACGCGCGGCGTGGAACTTTCACCTGCTGGCCGAGCCCAAGCCGCTGAGCACCGTCACCTATTACATGAACCATCTCCAGCGCCTGCAGGCAGACCGTGACTTCTGTGTGACGCTCAACAGGACCGAGGCGATCGACCCGCACAAGATCATCCGCACGATCGACTACTCCCATCCGGTATACACGCGCGCCGGCGTGGCCGCCCAGGCACAGCACGCGACGATCTCAGGGCTTCACTCCCGCACTCACTACTGCGGCGCCTACTGGGGCTGGGGCTTTCACGAGGACGGCGTCAAGAGCGCCCTGCGCGCATGCGAGCCATTTGGGCTGACGCTGTGAGCGCTCACGAGACCACCGCCAGCTGCCTCTATGAGGGCACCGTCCGCCACCGCCGTCGCGCGCGCGTCAGCGACGAGTTCGCCCACCGGCTGTTCTTCGTCTATCTCGACCTAGATGAGCTGCCCGAGCTGTTCGACCGGCGCTGGCTGTGGTCCGCGCGGCGCCCATCGCTTGCGTGGTTTCGCCGAGCCGACTACCTCGGCAACTCCGACGTACCGCTCGCGCATGCCGTGCGCGAGCTCGTGGCCGAGCGCACCGGTCAGATCCTCGACGGCCCAATCCGACTGCTCACCCACCTGCGCTACTTCGGGCACTGCTTCAACCCCGTGAGCTTCTACTACTGCTTCGACCCCACCGGCGAGCACGTGCGCGCGGTCGTCGCAGAGGTCACCAACACACCATGGGGAGAGCGCCACTCCTACGTGATGGCAGTCGAGCATCCAAGCGATCACGGCACTGCAAACGTGATGGAGGGCCAGTTCGCCAAGGAGCTTCACGTATCGCCCCTGATGGGCATGGACCACATCTACGACTGGCGCCTCACCGAGCCCTCAGAGCGCCTGGCCGTCCACATCGAGTCCCACCGCCCGAGCGGCGAGAGCGTATTCGACGCCACCCTGGCGCTTCACCGCCGTGAGCTGACACGGGCTCGGATGGCTGGAGCACTGGCACGCTATCCGCTGCTGACCATACGGATCGTCGCGCGCATCTACAGCCACGCGCTGCGACTGCGGCTGCGCGGCGCACGCTATTACCCGCACCCCGAGCATGGTGGGCGCGCAGATACGGGTACAGCCCCCACATGAGCACCGTCGAGGCCACAGCCACCAGGGCGCAACACCGCGCGCCCGGACTCCGTCCGGATACGGAGGAGCTCTCGCAGCGACGCTGGTTCGAGCGCCCCGTCGATCGTCTCGCGCGCTGGATCGTACTGCGGCTGCTGGCGCGAATCAGCGGCGGAGCGCTGGATCTGATCGAGCCCGACGGCAAACTGCTTCGCTTCGGAGAGATCGTCGACAGGCGGCCGCTGCGGGCGCTGTTGCGCGTGCGCTCGCCGCGCTTCTACCGCCACATGCTGCGCGGGAGCCTGGGGCTCAGCGAGGCCTACATCAAGGGGCTGTGGGACTGCGACGATCTGGTGTCGCTGACGCGAATCGCCGCTTTGAACGCCGGCTTCCTGGACACGCTGCGTCGGCGCCTGGCCCCCGTTCTGATCCCCGTGCAGCGCTGGGGGAGGTGGCTCGTTCGCAACACACCTGTGCGCTCGCGCAAGCGGATCGAAGCCCATTACGACCTCGGCAATGAGCTCTTCTCGCTGTTCTTGGACCCCACAATGATGTACTCCTGCGCCGTCTTCGATGAGCCCGAGGCGACGCTCGAGGAGGCCTCGCTGGCAAAGCTCGAGCGCGTCTGCGCCAAGCTCGATCTGGGTCCCTCCGACCACGTGCTCGAGATCGGCACCGGCTGGGGCGGCTTTGCCGTGTATGCCGCCGGGCGCTACGGCTGCCGGGTCACGACCACCACCATCTCCCGCGAACAGCACGCCTTTGCCACCCGGCGCGTGCACGAGGCCGGGCTGTCCGATCGCGTGACGGTGCTGCTCGAGGACTACCGCGCCCTCACCGGCAGCTACGACAAGCTCGTCTCCATCGAGATGATCGAGGCCGTCGGCTGGCAGTACTTCCCCACCTTCTTCCGCTGCTGCTCGGAGCTGCTCAAGGACGACGGCGCCATGCTGCTGCAAGCGATCACCATCCAGGACAGCGCCTACGAGGTCGAGAAGGGCGGCCGCAGCTTCATCAACACCCACATCTTCCCCGGCGGCTGCCTGCCCTCGATGCAGATCATCTCCCGCTCGGTGGCCCGCGTCACCGACTTCCAGCTCCTTCACCTGGAGGACATCACCGCGCACTACGCCACAACGCTTGAGCGCTGGCGCGAGCGCTTCCTGGCGGCCGGCGAGCGCGTCTCAGAGCTCGGCTACGACGAGCGCTTCCGCCGCCTGTGGGAGCTGTATCTGAGCTACTGCGAGGGCGGCTTTCGCGAGCGGCGCATCCAGGACGTGCAGCTGCTGCTGGCAAAGCCCGACTTTCGCTGAGCGATAGGGTCCGCGCCATGCGGCGCAACCTCTACGACGACGTGCACGAGGACTTCCGGGCGAGCTTTCGCACGTTCCTCGAGCGCGAGGTGCAGGGCGAGGAGGGGCGCTACGGGCAGTGGGAGCGCGAGGGCATCGTCCCCCGCGATGTCTTCGCCAAGGCCGGCGCCGGCGGCTTCCTCGGGATGGCCGTCGCCGAGCAGCACGGCGGCGCGGGCGCCGAGGACTTCCGCTTCAACCTCATCGTCGGCGAGGAGTGCCAGCGCGCGGCCGTCGGCAGCTTCGGGCTGGGCATCACCCTGCACAACGACATCTGCCTCCCCTACTTCCTCACCTACTGCAACGCGCAGCAGCGCGAGCGCTGGCTCCCCGGGATCGTCTCCGGCGAGCTGATCACCGCGATCGCCATGACCGAGCCTGGCATCGGCTCGGATCTCGCCGGCATGTCCACCACCGCCAAGCGCGACGGAGATCACTACGTGGTCAACGGCACCAAGACGTTCATCACCAACGGCATCAACGCCGACCTCGTCATCACCGCCGTCAAGACCGATCCAAGCGAGCGCCACCGGGGCATCAGCCTGCTGATCATCGAGCGCGGCATGGAGGGTTTCGAGCGCGGGCGCAACCTCGAGAAGATCGGCCAGCACTCACAGGATACCGCCGAGCTGTCATTCGCCGACGTGCACGTGCCCGTCGAGAACCTGCTCGGCGAAGAGGGCAACGGCTTCGGCTACCTCATCTCGAACCTCCCCCAGGAGCGCCTCTCGATCGCCGCCTCCGCCGTGGCCGCCGCCGAGGCGGCGCTCGGCTGGACGCTCGACTACGTGCGCGAGCGCAAGGCCTTCGGACAAACGATCGGCTCCTTTCAGAGCTCGCGCTTCACGCTCGCCGAGGTGCGCAGCGAAGTGGAGGTCGCGCGCGTCTACGTCGACCGCTGCGCCCAGGCGCTCAATGACGGCGAGCTGACCGCCGAGGACGCAGCCATGGCCAAGTGGTGGTGCACCGATCTGCAGGGGCGCGCCGTCGACCGCTGCCTGCAGCTCTTCGGCGGCTACGGCTACATGCTCGAGTACCCCATCGCCCGCGCCTTCGCCGACGCCCGCGTCACCCGGATCTACGGCGGCGCCAACGAGATCATGAAGGAGATCGTCGGGCGGTCGATGGGGCTATGACGATTTTCTTGCTTGTAGCCTGATCAGGCGCCTATTTAGTAGACTGAAGTGATGAGCACCACGATCAGGGTGAGCGAGCTGACCCGCGACCGCTTCGCCAAGCTCGCGCAGGCGACTGGCCGCCCCATGAGCGAGCTAGTCGATGAGGCCGCCGACGCACTCGAGCGCCGCGTGTTCTTCGATCAGCTCTCCGCCGGATATGAGGCGCTGCGCGCCGATCCGGACGCATGGAGTGAGATCGAGGCTGAGCGTGCTCTCGAGAGCGGCGCTCTGCGTGACCGCTCCTCGTGAGCGCCCGCCGCGGCGAGGTGTGGCTGGTCGACTTTGGCGAGCCCGTCGGGCGGGAGCAGGCCGGCAAACGTCCTGCCGTCGTCGTCTCGGCTGATCCGCTCAACGAAAGCCGGGCCGGCGTCGTCGTGGTGGTCCCCATCACAACCGCCGTCCGTGGCCTGCCCTCTCACATAGAGATCGACCGCGGAAGCTCGGGCCTCGACGAGGTCAGCTACGCCAAGTGCGAGGACGTCAAGTCCATCTCCGATCAGCGCCTCATCGGCCGACTCGGCGTCATCGACGACGAGGTCGCCCTCAGGGTCGCTCGTGCGCTGCGGTTCCTGCTCGACCTCTGAGCGCCGCTCAGCTCTTTCAGTTGTGCTCCTGCGCAAGCGTCTTTGAAAGCTCCACGAAGTAGTCAAGCGACGCCGGGTTGGCAAGCGACTCCACGCTTGCGGCCTGGCTCGGCGGAGTGCCCATCAGGATCCGCTTGACCGGCACCTCGAGCACCTTGCCCGAGAGCGTGCGCGGGACCTCCTCGATCTGGCGGATCTCGTTGGGCACGTGGCGCGGCGAGCAGTCCTCGCGGATGCGGCGCTTGATCTGCGCGGCCAGCTCGTCGTCGAGGACGATGCCCTCGCGCAGCGTGACGAACAGGATCATCGACAGCTCGCCGTCCGCCTTGGGCACGTCCACCACGAGCGCGTCCAGGACCTCATCCACGCCGGAGGCTGCACGGTAGATCTCACTGGTGCCCATGCGCACGCCCTGGCGGTTGATCGTGGAGTCCGAGCGGCCGTAGATGACAGCTCCCCCCCGCGGCGTTATGCGGATCCAGTCGCCGTGGCGCCACACGCCCGGGAACATCGCGAAGTAGCTCTCGCGCAGGCGCTCCCCGCCGGGGTCATCCCAGAAGTAGATCGGCATCGAGGGCATCGGCTCGGTGATCACCAGCTCTCCCACCTCGTCGACCACGCTTTGGCCCCGCTCGTCCCACGCCTGCACCGCGCAGCCCAGCATCCGCGCCTGCAGCTCGCCTTCATACACCGGCAGCAAGGGACAGCCCCCCACGAACGCCGTGCACACATCCGTGCCGCCGCTCGTCGAGAACAGCCAGATGTCCGAGCCCACCTCCTCATAGACCCAGCGAAAGCTCTCCGGCGCAAGCGGCGAGCCCGTCGAGCCGATCGCCCGCAGCGCGCTCAGGTCGTAGTCGTGGGCCGGGCGCACGCCCGCCTTCTCCGTGCTCGCAAGCAACCCCGCGCTCACGCCCATGCACGTGATCTGCGCCCGTGCCGCCAGGTCCCACAGGGCACCCAGGTCGGGATGGCCGGGGCTGCCGTCATAGAGGACGATCGCCGCGTCTGAGTGCAGGCAGCCGACGAGGAAGTTCCACATCATCCAGCCCGTCGTCGTGAACCAGAACATGCGGTCGCCGGGCCGCAGGTCGAGGTGCAGACGGCTCTTCTTCAGCTGCTCCAGCAGGATGCCCCCCTGGCTCTGCACGATCGCCTTCGGCAGCCCCGTCGTGCCCGAGGAGTAGAGCACCCACAGCGGGTGCTCGAAGGGCACCTGCTCGAACACAAGATCGCTGTCCCTGCCGCGCTCGAGCAGCTCCTCCCACCCGATCGCGCCACCGGCCACCTGGTCCGGGGCGAGCGTCGCGTCGAGGTAGGGCAGCACCACCGTCTGGCGCACACTCGGCAGCTCGGCGAGGATCGTCTGGACGTTCTCGCGGCGGTCGAAGTCCTTGCCGCCGTGGCGGTAGCCATCGACAGTCAGGAAGACCTTTGGCTCGATCTGGGCGAAGCGATCGATCACGCTGCGCGCTCCGAACTC
>JASLDD010000178.1 GCA_030151725.1 Solirubrobacteraceae bacterium
CGACGGTCGCGCGCGACATCAGCTGGCCGGTCTGCTGGCGGTCGAAGAAGCTCAGCTCCAGTCGCTGCAGATGTGCGTAGAGGCGCTGGCGCAGGTCGAATTCGATCCCCAACGAGATCCGCCCGGCGATCATCCGGCGCATGTACGTGAGGCCCCAGCGCACGAGCACCGCGCCGACGATCACGAGCGCCAGCACCAGGAGCGTGTGGCGGTCGTGTGCGCGCTTGGCGAGCTGGTGGTGGGCGGCGTGGTTGCTGCCGCGCCTGATCGCTTCGACGGCCAGCCCCGTGAGGTAGGGGAGCAGCACCGTCATGACCATGGCGAGGCTCGCCAAGGCCCACGAGGCGATCAGGCCACGCTTGTAGGGGCGGAGGAATCCCAGCAGTCGGTAGAAGGTGCTCATAGTTGCTTAGTCAACGATTATCGCATGCGCGCATGCCCGCAGCCAGCGCCGCGTGCCTAAGCTTGGATCCGATGGCCGAGCCACCGAAACCCAAAGGCACGCGAGCGGGCCTGTGCGACTCGTGCGTGCATCAGCAGGAGGTGCGCAACACCAGGGGGTCGAGCTTCTCGCTGTGCAGGCTTTCGCGCTCAGACCCAGCCTATCCGCGCTACCCGCGGATCCCGGTGCTGAGTTGCCCGGGCTATGAGGGCCGCGAACACCGCGAGGGCTAGGCGCACGCTCCTCAGGCAGCGGCGCCGACGGGCTCGGGGGAGCTCGGCTGCCCGGACGCGACGAAGTCGCGGCTGCGCACGAGCGCGAAGGCAAGCACGGCGCCGACGAGCGCGATCGCGGCGGCGATCAGCAGGATCGTGGTGAAGGCGTCGGTGAAGCCGAGGCGCGAGGCTTGCAGGAGCGCGGCACGCGGCTGGGCCGGCAGCGAGGCGGCGAGATGGCGCACTTCGCCGGAGACGAGCGCCCCGCTGAGCCCGCCGTGAGAGGCGCCGAGCGCCTGTCGTCCGGCTCCGCTCGAGGACAGGGTGGCGGTCGTTTTCTGCGTCACGTCGTGCTGGAAGATGGCCCCCAGGCCGGCGATGCCGGTCGCGATGCCGACCTGGCGGAAGGTGTTGTTGATGCCGGAGGCCATGCCGCTGCGCGAGTGGTGCACGACGCCGACGGCCGTGGAGGCGAGTGGCGGGTTGATCATGCCGATGCCGACGCCGGCGAGCAGGAACCCGGGGATCAGGGTGGTCCAGCCGGAGCTCGCATCGACAGCGGTCATGGCGAGCAGCCCGCCGCTGACGAGCACGAGGCCGCAGCCGAGCAGCAGGCGGATCGGCACACGCTCGCTGAGCCGCCCGGAGATGGGCGCCACGAAAAAGGAGACGAGCGTGATGGGGAGGAAGCGCAAGCCGGCCTGTAGGGGGCCGAAGCCGAGGATGTCCTGGATGTAGAGCGTGAGGTACAGGAACATCGAGAACATCGACGCGGAGACGGAGAAGGCGACGATGGACGCGCCGGTGAAGGCGGGGCGGCGGAACAGGCTGAGGTCGAGCATGGGCCGGCTCTGACGTGTCTCAGCTACGAAGAACAGCGCCAGCAGCACAACGGCGCCGACGAGCAGGCCGACGATCTCGGTCGAGCCCCAGCCCTTGTCATTGCCCTGCACGAGCGCGAACACGAACATGAAAAGAGCTCCTGAGAACGTGACTAGGCCGAGCCAATCGACGCCGCGCGCGTTGGGGTCGCGCGACTCGGAGACCTGGGTCAGCGTCAGGACGACGGCGGCGATGCCGATTGGGACGTTGACGAAGAAGATCCACTCCCAGCCGATGCCCGAGGTGATGACTCCGCCTACCACCGGGCCGACGGCCACGGCCGCGCCGATGACTCCGCCGTAGATGCCGAAGGCGACGCCGCGCTCCTTGCCGTGGAAGGCCGAGGCGATCAGCGCGAGCGAGGTCGCGAACATCATGGCGCCGCCTGTTCCCTGGACGGCGCGGGCGAGGTTGAGCACGAGCGGCGAGCCGGAGAGCCCGCAGGCGGCGGAGGAGAGCGTGAACACGATCAGCCCGGTGACGAACACGCGCCGTCGGCCGAACAGGTCGGCGAGCGCCCCCGCCGTCAAGAGGAAGGCGGCCAGCGTCAGCGAGTAGGCGTTGACGACCCACTGCAGGTCGCTGAAGCTTGCGTGCAGCGAGCTCTGGATGTCGGGCAGCGCGACGTTGACGACGGTGATGTCCAGCAGCAGCATGAAGATCGCCACCGCTACGGCGATCAGGGTCCACCACTTGCTCTCCATGCTCACGCCCCCCTTTGCAGGTGTGTCTCGAGAAACGGCACGACCCGCTCCCACAGCTTGGCTGCCGCGGCCGGCCGGTAGCTGGGCCGGTAGTCGGCGAAGAACGCGTGACCGGCGTCCTCGTAGACGTCGACTTTGACCTCCTGTCCGCTCAACTGAGCGCGCTCGGCGAGCTCAGCGCCGAGCTCGGGGGAGGGGTTGTGGTCCTCGGCGCCCACCGCTGCGAGCAGCGGACAGCGCAGATGCTCGCAGAGCTCCAGCGGAGGCGTCGGACGGTTGGGCGTGGAGTGCTCGTCGGGGGTCGCGCGGTCGATGAAGCCACCCCAGCAGTCCACAGCCGCGTCGAGGTGCTCGCTGTTGCTGGCGAACAGCAGCGTGTAGCGCCCGCCCATGCAGAAGCCGATGCAGCCGAGCCTGCCGTTGACGTCGTCGCGCGCGAGCAGGAGCTGGGCGGCGCCTTCGAGGTCTCCGAGGACTGTCTCATCAGACATCGAGAACAACCGCGCCATCAACGCCTCCATGTCACCCGCCGGCGGGGGACCGCCTTCGCGCGTGTAGAGATCGACGCCAAGCGCCACGTAGCCGAGCGCGGCGAAGCGGTTGGTCACGTCGCGAATGTGCTCGCCGAGGCCGCCGGCCTCGTGGATCACGATCATTCCCGCGTGGGGGCTGGAGTCTGCTGGGCGCGCGAGGTAGCCGTTGACCTGGGTGCCAGCGGCGCCCGCGTACGTCAGATCCTCGGCCGCGATGCCCGCAGTGTCGGTGACCGCGCCTGGGACTCCCTTGGGACTCGGCTTTACCTCGATGCTCGTCATCCTGCTCCCCTCCTGGTGGCCTTGTGAAGCGCTGCTCTGGATGGGCGCGTCATGTGCCTATCCGCAGCGCATCCACTGTACGGCGCTCACGCCAGTTCGCCGGTATCAGCGACTCTGCTCGCGGATCCTGCGGCGCACGCGCTTGCGCGTCTCGCACAGCTCGTGCTCGAGCTTGGTGAGCTCGGCGGCGCGGTTGCGGACGAGCTCGAGCTGGCGGTCGATGTGGCCGAGGGACTCGTGCAGAAGCTCGAGCTGGCGCTGTGGCTCGACGTCCTCGCGCTTGAGCTGCGCGCGGACCTCGGCGCGTGCCTCCTCGGCTGTGAGGAGAGTCTTGAGCTCCTCGAGCGAGACGCCCAAGAGACTCTTCAGGCGCATGACCTCGCGCAGCCGGTCGACCTCCCCCTGGGTGTAGAGGCGGTGCCGACCGGAGGCGCGGGCGGGCGCCGCAGGGAGCAGGCCGATCTCCTCGTAGTAGCGGATGGTGCGCGGCGTGGTCTGCGCCATGCGTGCGACATCACCGATGCGCAGGCTCTGCGTCTGCTTGCTCTCCTGCGCCGAGCCTGGCGAGGGCGGTGCGTCAGTGACTGTGGCGGGCGCGCTCATCGTCCGCCTGGGGAGAGGGATGCGGGGATGGAGCCATTGCGCGGGCGCTGGTCCGGGTCGAGGTCGTCGTCGGAGAGCTGGGGAGCGCCGATCGCCTCGGCGACGGCGTCGTTGACCTCGATCTCGACGCTGACGCCAGACTTCGCCTGCACGTGGGCGGGGCGCAGCATGCACACGAACACTCCCAGGAAGGAGATCGCTGCGAGCACCCACAGGGCGGCGTGCATGTTGGCGATGAATGGATCGAGCTTTGCAGCGGAGAGACCCTTGGTCACCCCGGAGAAGATCGCAAAGAGAGTGGCTTTGGGGATGGCGGAGGTGACGACGGCCATCACGAAGGCGATCGACAGGACGGCGCCTGTGTTCTGCAGGAGCGTCCTCGCCCCGGCGGCGATGCCGCGCCTATGGGCCGGCACGACGCCCATCATGGCGGCGGTGTTGGGGCTGTTGAACATGCCCGAGCCGGCCCCCACGAGCAGCAGCCACAGAGCACTCTGCCAGTAGGCGGTGTGAACCTCGAGGGTGGTCATGGCGGCGAGGCCGGCGGCGCTCACGAGCATGCCGACGGCAGCCAGCGCACGCGAGCCGTGACGGTCGGCGTAGACGCCGGCGATGGGGGAGGCGATGAGCATCCCGAGGGCGAGGGGGATCAGCTTGATGCCGGCCGTGATCGGCGTGTCGCCCTGGGCGCCCTGGTAGTAGAAGACGAACAGGAACATCAGCGCAAAGCGGGCGAGCCCGTTGATGAACGCGGCGGCGCTGGCGGCGGCGAACAAACGGTTGCGGAACAGCCCCAGGTCGAGCATCGGCGCGGTGGAGCGGCGCTCGATGAGCACCCACAGCGGCAGCAGCACGACGGCAGCGGCGAGGCCGATGATCACGATCGAGTCGTTCCAGCCGCTGAGCCCTCCGCGCGATACACCGAGTACGAGCCCTGTGAGACCGACGACGAAGGTGCTGGTGCCGAGCACGTCATACCCGCGCACGGAGTCAGGTTTGGCGAGCTCGCGCAGGACCAGCGCGCCCCAGGCCGCGCCGGCGAGGGCGAAGGGGACGTTGAACCAGAAGACCCAGTGCCAGGAGATGTCCACGAGCGCGCCACCGAGGACGGGTCCGAGGACGAGGCCGATGGCGGCGATCATCGTGTTGGCGCCCATCGCCAGGCCGAGCTGCTCGCGGGGGAAGGCGTCGGTGACGAGCGCGGCGGCGTTTGCGAACAGGAAGGCCGAGCCGATGCCCTGCAAGATGCGCCATAGGATCAGCACGGTGGCATCGCCTGAGAAGCCGGCGCCGAGAGACGCGAGCGCGAACACGACGAAGCCGCCCACATAGGCGCGCTTTCGCCCGAACAGATCGCTGAGGCGGCCGGCCATCAGCACGAGCACGGTGGCGGCGATGAGGTAGGCGAGGATCACCCACACGAGCGCGAGCAGGCTGGCGTGCAGCGAGCGCTCGAGGTCGGGCAGGGCGATGATCAGCGTGCCGGAGTTGGTGGCGGCGAGCAGCATGCCGAGACTGGTGCACGACAGCGCCCACCACTTGTACTGCTCGTGGCCGGCGGCGACGCCAAAGCGCCCTCCGGATGTACCGCGTGATCCCGTCTGCATGGTGGTGCTCATCGCGTCAAATCACCTCTGGATCTCATACTAAAACTAACGTGAACGTAAGGATTAGAATAGCAGCGTTCGCTGTGAGCGCCGAGAGGCTTCCGAGCGGCGCGCGAGGACGAGCGGGCGGCGTGTGGAAGCGTTGCGTGGCCGCTGCTAAAACGTATGTATGTCATCCACAGAGGAGCCAAAGGTCGTGAAGACGGAGCAGGAGTGGCGCGAGCAGCTGACGCCGGCCCAGTACGACGTGCTGCGCAAGGCCGGCACGGAGGCTCCGTTCACGGGCGAGTACGTCTACAACAAGGAGTCCGGCGACTACCGCTGCGCGGCCTGCTCGGCGGTGCTGTTCAGCGCGGACACCAAGTTCGACTCGGGCACCGGCTGGCCGAGCTTCACCGAGCCGGCGGTTGCGGAGGCGGTTGAGCTGCGTCCCGACAACAGCCTGTTCATGCGTCGCACAGAGGTGCTCTGCCGAAACTGCGGAGGCCACCTTGGACACGTCTTCGACGACGGCCCCGGGCCGGGCGGCGAGCGCTACTGCATCAACTCGGCCGCACTGCAGTTCGCGCCCGAGACCCCGTCGAGCTGACCGCTCCCACCCCGGGAGCATCCGCGCCTGCGGGCACTCAGTAGCCTTTGCGTGACATGGTCATGCAGGAACAGTCGCGTCGCCTCGGCGAACCGCTGCAGTGGGGCAAACGCGAGAAGAGCGCCATCGCTGCATTGCTCGTGTGCGTGCTGGTCGGCCTGGTGGCGCTCGGCATCCACACGATCGACACCAAGAACGGGGCCGAACCGGCGGACTGCATCCGCGTGACGTTCGCCAGCACGCTCGGCGGGGCGGACCTGCACGGGTGCGGCGCCAAAGCCCGCCAGATCTGCGCTTCGGGAGACTTCCCTCACATCGCGGCGGAGCTCAAGGCCGCCTGCGCGCACGCCGGCTTTGCGTACCGGCCGGCTGCCGGCTGATCCGCCGAATCGGACCTCGCCTAGTCGGATTGACGGCCGCCGGCTGAGGTCTGCTGTGGGCTCGTGTGGGCGCTGTCCGGCGTCTGGGGGTTCGTATTACTCCAAGCGACTGCTGTATAGCCATAGTTACACAGCAGTCGCAAACAGTACATCTGCAGCGGCCGTCTAGACAAATGTCGAAACCCCTGGTGCAAGTGTTGGCCACGATGGCCCTACCCCGATTCCTGCATGACGGATTTCATACCCGGACTGTCATTGGTGCGCGGCGAGTGTCCCCTGGGGGTAGCCGCTCACCTCCCCAATCCGTAGGAAATGGAGGCCCATGTCCTGGCTGGCATATCCAAGTTGGCTTAACGCAGGTGACAACGCGTGGCAGATGACCGCTGCGACCTTCGTCGGGCTGATGAGCCTGCCGGGCCTTGCGGTCCTGTACGGCGGCGTCATGCAGAAGCGCTGGTCGGTCAACAGCATGATGCTCACTTTCGTCGCATTCTCGTTGGTGCTCGTGGCCTGGGTGCTGTGGGCGTTCAAGATGGGCTTTGGAACGCCGATCGGCAGCGGACACGGCTTCTTCGCGAGCATGTGGGGCAAGTCGGGCACGGTGCTTTCGCAGGGAGCTGAGGAGGGCCAGGCGATCATTCCGTCGATCACGGAAGGACCGCCGTTCCACTTCCCGGAGGCCTCGCTCGTCTACTTCCAGTTCGTGTTCGCCGGAATCACTCCGATCCTGATGCTGGGCTCGGTCCTCGGGCGAATCAACTTCAAGGCCTGGATCCCGTTCGTGCTGCTGTGGATCACGTTCGTGTATACGGTCAACGCCTTCCTGCTCTGGGGCGGTGGCTACTTCGCCTTCCACGGCGCGTTGGACTACTCCGGTGGTTACGTCATCCATCTCGCGGCCGGCATATCGGGCTTCGTGGCGGCGGCGGTCATCGGACCACGACTACAACGAGATCGAGAGGTCGACGCACCGAACAACCTGCTGATGGTCGCGGCGGGAGCTGGATTGCTGTGGCTGGGTTGGAACGGCTTCAACGGTGGAGACTCCTACTACGCGGGCGCCAATGCGGCGGCTGCGGTCGTCAACACGAACGTGTGCACCGCGGTGGCGATGCTCGTGTGGATCGCGTGGGACTACATCTTCCGCGACAAGCCGTCCCTGATCGGCTCCGTCAACGGCATGATCACGGGGCTGGTAGCGATCACACCATCGGCCGGCTTCATAACCGGCTGGTCGGCCATAGCGGTCGGCATCATCGCGTCCACGATCGTGTGGATGGCCATCAGATTCCTGAGCCGAGCGCCCGTCTTCCGAAGCGTGGACGACACGCTGGGGGTGATCTATACACACGGGATCGCCGGCTTTGTGGGCGGTCTGCTGGTCGGGATCTTCGCCAACTCGAAGGTCATCGAGTACATCGGCGTCGGCGGGGCAAGCTCCCTGCCTGGCAAAGACGGCGTGATCCATGGCAGCTGGACGTTGCTGCGCTGGCAGGCTGAGGCCGGGATCTGGGTGATCCTGTTCAGCGGCATCATGACGTTCATCCTGCTCAAGCTGGTCGGCATCTTCGTACCGCTTCGTCTGTCCGACGAAGAGTTGGAGATTGGCGATCACGCGATTCACGGAAACGAGGTCTATCCCTCAGACGTGCCGACGCTCGGAGGGCCGCACGCACCCGCGTGGCAGCCCGGCGGAGGCTCAACCGTGCCGGCGGGGGCAGGCGCGTAAGGGGAACGCAGCACCAGTACCTTCCAGCCCGGGCGCGGCCCCCACGGACGCGTCCGGGACTGGGAGCAGATGGGACCTTTGGACAGGTCGATCGACAACGGCCCCGCTTCGGCGGGGTCGCTGTTGTTAACCGAGGGCGAGCTCACCGATCCCACGACGGCGTGAGGCTCTACTGGCTGCGGACGCTCAGGCTGCGTGTGGCGAGGCGGGGAGGCCCACGCCGATCGGGCAAGCAACCCCTGTCCCGCCGAGCCCGCAGTAGCCGCCGGGGTTCTTGGCCAGGTACTGCTGGTGGTAGTCCTCGGCGTAGTAGAAGCGGTGCTCGGGGCTCTCCTCGACCAGCTCAGTGGTGATCGTGCCGTGACCTGCCGCTGAGAGCATCTGCTGATAGCTCTCCAGGGAGGCCTCGGCGGCCGCGCGTTGGGCCTCGCCGTTCCACATGATCAGCGAGCGGTACTGGGTGCCCATGTCGTTTCCCTGGCGCATGCCCTGCGTCGGGTCGTGGCCCTCCCAGAAGAGCTTGAGCATCTCCTGATAGCTGGTCTTGGCGGTGTCGTAGGCCACGAGCACTACCTCGGCGTGCCCGGTCCTCCCGCTGCACGTCTCCTCATAGGTTGGGTTGGGCGTGGTGCCACCCGCGTAGCCGACCGCTGTGGTGAAGACGCCGTCGGCCTGCCAGAAGATCCGCTCGGCGCCCCAGAAGCAGCCCATGCCGAAGATGGCCGTCTCCACTCCCTCGGGGAACGGGGCCTTCAGCGGTGTGCCCAGCACCTCGTGGCGCTCGGGCAGCCGGACCTCCTGGCTGCGTCCCGGCAATGCGGCGCCTGGCTCGACCATTGCAGTCTTGTCATGACCAAAGAAGCGCATGACTCAAGGCTAGCCGAAAGGTGCTTCGATCCTGGTGGGCAAAGGCGGAGCTAGCGGGAATAGACGGTGAAGAAGTCTCGGTCGTCGGGTTCGAGGTAGCGGGTGTCAGAGCGTTCCATGCCGGGCAGAAGGTTCTTGGGTTCGCTCGCGCCGGGAGCGCCATAGGTGATGAAGCTGACCCAGAAGGAGTTGATGTCGAGCTCCATAGCTCGCACGGCGCCCGCTCGCAGCAGCGCCCTGGCGAGGCTCTGCACGGTCTGGTCTTCGCCCGCCGCATAGATCAGGTTGCCGCGTCTGTCCACGCCGATGCCAGACCGCCACACGAGCACCGCATTGCCGACCGTGGCGCCCCATTCGGCGCCGTTTGACAGGCTGGGGTTGAGCTTGCCTTCGTTGACTATCAGCGGCAGGTTCTGGCGCGCGAAGCTCACGCCCGCGGGGATCGCGGAGCCGTGGCTCCAGTCGATGACGTCGACGCTGCCGTTGTCGTAGCCCACGAGCGTCGCCTGACCGTTGTGCAGCGGAGCGTAGGTATGTCCACGCACGGCAAAGCCGCCTCTGGAGTCGCTCAGCTTGAAGCCGCTGTTGAACGTGGCAAGCAGTTTGGGACGGGCCTGCAGGGGGACCTCCATGTCTCCGCGCGGTAGTTCCACCGAGGGCTCCAGGCGCCCGGGGTGCAGCGCGATGCGCGTGCGCTTGGTGTCGATCCAGGCGAGCCCTGCGAGCACGCGCGGGTATTCGGGCTGATCGCGGATGGTGGTCACGAGCACGGGGGGCTTGGCGGCAAGTCCCGGCCGGGTGGCACGCCAGACGCCCTCGCCTGGCAGCGCCGGACGAAGCAGGGCGGGAATGCGGCGGGGGCGATACACGTGAGCGGGAACGCGGCCAGTCGCGGTGGCGGCGCCGTCGCCTACCTGTGGCAGTGCTCGCAGAGTGGGCCCGCCCTTGCGGGGGGCGGTGAGGCTGTAGTAGATGGACTCCACCCGCGCGACCAGGCCCGCTGCGCCGTTGTCGCGCAGCCACTCCACCGTGCGGATTCCGGTCGT
>JASLDD010000181.1 GCA_030151725.1 Solirubrobacteraceae bacterium
TGTGGCGGTCAGGGGAGAGTCGTGAATCGTGGACTCGAGCTTGACCCGGTTGGCAGCACCCACCAGCTGCGCGGCGGTGGGAAGCCATCCGCCTTCGGCTACGCATGTCTGACTCGCCCAGATGTAGTTGTTCTTGCCGGCCTGTGCCTTGGTGAGCGGATAGGGCGCCGTGTCGAGGCACCAGGTGCCGAGATCGACGGTGGCCGGCGGGCATGTGCCTGCAAGTTCTTCAGCGGTCTTTCCCCCGACTCGAGCGGCCTCTTTGACCGCGGGAATCGCCGATGCGGGAAATTTCCTGTTCTTGCCGAGGACGAGGATCCCGCCGGCGTAGGGCTTGGCGCTGATTCGATGGCCGGCGACGGCGCTCACGACCGCGCGCCGCGCCGCATCGGCGAGCCCGGTAGTCGACAGCACCAGAGCCACCAGCGCGACGACCATCGCCGGCGAGGGCAGGCGGGCTCTCATGGTGCTTGCTTGGGATCACGTGCCGGACTGGCCCGGCGCACGTCGCGCAGCTCCTCGAGTGATATCTCCTGCACCGTCGAAAGCACCGCGTCCAGGGCGACGCCGGAGAGGGTCTCCTGCTCGAGCAGCGCGCTGGCTGTCTCCTCAACCGTGTTCCAGTTTCGGTCGAGGATCACCGCTGCGCGCGCCTCCGCGTCGCCCACCAGCCGCTCGACCTCGTTGTCGATCAGGTTGAGCGTCGCAGGGCCCACCGAGCCAAGGTCTTGGAGCGAGGCCCCAAGGAACACCTCGCCGCTCTTCTCGCCGATGGTCACCAGGCCGAGAGCCTCGGACATGCCGAAGGATGTGACCATGCTCCGCGCCAGCGCCGTCGCCGCGTGTAGGTCGTCATGAACGCTCGTCGAAGTATGCCCAAACGCGATGCGCTCGCCCGCCAGGCCTGCCGTGATGACGACCAGCTGGCTCTGCAGGTCGGGCTTGGTCATGATCGTCTGGTCGCGATCGGAAAGCATGTGCGCGGCGGTCCCCAACTGTCGCCCACGAGCGACGATCGAGAGCTTCCGCGTCGAGGCGGTGTGTCCGAGAGCGTCGGTCACGACCGCATGGGAGGCCTCATGGATCGCGATCAGCCAACGCTCCTGCTCGGTGAGGATGTGGTGCTTGGCAGGGCCGGCCACCACCCGGTCGATTGCCTCATCCAGCGTCGCCGCGTCGATCTGCCCACGCCCGTCGCGCACGCTCAGCAGCGCGGCCTCGTTGATCACGTTGGCGAGCTCAGCGCCGCTGAACCCCGGCGTCTGGCGCGCCACCTCCTCAAGCGATGCATCCGGCGCAAGCGGACGCTTGCCGCCGTGCAGCCGCAGGATCTCAAGGCGCCCGTGCACGTCAGGTACGTCAATCACGACCTGACGGTCGAAGCGGCCCGGCCGCAGCAATGCCGGATCGAGGATGTCAGGCCGGTTGGTGGCGCCCATCACAACCAATCCGCCGTCACCCGCGAAGCCGTCCATCTCGACCAGGATCTGGTTGAGCGTCTGCTCGCGCTCATCGTTGCCCTGCCCAATCCCGGCGCCGCGCTTACGCCCGGCGGCATCGAGCTCGTCGATGAAGATGATCGCCGGTGAGGCCTTGCGCGCCTTGCGGAACAGGTCGCGCACACGGGCTGCGCCAACGCCGACCAGCGACTCCACGAAGTCCGATCCCGACAGGGAGAAGAAAGCCGCGTCGGCTTCGCCGGCCACAGCCTTGGCGAGCAGCGTCTTGCCGGTTCCGGGCGGCCCCACGAGCAGCACGCCCTTGGGTGCGGCTGCACCCACCGCCAAGTACTTGCTTGGATCGGCGAGATAGTCCCGGATCTCACGAAGCTCGGCGAGCGCTTCGCCGGCACCGGCGACGTCCGCGAATGTGATGCGATCGCTGGTTCCCTTGCCCTTCTTGCGTCCCTTGCCCGTGAATTGAGAGAAGGCAGCTATCCCGCCGGCGCCGCCATCGGCGCCGAGCCTGGTGAAGAACGAGAACAGGCAGACCAGCAACAAGATCGGGATCAGGAACTGGACCACAATCGCCTTGGTCGGCTTGCCCGACTGCTGGTCGACAGAGACCGTCGCACCACTGGCGTCGAGTTCACGGGAGAGTTCCTGCGTCTGCGCGCCCGATGAGGGATAGGCGGCCCACAGCTGCTCAGAGCCGACCGCAGTCCCAGCCGGTGTGGAGGCGGCCGTGCCACCGCCTCGTGTGCCCGACGCAGTCGCTATCGGGACCTTACCGTCGGGTGACACGACGGGTGCTGTGGGCGTGGTTGTGAGCTCGACCCGACTGTCGTGATCGAGCAGTGTCGCGCTCGCTATGTCTCGATGTTTCGCAAGCGTCTGAACAGCGCTGAGCGGAACCTGGCGCCCAGAGCTGCCCGGCTTGATCGCACCGAGGAGGGTGGCAAAGGCGATCGCCAGCCCAATCGAGGCCAGCAGGAGGAAGAGCGAGAGCGGATCTTTGGCGAGGATGCGACGCACGGTGGCCCCGAACCCGGCGATCGCCACGAGCACGGGGCTGCGCCGGTGGGCCAGGCCCGAGCGAACCGTCGCGACAGATCCGGCGGGCGCTTTGCCGTTGCCGGTCGGAGTCTCTGGGGGGGTGGGATCGTCGGTCATATGAAGGGATGCGGTTCGTATCAGCCGATAAGTCACAGACCGAGGCGGCGAGACACGACGCACCGCGTTCTCGTGCAAACACGAGAGCAGGGCAGATGCCCGTTTCTCGAGTTCTCGCAAGCTGCGGAGCAGCCGCTCAGGGCAGCGCCGGATCGGTCAACGCCAGCGTCACACGCCGCGAGCGGAAATGCAATGGCGTTCACAAAAACGACACATCACACCCGAGCGGCGTTCACAAAAGCAACACAGGCGGCGACTTCTTTACAAAAGATACACATCCGGACAGCGTCACAGACGTTCACAAAAACGAAACACCAACCCCTCTCGCTATCGACAGGCTACGTCCGGGGTGACTTGTCCATCGCGCCCGCCGCATCGATTAACACCTCGACGGTTTATCTCGAGCGTCTACGACACTCACCAGTGCCCACTCCCGAACACAAAGGAGCAAGAACTGTGCGCGCGCATCGCACCCTAGTTGTCTCAATAGTCACTTCCCTCATGCTCGCAGTGCCGGCCGGCGCCTCCGCCAAGCGGCTCATCATCGACGGCTCGACCTCAATGTTGCCGCTGGTTCAGAAACTTGCCACGGCCTACCACAAGGCTTATCCGAAGATCCCCGCTCCGAAAGTGGGCGGCGGTCAGTCCGCGATCGGCATCAGCGACGCCGCATCCGGCAGAGTCGACATCGGCGATGCCTCGCGTGACCCGATCCCCGGCGTCGACCCCAAAGGTCTCGTGTTCAGCAAGGTGGCGCGAGATGGCGTCTGCATCATCACCAACAGCGCCAACCCCCTCCCCAACCTCTCCCAGGAAACAGTCCAGGGCATCTTCACCGGCTCGATCCGCGACTGGAGCAACGTCCCGGGCGCGACGGTCACGGGGCCGATCGACCTCTTCGACCGCGACGGCGCCTCCGGTACGCAGGACGCCTTCCAGAACATCTTCCTCGGTGAATCGCTGAAGATCTCTCCAAGCGCAACCGCCGAGAGCTCGGAGGGTCTCGAGGTCAACGCCGTGGGCGGCGGGGGCGACAAGAACGCGATCGGCTTCACGTCCTTCGCGGCCACGATCAATGGCGGCGTCCACACGGTCGACTACGGGGGCATCCCGTGCACGCTACGCAACGCCAAGTCGGGCCAGTATGGCGGCGTTCGTAACTTCTGGATGGTCACCAAGGGCGCCCCCAAAGGCGAAGCCGCGAAGTTCATCAGCTGGGTCACCAAGCCCGGCAACAAGACAGTCCGCGCGATCGTCAGCTCCGACTGGATCGCGATCCACTAACCGGTGAAGCTCCGCAGCACACCATCCGCCCAATTGCTGGGCGCAGGCAGAACCGACCAGCGCGTCGAGCTCACGCTCGGCACGCTGGCGGTTGCGCTTCTCGTCGTGATTGGGGCGATGACCGTCACCGTTCTGATCAAAGCCTGGCCCTCGTTTTCACACAATGGCCTCAGCTGGTTCGGACCGGGAGGTGACGTCGACACCCAACTGCGGGCGATGCAGGAAGCCAAGCCGCTGGCGGGACACTCGCTGTACTACTTTCGCGGCTGGTCCTTGATCTGGGGCACGTTGCTGACGACGGTCGCCGCGGTTGCAATTGCGCTCGCTATCTCAACGCTGGCCGCCATCTTCCTGACCGAGTTCGCACCTCCCGCCGTGCAGCGCACGCTCGATCCGGTGATCAGGCTGCTGGCGGGCGTGCCGTCAGTGATCTACGGCCTGATCGGGATCCTCGCAATAGCGCCATTCATCAACAGCCACCTAATCAGCAACTCACGCAAGGCCTCTGTGTCGATCGTCGTTCAGATCAACGGCGCCAACCTGACGACAGCCACGTTGATCCTGACGTTGATGATCCTTCCGATCATGGTTGCGATCAGCGCGAACGCCCTGGCGGCGGTGCCGGCAGCGTGGCGCGAAGGGTCGGCCGCCCTCGGGGTAAACCGGTGGCGCACCATCTGGCGCGTCTCGCTGCGCACTGCACGGCCGGCGATCATTGCCGCGACGATCCTCGCGACGGCGCGCGCCTTGGGTGAGGCGGTGATGCTCGCGATGGTTTCCGGGGGGCGTGGCTTTGGAGCTAACCCGCTGGATGGGATCACCTTTCTGTTCGAGCCGGTGCGTCCGCTCGCGGCGACCATCTTCCAGAACGCCGACGGCCTCACCATCCCGGCCCTCGCGCACACGATCTACGCAATCGGTGCCGTGCTCCTGGTCTCCGCCGCGATGCTGTCGCTGGCCGGCTGGGCCGCGAAGCGACAGCTCGGGCGCTTCGGGATCCGCGCCTGATGGCAACCGCTCAACTCGCACCACCCGGGGGAGCGGTCGCACGCTCCCGCCGCGAAGGAACCGGCTCGTGGCCACTCGTCGATCGTGTGGCCTTCTGGCTGTGTTGGATCACCGGCGTAGGTCTATGCCTGATCGCGCTGGCGATCGTGCTCTTCATGCTCGTCAAGGGGCTCTCGTATCTGCATCTCAACATGCTTGTCACATCGCCCGCCCCATCGGCACTGCAGAGCCAGAGCGGCGGCATCCTCGATCCAATCGTGGGAACTCTGATCGTCGCCCTGATCGGCACCGTGATAGCCGCACCACTCGGCGTGGGCATCGCGGCGTGGCTGTCGGAGTACCGGCGTCCCTCGTGGCTTGCCCACGCGGTGGAGTCAGCGATCGAGATCATTGCGGGTGCACCGAGCGTTGTGCTGGCGCTCTTCGGGCTGCTGATCTTCTCGCAGGGCTTCCTCGGATTCCTCTCCCAGACGGCTGCCAACGGCGCCGTGTACGGTCGCTCGTTCTTTGCCGCCGGGATCGTGATGGCGGTGCTCGCACTTCCCCTCGTCGTCGGCTCCGTACGTGAGGCCCTCGCACAGCTCCCCGACCGCCTGCGCGAGGCCTCCTACGCGCTCGGCCACACCCGCGCAACGACCATCCGTCACGTCCTGCTTCCTTCGATTCGTCCGAGCATCGCCACTGGAACGGTGCTCGGAATGGGACGAATCATCGGCGACACGGCGATCATCAGAATCCTGCTCGGCGTCTCGCTGACCAACCAGGGTGTGGGGTCGCTTCCGATCATCGGCATGTTGCGCGGCACCGGCTCGACACTCACGAGCTACGTCTATGAAAACTCGCCGGCCGGGGAAGGCAGCGCGCCCCAGAAGGCATATGCGGCCGCTTTCCTGCTGCTGTTGCTCGTGCTGGTCCTCAACGGACTCGTCACATGGCTGACGAACGCCGGGGGCAACCGCGACCGACACATGCTCAGGCGGCTCCTACGGCTCTCAAGCGCCGATCGATAAACGGAGTATTGGAGATCGCATGGACCCGATGATGCCACCGCCCGTACGTCGGATCGCGCTCGACCGCGAGCCGTTTGTCGCACCGGCAAAGGCGCCCACGAACGGTGCGCTAGCAACCACCGGCCTCGCCCCCCGCCCGCGCGGCGTTCGCGCCCCGGCCACGGTCGTTCGCGAGCGCATGAGGGTCGAGTCGCTATGGCTGGCCTACGGCGAGAACTGGGTCGTGCGCGACGTAAGCTTGCCGGTGCGCCAAGGCGAGGTGCTGGCCATGATCGGCGCGTCGGGCTCCGGCAAGACGACGCTTCTGCGCTCGCTCAACCGCTTGACCGAGGTGACCGCCGGGGCCGCCCGCAGCGGACACATCACTCTCGACGGCGAGGACATTCACGGTCTCGACGTCAACACCCTCAGGCGACGGGTGACGATGGTCTTCCAGCAGCCCAACCCGTTCCCGATGAGTATCTTCGACAACGTCGCCTACGCTTTGGCGGAGCGGCCCAAGCGCGGCGGCAGGCGCCGCCGGCGCAGCGCCGAGATTGAGGCCGCCGTGGCCGACGCCCTACGCCGCGCCGGTCTCTACGAGGAGGTGACCGCGGATCTGGATCGCTCGGCGCTGAGGCTCTCCGGCGGCCAGCAGCAGCGTCTGTGCATCGCGCGAGCGCTCGCCGCTGATCCGGAGGTTCTGCTGCTGGACGAGCCTTGTTCGGCGTTGGACCCGCTCTCCACAGCCATCATCGAGGATCTGATCGTGGAGCTGCGCGAGAGCGTGGCTGTCGTGATCGTCACGCACAACCTCCAGCAAGCCTTCCGTGTGGCCGACCACGTCGCTTTCATGCACCTGGGCGAGCTGATCGAGTACGGCTCGAGCGATCAGGTCTTCGACCGCCCCGAACGCCAGCGCACGCGCGATTACATCAGCGGAGCCTTCGGGTGAGGTGGGTCGCACTGGCGCTTGTAGCGCTCACGCTCACCGGCTGTGAGACAACCCAGGAGAAGGCTGCCAAGCTAGAAGCGATCGCGAAGCGACACGAACGCGAAGCCGCCAAGAACGGGGTCTCGGCTAAACAAGGGCTGGCGATCAGCCACGAGAGCACCAAGGTGAAGGTCAGCGCCACAGCGCTGCTACGGAGCTCAGAAGGCACCGCAGCGGTCGTGACCCTGCGCAACACCTCCGCTACTCCCCTGCGCAACGTTCCCATTGCGATCACCATCAAGGGCGCCGGCGGCTCCACCCTCTACACCAACGACGAACCAGGCCTGGCGGCGGCGCTGGTGTCTGTTCCGCTGCTGCCCGCGCACGGGCAGGCGACCTGGATCGACGATCAGGTCCAGGCCAGCGGAGCCCCGGCGAGCGTCGGCGCGAAGGTAGGCGAAGGCGAGGCGACAAGCGCGGGCGCAATCCCCCACTTGAGCGTCGAAGGTGAGCACATCTTCGAAGACCCGACCAATGGGCCCGGCGTAGAAGGAGTCCTCGTCAACCACTCCGCTGTTTCCCAGCAGGAACTGGTCGTCTACGCGGTGGCCCGTCGCGCGGGCGCGATCGTCGCAGCGGGGCGAGCCATCGTGGCACAGGCGCAGGCCGGCTCCTCTACGCGCTTTCAGGTCTTTTGCATTGGCGATCCGCGCCGGGGCCAGCTCTCGGTGACGGCGCCCCCCACCACATTCGGCTGACCCGTTCGGTCAAGCCGCGATCGGCTCCTCCTCGAAGCGCTCCTCCTGCTCGGAGCGGAGCTCGTGTATCGAGGAGCAGTCAAGCTGTTCGGCCAGGAGCTGGTAGCCGACACCGAAGTGAGTGTGGATGTAGCGCCAGCTCGGTGACGCCAGCTCGAGCTTCCTGCGCAGCTTGTGCACGAACACGTCCACAGAGCGGTCATTGCGGACCATCTCATAGCCCCACAGGCTTTCGTAGATGAGCTCACGGTGAAGCACCTCGCTGCCGTCACGGGAGAGCAGCTCGATCAGCTGGTACTCGCGCCTGGTGAGCCGCAGGCTCACGCCCCGCACGAATGCCTGGTAGTGGTCCGGGCGTATTTCCACCTCACCCAGAGTCGTCGGCTCGAGGCTGCGCTTCTCGGGCCCCCTGCGACGGTGTGTGAGCGCTTCGATGCGCGCGATCAGCTCTTCCGGGTGGCACGGCTTGCCGAGCCAGTCATCGACCCCCAGTCGCAGAGCGCGCACGCGCTCACCAACAGTCGAGGATGCCTGGCAGGCGATGATCCGTAGATCGGGGCGCTGCTGGCACAGCCGCGCGAGCCAGACCCACCGCCGCGAACCGAG
>JASLDD010000223.1 GCA_030151725.1 Solirubrobacteraceae bacterium
GATCATCTCCACCCTCCCATCGAAACTCTCGCAGTGGCTGAGGCTCGACCTCCCGAGCAAGGTCAGCGGCATGGGGCTGCCCGTCACCACCGTCACGCCCGCGGACTGATCGATCGATCGACGAACCAAGTGGTCTCGTCCGGTCGCCCGCGGTACAGTCCCAACTCCCGCCCAGCTAGCTCAGTTGGTAGAGCACTTCCATGGTAAGGAAGGGGTCAGCGGTTCGAGTCCGCTGCTGGGCTTTTTCTCTCGAAGTTCCCCTGGCGCGTACCAACCCAGCTGTTGCAAAGCGCTGAGCCAACCCGGTCGTTCATCAAGCGATTGGAGATTCGGCCCGATAAGCGGTTCGACATGTCGACATCGCTGCTCTCCGCCGCCACATCCCCGTCACGTGGCCGCTGGCTCGATTCGTGGCTGGAAACGGTCCACGATCTAGAGAGCCTGCGCTCAGGGCACCCGATGATGGATGCAGTCATCGAGGAGATTGACGGACGCATGATCCGTGTCGGCGATCAGTGGCTCGCCGACTTTGCCTCCTGCAACTACCTCGGCTTTGACCTCGACCCCGAGATCATCGCCGCCGTGCCCGCCTTTCTGGAGGCCTGGGGAACGCACCCGAGCTGGTCACGCCTACTCGGCAGCCCGGCCCTGTACGAGCAGATAGAGACACGCCTGACCGAGCTGATCGGCAGCGAGGACTCGCTGGTGCTGCCCACCATCACGCACATCCATGCGTCCGTGATCCCCGTGCTGGCTGCCTCCGGAACCATCTTTCTAGACGAGCGAGCACACAAGACCATGTACGACGGCTGCCAGGTGGCTCGCTCACGCGGCGCCGCTGTGCGCCGCTTCCGCTTCGAGGACCCCGGCCATCTCGACGAGCTGCTGAGCGCTGAGCGCGATCACGCGCGCCTCGTGTGCATGGACGGCGTCAACAGCATGACCGGCAACGCACCCGACCTGCGCGCCTTTGCCGAGGTGACCCGCCGCCACGGCGCCCTGCTGTATCTGGACGACGCCCACGGCTTCGGCGTGATCGGCGAGCGCTCTCCCGAGGAGCCCTGCCCCTACGGACGGCGCGGCAACAGCATCGTGCGCCACTTCGATGAGACCTACGACGACATCGTCCTCGTGGCCGGCTTCTCCAAGTCCTACTCCTCGCTGCTCGCGTTCATCGCGTGCCCCACCGAGGTCAAGAACCTGTTGAAGGTCACCGCTCCCCCCTATCTCTACTCGGGCCCCTCACCGGTCGCTTCGCTGGCCACAGTGCTGGCCGGCTTCGACGTAAACGAGCGCCGCGGCGATGAGCTGCGCGGCATTCTCTACCGACACAGCACGCGCGTCCTCGACGCATTGCGCGAGCTCGACGTCCACACGCCCAACCACTCGGGCTTTCCGATCGTCGAGATCCCCTTGCGCGACCACACGCACATCGACCACGTCGGCCGGCTGCTGTTCGCTCGCGGCGTCTACGTCACGCTCGCCGCCTATCCCCTGGTGCCCAAGTCCGAGGTGGGCTTCCGCGTGCAACTGACCTCGATCAACACCGACGAGCAGATAGACCGATTGATCGAGACCGTAGCCGACCTGGCCAGTCGCGGCGAGCTGCAATCGGCATCTGAGCAGCTGGCGCTCGGAGCCGCGCAATGAGCTCTCCCGCGCTCTCCACTCCCATAAAGACGGAGAGCGGCGAGCCGGTGCCTATGCCCCGTGATGGCCGTTCGTGGCGGGTGCAGGCGTGGCAGGGCTACCTGGCGTTCGGCACCATCAGCCTGCTCGTCTACCTGCTGGTCCCGCCGTTGAAGGGACAGCCGGTGCTGCTGAACACGATCGGCATGACCAGCTGGATCGCCGTGATGGTGGGCATCCGTCGCAACAAGCCCTCCTACGCGCTGCCCTGGTGGCTGTTCGCCGGCGGCTTCCTTCTGTACTGGATGGGCGACGTCTACACCTACAGCTTCCCCAAGCTAGTCCTGCACCACGAAGTCCCCTTCCCGTCGATCGGCGACGCCATCTACCTGACGGTCTACCCCGCTCAGATGCTCGGGCTGCTGCTGCTCGTGCGCCGACGCAACCCGCAGCGCCACCGCAACACGCTGATCGACGGCGCGATCCTCACGCTGGGACTGTCGCTGCTGTCGTGGGTGCTGCAGATCGCGCCCTACCTGCACGACCCCACGATGGGCGTGCTGCCCAAGCTCGTCTCCGTCGCATACCCGCTCGGGGACATCATCATGCTCGCCGCCGTCATCCGTCTGGTGCTCGACAGCGGCCGGCGCCCGCGGGCCTTCTACCTGCTGAGCGCAAGCATCATCTCCCTGCTCGTCACCGACTTCGCCTACGGGATCCTGACGCTCAACAACGCCTTCCACCACCAGCTGATCCTCGATCTCGGATGGACCGCCTACCAGCTGCTGTGGGCAACCGCGGCGCTGCACCCTTCGATGGTCTCCATGCAGGAGCCAGCCAAGACGCACCCCGAGGCCAAGCTCACACCCACACGCCTCTCCCTGCTGACCGGCGCCTCCCTGATCGCCCCGATCTGCATCCTGCTGAAGGAGCTCAAGCGCGGCGACCTCGACCTGATCGTGATCATCTGCGCTTCGGTCGTGCTGTTCGGGCTCGTTGTGATGCGGATGGTCGACCTCGTGCGCCAGCAGGAGCGCTCAGTCGCACGCGAGCGGATCCTGAGCGCCTGTGGGGCCGCGCTCGCCGCCGGCACCACACGCAGCGAGATGCAGCGAGCGGCGATCGAGGGAGTCGCCGCGCTCCTGGACGACCCTGGAGCCGGCGTGCTGTGCCTGCTCGACGATGCAACCTTGACGGCTGTCGTCCGTAGCGACGAGCCGCAGTGGAGCGCACGCGCCCTCTCCCCGGAGACCGGCGCGTGGCTGCTGGATCTCGCCGACCAACATCCCACTAGCACCGGCCTCAGCGCACCGCTGCTCGAAGCGCTCGAGCTGCCCCGCGAGTGGACCAACGGACTGGTGCTGGCCCTTCCTGTGCGCCGCGACGTCCTCGGAGTGCTGCTCGTCGCCTCCGCCAAGTCGACCCCTCCCCAGGTCGCATCCGCGCTCGAGGCGCTCGTCACACAGCTCGCGCTGGCGCTGGAGGGCGCGCGCTTGAGCGAAGAGATCCACCGTCAGCACAGCGAGGCGCGCTTTGCGTCGCTCGTGCAGCACGCCAGCGACCTGATCACCGTCGTGGGACCCGACGCGACCATCACCTACCAGAGCCCATCCTCCGAGCGCGTTCTCGGCTATCCGCCGCAGGAGCTTCTGGGAACGCGATTCGACCGCCTCGTCGCTCCCGAGGACGCCAACCGACTGCTGAACCTGCTGGCCGACGGATCGGCCTACGCGCGGGGTGACGGCGAGGTGATCGAGTGCACGCTGCGCCACCGCGACGGCACGCTGCGCCAGTTCGAGATCCTGCACACCAACCTGCTCGCCGACGAGCACGTGTGCGGCATCGTGCTCAACGCACGCGACATCAGCGAGCGCAAGGCATTCGAGGAGCAACTCGCCCACCAGGCCTTCCACGACCCGGTGACCAACCTCCCCAACCGTGCCCTGTTCGTCGAGCGGGTGCGCCATGCGATCGGACGCGCGCGCCGCGAGGGCAACGAGCTGGGGGTCATCTTCCTCGACATCGACGACTTCAAGACGATCAACGACAGCCTCGGCCACGGCGCCGGCGACGCCACCCTGATCGATGTCGCCAAGCGCCTCTCCGAGAGCATCCGCTCGAGCGACACCGCAGCGCGCTTCGGAGGCGACGAGTTCGTGGTGCTGCTCGAGGACCTCGAAGACGTACAGACGGCAGTCGAGGTCGCCGAGCGGATACTCGACGATCTGCGCCGGCCGCTCACGGTCGCCGGCAAGGAGCTGCAGCTGCGCGGAAGCAT
Source organism: Solirubrobacteraceae bacterium (assembly GCA_030151725.1). Taxonomy (GTDB): domain Bacteria; phylum Actinomycetota; class Thermoleophilia; order Solirubrobacterales; family Solirubrobacteraceae; genus Palsa-744. The sequence continues at coordinate 3,908 of JASLDD010000223.1, forward strand.
CGGCATCTCGATCCTGGAGGGCCGCTCCGCTGCCAGCGCCGACGATCTGATCCGTGACGCCGACGCCGCCATGTACATCGCCAAGCGCGATGGCAAGGGCGGCTACCGCCTGTTCGAGCCCGAGATGCACGCCGGAGTGCTCGCGCGACTGGAGCTGCGGGCGGACCTCCAGCGAGCGCTCGAAGCCGGCCAGTTCGAGCTCTTCTACCAGCCAATCGTGCGCCTCACCGACAGCCGCGTCGCCGGCATGGAGGCGCTACTGCGCTGGCATCACCCCGAGCGCGGCCTCGTGCACCCCGACGACTTCATCCCGTTTGCCGAGGAGACCGGCCTAATCGTGCCGATCGGCCGATGGGTGCTGCGCGAGGCCACCCGCCAGGCGACAACCATCAACCGCGCTCGCGGCGAGGATCCGCCGCTGTACATGTGCGTGAACCTGTCCGTAAAGCAGCTCCAGCACAGCGACGTCATCTCCGACGTGCGCGACGCCCTCACAGACTCCGAGCTCGACCCCGCGCTACTGACGCTCGAGATCACCGAGTCGATGCTCATCGACGATCCCGACATCGCCGTCACCAAGCTCACCGAGCTGCGCGGCCTGGGACTGCGGATCGCCATGGACGACTTCGGCACGGGCTACTCCTCGCTCAGCTATCTCAGTCGCTTCCCCGTCGACATCATCAAGATGGACCGCTCCTTCCTGCGCGAGGACGCCACCCCGCAAACGCTCGACCTCTCAAGCGCCGTGGTCGCCCTCGGTAGCTCGCTCTCACTCGAGGTGGTCGCCGAGGGCATCGAGCTCGACGAGCAGTTGCAACGATTGCGTGACCTCGGCTGCGCTCTCGGTCAGGGCTTCCACTTCGCGCGGCCGATGGAGTCGGACCACATGCTCGACTACCTCGCGAGCGAGGGCTCGAGTCCCCGCTCGGTGGACGCCGCCGCTGTCGAGCCTGCCGCCACCGCGCCCGATGGGGACTAGCACCCAGCTCGCAAGCGAGCAGCTGCGTCCAAGCACACGCCGCCGCGCCACCGAGCCGCTTCGCAATCGCAACTTCAGGCTGCTGTTCGCCGGTCGCTGCATTTCGCTGCTCGGCGACGGCGCCTTCCTGGTGGCGCTCGCCTGGCAGACCTACACCATCTCCGACGCCCCCACCGCCCTCTCGCTGCTGGGAATCGCCATGACCGTTCCCCTTCTGACGCTGCTGCTGATCGGGGGCGTGGTCAGCGACCGCCACGATCGCCGGCGAGTGATGCTGTTCGCCGACCTCGCGCGCGCCGCGCTGCTGGCACTGCTGGCCGCCCTGGCGCTCAGCGGCCAGCTGCGGCTGTGGCAGATGGTTGTGATCGTGGCCGTGTATGGCGCCGCCGAGGCCTTCTTCGATCCGGCCAGCGACGCGATCCTGCCTGAGCTGCTGCCCGAGTCCCAGCTCGGCCAGGCCAATGCCCTGGACCAGCTCGTGCGTCCCCTCGCCCTGCGCCTCGCCGGGCCCGCCGTCGGGGGCGTGCTGCTTGGCACGGTCGGCCCGGGCGGGGCCTTCCTGCTCGACGGTGTCACCTTCATGCTCTCGGCCGGCGCCCTGTGGGTGATGTCGCCGCGCGCGGTGGTGGTGGAGCAGCCCGATGACTCGCTGAGCCCCGCCGACACCGTCCACCAGCTCCGCGAGGGTTGGTCATATGTGCGTGGCCAGGTGTGGCTGTGGGGCACCTTCGCAAGCGCCGCCGTCGCCTACCTGCTGTTTATGGGACCAACGCTTGTGCTGCTCCCGTTCATGGTCAAGCATGTGCTCAACGGCAGCGGCATGCAGCTCGGGCTCGTGCTCGGGGGCGGCGGCGTCGGGGCGGTTGCCTGCGCTCTGGCCATGGGACGCAGCGAGATCCCGTCGCACGGCATCGCTTTCATCTACATCGCCTGGACGCTTGCCACGCTCGCCGTCGCCGCCTATGGGCTCGCGAGCGCCGTGTGGGAGCTGATGCTGGCCTGCCTCGCCTTCAACTTCCTGGAGACTGCCGGCACGATCGTGTGGGCGACCATGAAGCAGCGCCTTGTCCCGGGCAAGCTGCTGGGGCGTGTGTCGAGCATCGACTGGCTGATCTCGATCGGGCTTTTGCCCATCTCACTCGCCCTCACCGGTCCCGTCAGCTCGATCCTGGGCGTGCGCACAACGCTGATCGTTGCGGGCCTCATCGGCGCGTGCGCCACGCTCGCCGGCCTGATGCTTCCCGGCATGCGCACCGCCGGGCGCCGAGAGGCGATGCCGGGCGCAACCGCTCGGCCAGCTGCCCGTGAATCAGCAGTGCCTGCTCATCGGTGAGCGCGCCCGCACGGTTCAGGCGCTTGGTCAACTGGCGCTGATAATAAAGCTGGTAGCCGCCGATGCTTAGCGCCGTAGCAGCGGCAGCCCGCCACCGGCTCCCCCGGCCCTCTGGCTTCAGGAAGCACAGGCAGCCATGCACGGGAGTCTCAGGCGCGAGATCGGCCATCATCCCCCTCACCACGGCTACCTGCTTTTCCAGGTCACCGATCAGCTTGGTGCGGTTGCGCCCGGCGATCATCAGCCGTGGCGACCCGCAGATCGGGCTCACGACCTTGATCGACCCGCGATAGCACTTCGTGTCGATCACATAGACCCCCGACGGCGCAACCGCGACATGGTCGATGTTCGCCCTGCTGGCAGGCATTCGGCGATCGTGCAGCACCAGCACCCCCGGACAACGCTCGGCCAGATCCCGCGCGAGCCTCTGCTCACCCTTGGCGCCCGTGGCCCAGTTGGCCTCTTCCATCGCCCGACGCTTGTCGGTCGCCGATGGCCCTGACAGGAACGCGAGCACCTTGGCGAGCCGTCCCCGACTCTCGGCTTCTGCAATGCGGCGTTGCCGTCTACGCTCAAACGCGCGGTGCGCGCTCGCCCCCGCCTCGCCTGTCGTATCCATGAGGCCAATATCGACGAGATCCAACTATCGGGACAACGTCCGGTTGCTGATCTGGACACATGCGCATCGCATCATGCCCTTCGCTATCCGCTCACGAGCAGGAACAGTCGCCCTGTTGGGCGAAGCACCCACCATGACCGTCGGCAAGGCCGAGGCGCAGCACCCAGACCGCGCAGCCGAGACGGGGTTCGCGTTCGTCGTTCCCTGCCTCACCACCATCGACGAGAGCGCAGTCAAGGACCACCTGGCGCGCGATCACTTCTTCTGGCTCGATCTCACCGCTCCCACCGCCGATGACGTCCAGAAGCTGCACGAGCTGTTCGGCTTTCACCCTCTCGCGCTCGAGGACACACTGCACTTCGGCCAACGCCCCAACCGGGATCAGTACTCCGACTACATCTTTCTCGTCTTCTACGGCGCCCACGATGCGCCCGCCTCCGAGCCCGACCAGTTGCTGCAGGAGGTGCAGATGTTCGTCTCCGGCAAATACCTCATCACGTTGCACCGCGACGAGCTACCCGCACTCGACGATCAGCGCTCGCGCCTCGAAGGCCAGGTCCTGCACAGCGAGCAGTTCCTGCTCTACCGCGTTTTCGATGCCCTCACCGACAGCTTCTTTCCGCCGCTCGCCCGCATGGACGATGAGATCGACGAGCTCGAGTCAGCTGTGCTTGAAGGCCCCACCGACGAGCAGCTTCAGCGCCTGTTCGCCATGAAGCGCACGCTCGTATCAATGCGAAAGGTCGTCACTCCCCAGCGCGATCTGTTCGCCCGCTCGATCGATCAGATCGCCGAGCTCTCCGGCCTCAAGCTCGACGAGCGTGACTACTTCCGCGATGTCTATGACCACCTCATCCGCATCTCCGACCTGATCGACTCCTACCGCGACCTGCTCTCCAGCACCACCGACCTGTACCTCTCGACGGTCTCCAACCGCCAGAACGAGGTCATGAAGCAGCTCACGATCGTTGGCACCATCTTCCTGCCGCTGTCCTTCATCACCGGCTTCTTCGGCATGAACTTTGGCTGGCTGGTCAACACAGGCATCGCGCCCACTTGGACCTTCTGGGTGTTCGGCATCGGCAGCATGCTCCTCACGTGCGCCGTGCTCGTGCGCTTCTTCCAGCGCAAGGGCTGGCTGTAGACCCCGCTAGGCCGCCGCGTCGGGGTGCACCGGCTCCGGCTGAGTCGCCGCGGTCTCTGTGCTCGCAGGCTCAGTCCCAGTCGCCGTTGGGGTGCTCGCAGGCTCGTCCTTGGTGGAGTCGTCCAGAGACTCCACATAGCCGAGCGCCTTGCCACCGACCTTCTCGATCTTGTCGTGGTACTTGCCACCCGTGCGCTGATCGGCCACCTCGCCCGCCTTCTGCACCGCCTGCTGGATCTGGTCTTTGCGCTCCAGGACCGCATCCTCGGCCTTGCTCTTGATGTCCTTGAATCTGTCCGTCAGCGCCATGGTTGCCTTTCGCGAGGTGGGTTGTCCAAGCCATGCTACGACGGCTCCTCGCGTCGCCCGCAAGGCAAGCTCACCTGGCGGCGCTAGGCTCCCTTCATGGATACAGATCACGCACGTCAACTGCTCGCCGGCGAGCGAGCACGCATCGAGCAGGCCATCGCAGCACTCGCCGGCGACGAGCACGAGGCCGACACCCAGGAGAGCGAACCCGGCGAACTGGGCTCTCAAGAGCTCCTACAGACAGAGCTCGACTCCGGGCTTGCCGAGGACCTCGCCAATCAGCTGAGCGCTGTGGAGCGCGCCGAGGAGAGGCTGGCCGCGGGAACTTACGGTCTGTCTGTGGACAGCGGCGAGCCCATCCCTGACGCGCGCTTGGAGGCGCTTCCCGCCGCCGAGCGCACCGTCGAGGAGCAGGAAGCGCTCAGGCGCTGACTCTGTAGATCGTGCCGGTGGCCCAGTCGCCTACCAGCAGCGAGCCATCGGCTGCCAGGACCATCGCCAGCGGGTTTCGCACGCCCATAAGGAAGCTCGACGCCGAGCCCTCATAGCTCGACCCCGATTTCACGAGCGATACACGCTGCACCTTTGACGTGGACCACTCGGCGACCAGCGCCGAGGTTCCCGTGCCCTTCACCAGATCGCCGCTGACCATCGCGATCGCGCCCACCGCAGCGTGCTTGTCGAGCACCGCCGTCGGCTGAGGCACCCCCGCGCATCGGACCCCACCCTGACCGTAGCAGCCGGGGAAGCGCCAGTTCTCGCCTTTGCGCACCAGCGCCAGCCAATCCCCCGGGGTCTTGCTGCCCAGGTCATCGCGCTGGTTCATGCTGGCAAGGAGACCGCTCGTGCCGGGGACGAAGGCCAGCCCCACCGGCGCCCTGATGGCGCTCGCGTAGATGCGCAGGTCGCTGCCATCCGGCTTGAACAACACGATCGACCCCGAGCATCTCGACGCCGGCTTGCAGTGATCGCATGTCGCCGTGACCCACGTGCGAGCCGTCGGTGCCGTGTGGCGCGGACGGCCCGCCGAGCAGATGGTTGCTTGCCGACGCGCTAACGGGCGACTCCTATCACTGATAGCTCGCGCCCCCAGCCGGGCCAGAGTAGGCCGAGCCCGCGCTGGAGCCCGATTCCGAGCCTTTGCCCATGTTCGGGCACGGCACCTTCGATTGCGTCCCCGATTTCGACGGGGGGGTCGTCGGTTTCGCCGACTGCGAGGGTGCCGTGGGCGTGGAGGTGCCCGGCGTAGTCGTCGAGGTGGTGGGTGCCGCCGAGGCGCCCGCAATGCCTGCGGCCGCGCCTCCCGTGGCCAGAGCTCCCGCGACCATCGTCGCCTGGAGCATTCTCGATATTCGCATCAGGTGTTACCTCCTGATTGGGGCGTTGTTGCACTGCAATCACCATGGCGCCCGTCGCTAACGGAAGTCCTTGGCCTCTCGTAGGGGTTGCATAAGAGCCGCGTCCGATGCAACCTCGATAGTCAGTCCATGCCCATCGCAGTCCTGCGCTCGGCCGCTCGCGAGGCATATGACGTGCTGCGCGCCGCCACCGCCACCCACAGACGGCTGCGCGACCACCTGCTCGCCATTGCCCTCGCAACCGTCGGCGTGGACCTCATGTGCGCAATCCTCGGCTTCCTGCTCGAGCGCCACTCTCAGGAAACCGAGATCAAGACCTTCGGCAGCGCCATCTTCTGGACCACCACACAGCTGCTCACCGTCTCCTCGCAGATCAAGAACCCCATCTCCGCAGGGGGGCGCGTGCTCGACATATTCATGGAGATCTGGGCCGTCAGCGTCATCGCCACGCTCGCCGGAGCTCTCGGGAGCTTCATCCAAAAGCGCGGGCAGGAGATCGATGAGAAGAAGAGCTGACCGAGGCAGGCGCGACAGCGTGGGTCGGGCTCGTCCTTCTGTGAACGACCCCTCGGAGCCGGGTGGGTCAGTTGCCTCGAGTCAGCGCGCGTCTGGCAGCACTGTCACGGGGACCAAAGAGCACCCGCTTGGGGATCGGTACCGGGCTCAAGCGCTTTATCGCCGTGCCCATGAACAGGCGTGGCTCCAGCCTCGCGACCAACCCTGCCAGCTCACGCCGCTCGGACGCCGTCAACGCGCTCGGCCGCCCGCGCGAGCGTCCCACTAGCGTCGCAAGCCGGCGCCGCTGACGGCCATCGAGCCTACTCAGATGACGCCCAGCCATCAGCGCCACCTGACCCGCCAGCAACAGCCGCCCGATCGGCAGCACTCCTCCCAGGCGCTTCGGCAATGCGTTGCTGAAGAGGAATCCAAGCACCGCAGTCCATCCTAGCCGCCCTCCCATGTGGCTACGGCGCTCAGCCCTTGACCGAGAAGCGTGCTCCCGCGCGCTCAAAGCGAGCCACACAGCCCGTCCCCAGCGCCGCCGCCGGCGTCAGGCACCCCGCGGCCTTCGTTGTCTGGCCCTCCTGGGAGAGCAGGATCCCCGCCTCACCGAGCATTCTCGCCGTCGCCAGATACCCAGGATGCCCATCTGCCTCCATCTGCGCCCACACCTGACGGTCCGACGCTGTGAGCGCTCGCACCGCCATCCGCCAGCGCCAACCCTCCAGTCGATCGGCCGCAGGCCCATAGCCCGACGATGGTCCCACACGCGCCATCGCGCCCGCCAGCGGCCGCCTCACCGCCGGCCGCGACCGCGCCAGCCGGCGTAGGCCGACCTGCATTCCTGACATCGCCCCTGCCATCGCCCACCGCGCCGGCGCAGAGGCCGCGCCGCCGCCCAGCGCCATTCCCTCGCGATAGCGAAACGGCTGGGGTGGGCGCCCCTGGGCGCTCGCGGCCAAGATCGCCGTGCGGTGGATCACTGCCGGGTTGATGAATGGGGCCGGCGTCATCGGCGCTATCACCGCGCCGCTGAAGCCACGATGCGGGCCCAGCGAGATCGGGCTCACACGGCGCACCGCCGCCGCAGCAGCAGCGTCGGTGATCAGCACCGCCGGATCCTCGATCGAGGCCGCATCCTCCGCGCCGGCCGCCGCCGCAAAGCTCTGGAAAGTGCCCCCTGAGATCCCGTCCGACGGACGCGGGATCCCCGGCGGCGCCGTCAGCGACACCTCCAGATCCACCTCCGCCATGCCTTCTCCGAAGCGCTCGCGCGCCCGTTCTTCGGCAAGCGCAACAAGTAGGTCCGGCGGCAGCGACTCAAAACCACACACCTGGACCACCTTTACCCCCGCCTGCAATGCCGGACCGTGGAAGTCATCGATGATCGACCGCACAAACGGCACCTCGCCCGTGAGGTCCACGTAATGCGCCGCGCCGGCCACGCATGCCTCGATCACCGGCCTACCGAACAGCGTGTAAGGACCTACGAGGTTCAGCACCACGCGCGTGCGCGCCACCATGCTCGCGAGCGATGCCGGGTCGGCCACGTCAGCAACCAACACCTCCGGCACCTCCATGCCAAGCTCACCGAGCTGCCTCTGCGCCTTGGCAACGTCGCGTGCAGCGGGCGCCCAGCGCAGATCCGTCTCTGCGGCCCGCTCAGCCAGATAGGCGGCCACCCGCCGACCCGTGACGCCTGTTGCACCGAATACGACCACGTCGAGGTCGCGATCGCTCACGCGTCCACCATACAGTCATCATCGAATCGATATATTCATTTTATTCGTCTCTTTCACGGTCGCAGCGCCGCCGCCTCACTTACCGGATCGCCGTCCAGTAGCTCTACATCGAGTTCCTGCACCAGTGCGGCCTTGGCGCCCGCACCGCCCACCGCCACTCTCGTGTGACGCCTGAGCGTGGCGATCTCCCTGCGAGCCTCGGTCAGGCGCTTGGCGCAAGTCACGCAGAGCACCACAATCGTCGGCGAGAGCTTCTGGATGCTCGAGGCGATGTCGCCCAGCGGAGTGTTCGCGCCGAGGTAGGTGATCCGCCAGCCATGCTCGCGCAACGCCAGCCCGAAGCACAGTAGGCCGAGATCGTGCTCCTCACCTGGCGGACACGCCAAGACCGCCCGAGGCCCCACACCACCGCCCCATCCGCGCGTCAGTCCCCGCAGCCGCGCGCCGATCACGTTGCTCGCGAAATGCTCTTGGGCAACGCTCGTTTCTGCGCCGGCCCAGCGCTCGCCCACTTGGTTGAGGAACGGCAGGATCGCCTCTGTCAGTGCCCGCTGTAGTGGTAGCGCGACGAACAGCCGGTCGAGCGCCGCCTGCGCGAGCTCCTCGTCCATCGCCTCCACAGCCTGCTCAAGCATGCCCTGCATCTCCACAACGCTTGCGTGGCCGTCGTCAGTGTCCCGCTCGTCCAGCTTTGCCAGTCGCGCAGCCTCCGCCGCGGAGATCCCGTCGGCGATATAGGTGCGCATGCGATGGACTCGACGCTCGTCCTCCTCGGAGAACAGCCGTAGCCCTCCCGGAGTCCGTTCCGGGTGCAGCAGCGCGTAGCGCGTCTCCCACGCACGCAACAGCTCTGGGCTCACGCCCGCCCGGCGACTCAACTCGCCGATGCGCATCCGCGGCCTCTGGCTCATGACCTGACGTTAGCGAATCCTCATACAGGATCTGTGCAATAGCTATACAAGACCTATACACTCTTGCCCATGACATCACTCCCCACCGCGACCGACGATGAGCTCATGCGCTGCATGGCAGCAAACGACATGCTTGCTTTCGAGGAGATCTACCGCCGCCACCACCCCGCCGCCTTCCGTGTGGCCATGGCGATGATGAAGCAGCCGGCTGCCGCCGAGGATGTCATCCAGGAGGCGTTCTTGAGCCTGTGGCGCCGCGCCGAGCGCTATGAGCCTGGTCGCTCCAATCTCAGGGCGTGGCTACTGCTGCTCGTGCGCAGCCGTAGCCTCGACGCGCTGCGTCGGGGACGTGCTCAGAGGCTGGACACCCACCTCGACGATGCGCCGCCCGAGCGTCTCCATGCCCGGGAGCGCACCGACGCACAAGCAGTCGCTCATGAGCAGTCCCGCCATCTGCGCAAGCTCGTGAGCGCAATCCCGATCAAGCAACGCCAGGTCGTCGAGCTCGCTTATTACGGGGAAATGACCCACGTCGAGATCGCGACCGAACTATGTGTCCCCTTGGGCACCGTCAAGGGGCGCCTGCGCCTCGCACACAATCGGCTGCATCGCACCTTGACTACCGAAGATCAAGAGTTTGCCGCAGTCGCGGGCTGACGGCGTCGCACCAGAGTCCGCACCAGCAGGAACAGCATCCCGAACAAGAGCAGCGGCGCCAGAGTCAGACTGGGGATCACATCGCCATGGCCGATACCCGAGTAGCCGATCGCCACGATCATCGTCAGCGACAGCACCATCGCGACCGGGGCCACCAGCAAGCGCTTGACCAGCAGCAGGCCGCCCACCGTCTCGAGCGCACCCGCCACGATCTCCAAGGCCGACGGCCACGGGAGGCCGAACTCACGGAAGGCGTGCCGACGCACAACCGCAGCGCTCGTCAAGGGCCCGCTGCATCAGACGCACCTGCGCCCGTCAGCTTCGTGAGCTCGCGCAGCAGCCCATCCATCCCCGCGATCGCGTACGCCGCGCGCTGGCGTCCGGCGCCGCCGCCCCTCGCAAGCAGCGCCGGCAGCTCATCGAGCTCCTCCCCGCAGTTCAGCTCAGCCGCATGGCCGCGTGCCTTCTCAAGCGCCGCATCCAGCAACTCGCTGACAGGACGCAGCTTGCCGTCGGCGTCCGGCAGGTTGGCGCGCACGCCGTAACGTGCGGCCCTGAAGCCGCCCTCCTCCAACACCTCCGCCGGCGAGTTCGAGTTGGGACCCGGCTCCGCTTCAGCCTCATGACGCGCGAGGCAGTGCACCAGCGCCACAAGCCCCGCCACGTCCTGCAGCGTGCATTGAGCGTCCAGCGCCCTGATCTCGACCGTGCCCAAGCGCGGGTGAGGGCGCATCTTCCACCAGAACCACGTGTAGTCCGGCACATCTGCCGCCCTCGCCAACAGATGGGTCATCTCCTGGAAGTCCTCGAAGTCGCGCATTGCCCGCGGCACTCCCGAGCGCGGCCAGCCGCGGATCGTGACCTCACGCGCCGATGCCAAACCCGTGTCGCGCCCGTGACGAAACGGCGAGTTGGCGGCCAGCGCCTGCAGCAGCGGCAGGTGCTGGCGCATGCCGTTGAAGACCCTGATCGCCGTTTCCGCATCCGGCATCCCCACATGGATGTGAAGGCCGCCCACCGGCGTGGCCACCGCATCGCCCAGCAGGTCGCGAATGCGCTCATAGCGCTCCTTGTCGGTGATCTCCGCCTGGCCCTCGATCGCCGACGGGTGCGTGCCCGATCCCAGCAGCCCCGCTCCCGTCTCGATCACCGCGCGACGCAGGCCACCCAGGGTCCCGACCGCCTCGCCCGCGCTCGTGCACACGTCCGTGATCAGCTCCATCTGGCACGCATGCAGCTCGCGCTCCACCTGCCCATCGACCGGGCCCAAGCGCTCCTGCACGGCTCTCGATGCGTTGGTCTGGCGACCCGTCACCGGATCGACCAGGAACAGCTCCTCCTCCACACCCACCGAGAACGGCTTCTCTGAGCCGAACGCGTCTCCGATCTCGTCGTTCGGCCTCATCAACCCCATCTTCCCCTACCTGTCCACCCCTAACCCCAAACCGGCCTGCAATCATCGAGCCTCGCGTGCTCACTCACCCATGCAGATCGCAAGCCTCCCCCAACTAAAACCCTTCATCACGCTCGACGGCTCGAGCATCCGCGAGCTCGCGGGACCCGCCTGGACGGCCGCTTCTCATCAGAGTCTCGCCGAGGCCACCCTGCCTGCCGGCGGGCAGACAGCCGAGCACTATCACCCACGCAGTGAGGAGATCTACTACTTCGCCGCCGGCGCCGGACGCATGCGTCTGGGTGACGAGGAGGCAGACGTGCGGGCCGGGGACTGTGTGGTGATTCCGCCCGGCACGCCCCACAAGCTGTGGAACCCCGGGCCTGAGGAGCTGGTCCTGCTGTGCTGCTGTGCGCCCGCCTACTCCGACGAGGACACCGTCATGACCGGCCGCTGAGCGCTCAGGCGGCGAGGTTCTCGAAGACCGCCGCCATGCCCTGCCCGCCGCCGATGCACATTGTCTCGAGCCCATAGCGCGAACCGCGCCTGCGCAGCTCGTGCAACAGCGTCGTCAGGATGCGCCCGCCCGTCGCTCCAATCGGATGACCCAGCGATATCCCCGAGCCGTGGACGTTCACGCGCTCCAGGCCATCCGGCAGATCCCACTCACGCAGCACCGCCAAGACCTGAGCTGCAAATGCCTCGTTCAGCTCGATCAGATCCATGTCCGCCAGCGTCAAGCCCGCCCGCTGCAGGGCCTTCGCCGTCGAGGGGACCGGCCCGATGCCCATCGTCTCCGGTGCAACCCCCGCCACCGCCCATGAAGCCAAACGTGCAAACGGCTGCAGACCCAGCTCAGCCGCCTTCTCGGGGTGCGTCACGATGCACACCGCCGCCCCGTCGTTCTGGCCGCTGGCGTTGCCCGCCGTCACCGTCGCTTCGGGATCGCTGCGACCCATGATCGCCCGCAGCTTCGCCAAGCGCTCGAGCGAGGTGTCCGCACGGGGATGCTCATCCAGGTCGACGTTCAGCTCCCCCGCCCTGCTCTGCACCTTCACCGGCACGATCTCCTGCGCAAACGTCCCATCGCTCTGCGCCGCCACCGCCAGCTCGTGTGAACGTAGGGCCAACTCGTCCTGCTCCTCGCGCGAAATCCCGTATTGGCGGCGCAGGTTCTCTGCCGTTTCGATCATCCCGCCCGGCATCGGGTGCTCGCTGCCTCCCGCCGTCACACGTCCCCGGACCAACCGGTCATCGAGTGCCAGGCTCGGCGCCTTGACCCCCCAGCGCATGCCCGTCACGTAGTACTCGGCCTGACTCATGCTCTCCGCGCCGCCCGCCAGCACCAACTCGGCCGCTCCTGTCTGAACCTCCATGCAGCCCACCATCACGGCCTGCAGACCCGCCCCACAGCGCCTGTCGACCTGCTGGCCCGGCACCTCCAGCGGCAAGCCCGCCTCCAGCGCCGCCACCCGCCCCAGCGCCGGCGCCTCGCCGTTGGGATAGCCCTGGCCGAGGATCACGTCCTCGATCAGCTGCGGCGGAAGCGAAGTGCGGCGCACGATCTCCTCGATCACCGTCGCCGCCAGCTTTGTGACCGGCACATCGCGGTACATGCCGCCAAAGCCGCCCACAGCGGTCCTCAGCGGTTCGCAGATCACAGCCTCGCGCACGGCCGAGAGCCTAGATGATTGACGGGCTGAGGCCGCCATTCGCGACCCCAGCCCGCCGCCTGACCTCCTCGACGCCTCTCGATCAATACCCCATGGCCGTCCACGCGCCGCTTGCGATCAGCGCCTGCCCTTCGATGCTCGGGTGGAAGTAGTCCCTCGTCGAGACGTCGCTCGTGGTGAACAGCGATTTGAAGCCCGCGTCTTTGTCGAATTTGCACTGCGTGTATGTCGCGCAGATCCCTTCGAGGCTTTTGTCATACCCTTCCTCGCGCGCTTTGAATTCTTCGCGCCGTTTCACATCGGCCGGGGCCGTGGACGTCGGGTTGGCAAGCAGCGACTGACAGACGCTTAAATGAGTCCACGTCGATGTGGCAGTCGAGTTGGTGTGGAAGAGTTCCCAAAGCCGGTAGGCATTTGCCAGCGAGCCCACCTTGATCGCCGCATTGGGGAGATCTGTGTGGAGGGTCGTCATCGCCGTTTTGAACTGAGATTCGAAATTCGCGATGGAGGTCATCGTCGTGATGCTCGACGTGCAAGCGTCGTTGTTCCCAATCTCGATGGTCACCAATTCGACATTGCGCGAATACGCGTTCAGCGCCTGTGAGTTGAGTTCCGACATTTTCGAGCCGCTCACCGAATCGTTGTAGTTATGTCCGCTGATACCCGAGTTCAGAGCGAGCAGGCGCAGGTAGTAGCTGTCGACCGTGGCGTTCGTCCCCGTGGACCACGAGTTTTCCGGGCAGTTCGTAAATGCGGTCGTGCACGTGTTGAATGCCTGCGTTATCGAGTCGCCCAGTGCGTCCATCGAATTGGGGTAAGTGGTGGCTTGCGCGGAGGAGGCACCGACCGTGGCGAGCCCCAATGCTGAAGCCACGACAATCCTGAGTGCCCATAAAGGTCTTTTGATCTTTCCCATATGTCGTGATCCTCCCGCGTAATCGACTCTCGGAGGCGCCTCCTCCCCAGTTGAGCCAGCATGAAGAGTCCCTCACCCCTACGCAACCAACTGGTCTGGCAGCCCGTGTTTTCTACTCCCGTCACACACATGATGTCTCTCTCTGACCTTCCGAAGAGCACACTAGCCACACCATCGCTGAGCGATTTTTTGCTACCCGAGCAGCAACTCGCCGCGACCGACCATCACCGCCGAGCCGCCCACGTGCACGCTCGCGATCCGCCTCCCCGATCCCTCTGCATACGCGTAGATCAGCGATGGCCGGCCGATCTCAATTCCCTGACTGATCTCAATCTCCGCCCCAAACTCGATACAGCCGTGACGAGCGAGATGCACCGCCAGCGGACCCGCCGCCGAGCCCGTGGCCGGATCCTCAGAGACGCCCAGTGCCGGTGCGAACATGCGTGTCTTCCAATGGCGTCCTGCGCCTGCGAAGCAGCTCACCCCCAGCTCGCCCAGTGCGGCAAGCGCATAAAGATCGGGGGCGAGCGATGCCACCGCCTGCACGTCGTCGAGCGCCACAAACAGATGGCGAGGGCCGTTGTCATAAACCTCGATCGGCAGGCCAGATTCGCTCAGACCGAGTGCCTGCAGAAGCTCCTTCTGTGACTCATACGGTCTCCATGTGGGAACCGGCTGGCTCATCCAGCCAGAGACCACCTTTCCCCGCTCGCGGCGCAGGCGAACCGTGACCGGCCCTGCGCGCGGCTCGAGCGTCACCTCCTCTAGCTCCAGTGCGCTTGCCACAACTACCGCCGCGCCCAGCACCGGATGCCCCGCAAAGGGCAGCTCCGCTTCCGGGGTGAAGATGCGGATGGCCACCTCACCGTCCTGCTCCGCGGGCAGCACGAAAACGCTCTCCGACAGCTTCAACTCGCTCGCCATGCGCTGCATGCGCTCGTCCGACACGCCTCGCGCGTCCGGAAACACAGCCAGCTGGTTGCCCTCCAGCTGTCTATCTGTGAATACGTCCAGCAGCACATACCGCCCCGCTCCGGCTTGCCGGCCCGGACTGGGATCGAAGTCCGCCAGGATGTCCATCGGCTTCGTCATCCAGTCAGGCTATGACTCCCGCGCGCTGAACGCCGCCGGGCGCTCCCTGGGCGCGTCCTCCAATGCCTGCTTGACACCGGCGGCGTCATGGTCGGAGGCGTACACCGGCGTGTTTGGCTGCTGGCGCCAGGAGTCCTTCAGGGGACCTGCATCCACCGGATCGAAGCCAAGCTCGTCGACCAACCCCATCACCACGTCCTTTGCCTGCGGGTCGTCCCCCGCCACAGGCAACGCGATTCGCCCGTCCGCTCCCCGCGGCTTTCCCAGCTCGAGCAGATGCTGGGCGTAGATGTTGTTGAACGCCTTGATCACCGGGCGCCCCAACTGCTCCACCACCCAGCAGCTCTCCACCATGCCGTCCTCGATCGCCTCGATCGCACCGTCGCGCTGACGCGGGTAGTAGTTGCCGGTGTCGATCACCACCACGCTGTCAGGAACCGCCTCGAAGAGCGCCTCCGGTAGCTCAGGGATGTTCTTCATCGGGATCGTCACAACGACCACCTCTGCGTCACGTACCGCCTGGGCAGCCGTGACCGCCTGCGCGCCGCTCTCGCCTGCCAGCTCGGTAAGCGTCTGCGGACCGCGCGAATTGGCCACCGAGACCTCATGACCGAGTTGGCTGAGGCGGCGGGTGAGCGTGCCTCCGATGTTGCCTGCGCCGATGATCCCGATCTTCATATATGTCCTTTCCAGTTGTGTTGAGGTCCCGCTGCCTGCGCCGCCGCCGCTGCACACTTGACCTACCCCGATAGGCTCGAAGACAACACGGGCGCGCCTAAAGCTGGAGGAGCGAGGGATATGACCGACGTTGTTCTCAAACAAGTGCAGGACGGGGTGGCAGTGCTCACCCTCAACAGACCCGAGCGCTTGAACGCTTGGACAGTCGAGATGGAGCAGGCCTATTTCGGCATGCTCGAGGAGTGCGGGAGCTCACCCGATGTCCGCGTGATCGTGGTCACCGGCACCGGCAGAGGCTTCTGCGCCGGTGCCGACATGCATGATCTGCAGGCCATCGGCGACGGCAGCCTCGACACGGCTGAGCACGCCCAAGACCGGCGCGCGCAGAGCTTTCCGCTGAGCATCCCCAAGCCGATCATCGCGGCCGTCAATGGGGCATGTGCGGGGATCGGGCTCGTGCAGGCGCTGATGTGCGACATGCGCTTTGCCGCCGAGGGCGCCAAGCTCACCACCGCATTCGCCCGGCGCGGACTCGTGGCCGAGCACGGCATCTCCTGGCTGCTACCGCGGCTCATCGGGCCGGCCCGAGCTCTGGATCTACTGCTGTCCGGGCGCGTGGTGCTCGCCGAGGAGGCGTTTGAGATGGGGCTGGTCAACCGGGTATTGCGCCCCGACTCGCTGCTCGAGCAAACGCTCGACTATGCCCGCGAGTTGGCTCTCAGTTGCTCTCCTGCCTCCATGGCCACCATCAAGGCACAGGTTTATGCGGATCTTGCCTGTGGTCTGCCCGACGCACTGAGCGAGGCTGACCGGTTGATGCTCGCCTCGTTCTCAGCGCCCGATTTCGTGGAGGGAGTCACGAGCTTTGTCGAGCGACGCGACCCCAGGTTCCTGGCAATCGGCTTCTAGACGCACCTGAACCGCACGCCGCCGATATCCACCGGGGCGGCGGCCGGCCTCTCGCCTGCCGGCTCGAGCGCGAACTCGACGATCCCTTCTTCGCGCGCGTTCGGCGCCTGCTCGAAGCGCACAGACCCATCGCCGTCCAGGCTGAGCTGCTGTGCGCCCTCGTCCTGCCTGGCCTTCACACCCAACACCTGCGCCCAGCGCTGCGCCACCTCCGTCGGCTCGCTGACCGCCAGCGTGATCCCAGCCAGGCGTCCCGGCGCCGGCGCAGCGATCTGCCCGGTCCACTGCGGGCCGCCCCAGCGCCACACCCCGTAGGGGTTGGAGCGATC
>JASLDD010000254.1 GCA_030151725.1 Solirubrobacteraceae bacterium
CCACGTAGCCGATCTGGATCTCGCGCTCGGTGAGGTGGCCAGGGTTTTGCGGCACGGCGGGGTCCTGGTCGCAGCCACTCTCGGCATTGAGAACCTAAAGGAGCTTTGGCAGCTGATCGGAGCGCCGGCGGACATGAGCGACTACACGTTCACCAGAGAGTCGGGAGCAGCAATCCTCTCGCGACATTTCGGCCAGATCACGCGCCACGATGTGGACGCGCGCGTGAGCTTTCCGGGGGGGCGGGAGGTCCGTGAGTATGTATCCGCATCATTGGGGCGAGCCCATCTCGCCGAGCGTGTGCCTGAGAATCTAGGCCCCTTTCACGCCCGAGCCGCGCAGGCAGTCTTCGTGGCAGCATGAGAACAGAGTGCGGTGCTCTATCTCAGTCACACTGACGTCGTTCGGGCCGGCGGCATGGACATCGCCGCTTATGTCGAGGTAGTAGAGGAGGTCTTTCGGCTTAAAGAGGCCTGCGCGGTGTGCAGCCCTCCGAAGACCGAGTTGCGGTGGCCGGGCGTGTTTGCGCCGGTCGAGAAGGCGGGCCGGGTGATGGCGATGCCGGCGTACGTGGGTGGTCGTTTCGATGTGGCCGGCGTGAAGTGGATCTCGAGCGTTCCTGCCAACCCCAAGAGGCGCGGTATTGCACGCGCAAATGCGCTCATTCTCCTCAGCAGCCGTCAGACAGGGCTGCCGCTGGCGGTGATGGATGGGCGCCTCATTAGTGTCATGCGAACCGCCGCCGTCACCGCTGTCGTGGTGCGACATTGCGCGTCAGCGCACTCGCGGGCCGTCGCGATTCTTGGCGCAGGGCCGGTGGCCGAGGCGCACGTGCTCGGCCTCCGGGAGACCAGCGCGCAGTTGTCGAGGCTTCTCATATACGACCCCGACGTTGCGAGGGCTGCGCGTCTCGCACAATCGGCTGCTCTCAGCGGATGGGATGCGTCCGTCGCGAGCAGCAGCTTCAACGCTGTGAGGGCGGCGGATATCGTGGTTGCCGCCACGACATCGTGCGGTCAGTCGTTCGACCCGCGCGACCTACGTGCCGGTGTCACCGTGTGTCTCGTCTCACGCCTCGACGCGCCGACCGGCCTCCATGACGTCACAGACCGCTTGGTCGTGGACGATTGGACGCACGAGACGCAGCACACAGGGCGATATGTCAATCGCTTGGTCGGCGAGGGCCTTGTGAGCGACGCTCGGGACGTCATCGAGCTCGGGGCGCTGATAGCAGGGTCGGCGCAGGCTCGAGCGAACAGACACGAGCGGGTGGTCGCCAGCACAGTGGGCCTCGGGATCGAGGATGTCGCCGCTGCGAAGATGATCCTGGACAACGCCTGCACTTCCGCTGTCGGTCATCCGCTGGGCGATGGCGATCCATTTTAGCTTGGGATGCCTTTTGCCGCCTGAGCGTAAATGCTGGTCAGTGGGTGCGCGGCCGCTGTCGCGTGAGCGCGATCGAGTTCCCCAGCGCCGGTGTGACCTGCACGTCCACCTACGCGCGTTCGGGAGTGTCTAAGAGTGTATTTGCGCTCACGCAGCGTGCCCGATACGGTCGAGTAGCGAAGGAAGCTCGACCCAACAATGGTGGGGTGGAGGGTGAACCACCGTGCAGAATGGCATTCCCTATCACGTGGCGGCACGGGAACTGCTGCGTGACAGTCTGCTCGATGCAGCGTGTGATCAGCTCAACAAGCACCGCTGGGCAAACGTCACGATGGCCGAAGTTGCACTTGCCGCCGGAGTTAGTCGTCAGACTCTCTACAAGCAGTTCGGCTCGCGCGAGGAGTTTGCGCGAGTCCTGGTGATTCGGGAGGTCGGTCGCCTCCTGTCCGCTGTCGAGAGCGCTGTAAGTGCCCATTGTGAGGATCTCGCCAGTGCCCTTGTCGGCGCCTTTGACGTACTCGTGCAAGCGCCGGCAGACAACGCACTGGTTCGCGCTGCCGCCCACGGACAAGGAGCAGAAGAGTTGCTTGCAGTCCTCACGGACGAAAGGGGCGTGTCACTTGTTGAGCTCATGACCGAGCATCTCACCCAGCTCGTGGTGGACCGCTGGCCACGTCTCGACCGGAGGGTCGCAGGGACTCTGGGCGAGTGCCTGGTACGTCTCGCAGTTGGTTACATCGCGTTGCCCAACCGTGCCTCCAGTGCGAAACACGCGCCCGTCGCAGCGCTGCTCAGCCCCTACGTAGATCAACTTGTCGAGGACTACACCGCCTCTGCATAACCTGGACCAGGTTCGCTAGGAGACCGTCGCGCCGTTGGCCGTGAGGTCGACCTCGATGTTTCCGCGGGTGGCGTTGGAGTAGGGGCAGACCTCGTGTGCGCTGCGCACCACATCGATGGCCTGCTCGCTGTCTGTGACGCCCGGGAGGGTCACATCGAGCTGCACCGAGAGCAGGAAGCCGCCCTTGCCATCCGGCGAGAGTGAGACCTCGGAGTCGATTGCCACCTCGCCCGTGTCGAGCTTGGCACGCCTTGCGGCCACGCCTAGAGCACCCTCGAAGCAGGCTGCGTAACCAACCGCGAACAGCTCCTCAGGATTGGTTCCTCCGCCCGGACCACCCATCTCGGCGGGTATCCGCAGATCGACTTCCAATGCGCCGTCGCTTGTGCGCCCGTGTCCCTCGGCGCGACCGCCTGTGACGTGTGCCTTGGCTGTGTAGAGCTTGTTAGCCATCGCCTGCCTCTCGTCGATTCCAATTCAAGCCCATGCTAGATCACGTCTCGATCCCTGCCAGGATGGCGTCCCGTGAGGCCTAATCTCTTTGACAGCGCCGGCTGGAGCGGTCGGTGAGGCGCCTGGGACCGGCGCTCGGCGAGCGTGACTTCGCCCTGCTATGGCTGGGGCTGCTCGGAATGGGCGTGAGCGTCCAGATGCTCGAGGTGGCGATCGGCTGGGAGGTCTACACAAACAGTCGCAGCGCGCTGAACCTCGGCCTGATCGGCTTGGCGGAGTTCATCCCGATGTTCGTGCTGGCGCTCCCTGCTGGACATCTGGCGGATCGCCTGCCTCGTCGTCTGGTGTTCGGTGTCTCGCTGCTGCTCAGCGCCGTCGTAGCAGCGGGGCTGCTGATCGTGAGCACTTCGGGCGTGCGCAGCGTGTGGCCCTTTCTGGCGCTGGCGCTGGGGGCAGGCACGGCGATGGCGATCGGCACGCCTGCCTCCAGGGCAATGCCGCCGACGCTCGTTCCCGATGAGCTGATCGAGAGCGCTATGACGCTCCGCTCAATCGCCACCCAGGGCGCCCAGGTGCTCGGCCCGGCGCTTGGCGGATTGCTCTATCCGCTCTCTCCCGGCGTCGTATACGGGGTGGCGAGCGCCATGTGCCTGGCGGCTGCCGGCTGCGTGGCGGCGATGCATCGCAGTGTTGCGGCCGACGGAATCCAGGAGAAGGACTCAGCGCCTGGGCTCTCGAGCGTGCTTGCAGGGATCAGCTTTGTGGGTCACACGCCGATCTTGCTGGGAGCAATTCTGCTGGATCTGCTCGCCGTGCTGTTTGGTGGCGCGGTTGCGCTGCTGCCGTTGTTTGCGCGCTCGATACTGCATGTTGGCCCGACCGGTCTGGGCATCCTGCGAAGCGCCCCCGCCGTCGGCGCGCTGCTGGGAGCAGCGATGCTCACGCGCCGTCCGCTTGGGCGTCGTGCTGGCCGCACGCTGCTCGTAGCCGTGGGGACGTTCGGCGCGAGCATGATCGTGTTTGGATTGTCCAGGTCGTTTCTGCTGTCGCTGCTCGCGCTTGGCGTCAGCGGCTTTGTGGACATGTTCAGCATGAACATCCGCGCCACCACCGTCGCGCTTGCAACTCCCGACAGGCTGCGTGGGCGCGTGCTGGCTGTGGAGATGGTCTTCATCAGCGCCTCCAACCAGCTCGGCGCGTTCGAGTCGGGCCTTGCGGCATTTCTGCTGGGCGCAGTTCCAGCAGTGATCATCGGCGGCGGACTAACTGTGGCGATAGCCCTCAGCTGGAGCCGTTTGTTTCCGGCGCTCGCCAATGTGGACAGGATGCGGGACCTCGAACCTGTCGACGAGCTCGAGCCGAACGTGCTCGGCGTGTAGGGGAGAGGCTCTAGAGGTTCCAGCCGAAGTAGACCTCGATGCGGGCGATCTTCTCGCCTGTGAAACTCAGGATCTCTGTGTTGCGAAAGCGAGCGCCGTCCGTCTTGGTGCTCTCGTAGGTCACCACGACCTCGTCGCCCGACTCGATCAGGCGCTTGAACTCGAACGCCTCAATCAGATCCGCGTTCGGCCAGCAGCGCTCGAAGTAGCGCTCGCGGTCGATCCCCGGGTCGGCCGGGCTGAAGAACACCAACTCGTCGCTTAGATGCCGTTCGATCATGCTTCGATCGCCGGAGACGTACGCGGCTTAGCATTCTCGGACTATCTGCAATCGGTCCATGGAAATGCCTCCTTCAATCTCGCTGGGTCTGAATGTAGACCTAACTAGGGGGCAAGACTCGTCGCCGATTTGGGCTCTCCGTACGATCTAGTTGACATAACATGGATTATCGAGCGTGATAAGGACACAGAGATCTACGCGGGGGCGCGGTATCCCGAGATCAGACTCCCCAGCTCGGGGCCCGCATCGAGCGTGACGACATAGTGAGTCGGCTTCTCAGGAGCCGGCTGCGGTGTGGGCTTGACGGCCACGAGCTGCACGAAGGCCGGCTCGTCGCGGATTGCGTCGAAGTCCGGGTCGATGCGGGCTTCCTTGAGCGCGTGGCCACTACGTTCGCTTGCACGGCCAAGGGCGGCTACGGCTTTGCTGACCCGTTCGCTCTTCAGCGTTCCCGTGGCCGCCGCCGAGTAGCGCGAGTAGAAACACGCGACGTTGTACTCGGAGGTGTCCGTCAGCCATTCGCTCTGGAAGTCCGGCACCTCACGGACCGCTCCCTTCTGCACGAGCTCTCCGATCAGATCGAGCACTGACGCGGGTTTGCGGAGCCCCTCGACCAACCCCTTCACGGCCTGCTCCTCTCCGTGCACGTCTGCCTCGCTTAGGAGCTCGGCGATGTTGCGGCGAGTCTCAGCGCCGTGGTGCCGTGCCTGCTCGCCTGAGCAGATATCGCTCTGGTAGATGTGGCACCACGCCTGCAGGTAGCGCGCCCGGTACCAGATCGGATCGGTCTTCGGACACGACCGTGATGCGACCAAGCCCAGATGCCGGCTTGCCTCGAGCAGGCGCTCGCTCCAGGCCGCGCGAGCGGCCGCGACGTCCGCTGGTGAAGGTGTCTGCGACGTTCGTGCCTTTGGACGCCGTAAGAGCATGCTCGCCAGGTTCAGGTGCGCCCCGAGATTGCCGCTGTCACGGTCGAGGCTTCGCTCGTAGAGTCTGCGGCGATCGGCCGCCTTTGGGACCAGTTCACCCAGTGCGAACATCGCGTACGAGCGCCAGTCGAGCGTGCCCAGCGGGGCGTTCTTCGCTTTGAAGCCGAGCGCTCGGTTGTAGCCCAGCCAGATCGCCGCGGGCAGGATCAGGCGCTCGTATCGGACGGCGTCCTTGGCGTTGGCGCCCGCCTTCTTGAGCATGAATTCGCGCTCCCAGATCGTGACCTGGTCGAGCACCCTCCCGCGCTGGTCGGCCACAGCCAGGGTAAGCCCTGCCCCCCGGTGTTCGTGCACCGGGTGCACCGTGCCGGAGACCGTTACCAATCGCCTGGGAAGCAGCTTGTCGAGCATCTGTATGAGCCCCGCAACGAGACTTGCCTGCGGCAGCGCTTGGGTGACCGCCGCGGGAACTTCGAATTTCGACTCGGTGCCGCTCTGCCAGTCCACCGACGACTTGGCGTTTTCATCGCTCATGCGTCTCAGCGCATCCGCCAGTGCCGCCGCCAGGACGTCACCGACCGTGCCGTCCGCAGAGCCCGTAAAGCCGGTCAGTCGTGCTGCGCGCTTGCCTCGCAGGAGCAGCCCGTTTGCTCCTGCCCACAGGAGCAGCGCGGCGACGACCACGCCGATCGCGGCAGCCGCGATTTCCAGGACCAGCCTGAGTACCGGCCCAAATACGCCCAGCAGTTCGCGCCACCAGCCGATCCTCTGATTCGCAGGGCGAAGTTCCGGCGGGATACCCTTGGTCGATCCCTTGGCGACGCCTTTTACGATTTCGCGGGCCGCTTCGTCGAAGCCGGCTTTCTCGAGGCGATTTGCCTGTCGGAGTTCCTGTGCGCGATTGAGGGGCGGATTCTTCTTGGCTGCCTCCCTCGTTGCGCGTTCGAGCGATGCATGCGCCCTGGCAACGCCTTCCGGGGCGCACCGCTGAGCGCCAGGCGTGCCGAGCAGCTTCTTGTATTCCTGTTCGGCGTCAGCGTAGAACTTCGCCGCTTCCAGCGCCTGCGCTCGAGCACAGGGATTTGCACCGCGCCCAGCTGCAAGCGCATTCCCCACCCCTGCCCACACCACGCCGCAGAGAAGGCTCGCGAGGAGCGCGCCCAGCAGACCGAGACGTCTGGCGAGAGCCATGGCATGAGTATTTTCGACGGTCCGGTCGGAACTGTCAGTAAGCAGAACATTGCCGGCATGGGGAAGTCTCGATAGAGAGAACTGTGGTGGCTCACCGGCTTTCTCAGCCCGGCTTGAGCCGTTCGACGTTCGCCAAAGGCTCGCCGTTCGCATACCGGCGTATCTGATCCCCGATCAGTCGGTATACGCGCTCCTCTGCCTGCGGCGAGTCTCCTGCCAGATGCGGCGTGATGAACGTCCCCGGGGCACTGACAATCCAGAACATGCAGCCTTTAGCCGATAGCGATGAGATCTTTAGTTCCTTCTGCCAAGATCTGAGAATGAGTCGAGGGCTGAAACGAAAGCTTGCGCTACTGGTCGCCGTGGCTGCGATCGGAAGTGGAGGCGCGATAGCGGCAATGGCGGCCACCGGGCAGCGCGATGGGTCCGGGTCTGGTGGCGCGCGACGCTCCGAGCACCGACGCGTCGGGCGGATGCTGGACGCTGCAGCCGGCTATCTCGGCATCCCCGTGGCGCAGCTCAAGAGCGAGCTTCAGTCGGGTAAGACGCTCGCCCAGATCGCCGAAGCGACCACCGGCAAGTCCCAGGCGGGCCTCGTCCAGGCGCTCGTGGCGGTCAGGAAGACAGAGCTCTCCAAGACTGCAGCGGGCCTGGCAAAGCACATCAGTGCCGAGGTCAACAAGCCTTTTACCGGCACAGGCGCGGCCCGGATAGCTGATGAGCGTGGGGCTCACGCTGCGGTGCGCAACTACCTAGGTCTCTCCTCGGCGCATTTGCGTAGCGAGTTGCGCTCGGGAAAAACGCTCGCCCAAATCGCCGATTCCACCGCCGGGAAGTCTGAAGTCGGCCTCATCGACGCCATCGTCGCTGCCATCCAGAGCAAGCGGACTGCCTCGGGCCTTGCCGCCGGCAAGCCCACCAAGGCAGAGGACAGCGCCCAGCTGGCGCGTCTCAGCAAGCGTGTGAAGACGATCGTCAATCGTCTGCCCGACGCCAAGAGGTCCAGCGGGCGCCACGCCAAGTCACCGGGCTGAGTCGAGGCCGGACCCACCCGTCCGGCCGGCTGCCTGGACAGCCGCGTTGGCTACATGTCTCCCGGGGCGCTGTATAGCCATGGTGTCACAGCGCTGTCTGAGTGAATGACACGACGGACGGCCCTGTGTCCGCGGCTCACGCGCGGGCGCGGGCACGGGCGCGGTTGCTCGTCGCGAAGTCTATGGTGCCGCATTCGATTTTGATGCCTGCAAGGAATAAAGTTTTGGTGTGCCATACTCTGAAGCTATGGCAAGCAAGGACGTGACTCGCACCCCGGCCGTTGAGGACTACGCCAAGGCGATCTTCTCCTTGGAATCCCGTGGCACAGAGCCCGTTTCGACGAACGCGCTGGCCGAGCGCCTGGCGATCACGCCGGGCTCGGTGTCGGCGATGCTCAAACGTCTGGTAGAGCTCGGCGTAACCGCCCATGAGCCCTATCGGGGCGTACGCCTGACGGAGGATGGGCGACGGATCGCCCTTGAGGTGATCCGCCATCACAGGCTGCTCGAGAGCTTCCTGGCGGACGCCCTGGGCATGCCTTGGGATCGCGTGCACGCCGAGGCTGAGGTGCTTGAGCACGTGATCTCAGAGGATCTCGAGGAGCTGATCGCGGCCAAGCTCGGACATCCCACCGTCGACCCGCACGGCGACCCCATTCCGACCGCCGACCTCGAGCTCGACGAGCCGGCGACAGCGCGTATGGAGAGCCTTGAGCCCGGCGATGAGGGGCTGTTCGTGCGCGTCTCAGATTCCGATCCGGAGATGCTCCGCTATTTGGCCGATCGCGGCATCGCCCCCGGTGAACGCTTCCTGGTGCGCGATCGACAGCCCTTTGGCGGGCCCCTGTTCGTGCTCTTCGGCGAGCGCGAACATGCGATCGGCGGACAGCTTGCAGGCGCGATGCGCGTCGAAGTCGAGTCAACGGTGGCCGCCGAGGAGGGAGTCGCCATTGAGCACGCCTGAAGTGGCCGCCTCCCCCCTGCTGCACCAGCCGGTGCTAAGCGACGAGGACAACGCTCGCTCGCAGGACCGCTCGCGTGTGTACCGCGCTCGCTACGAGAACCGGCGCTGGCGGCTGTTGTGGTTGCTTGTGGGACCAGGGATCCTCGCCATGCTCGGCGAGAACGACGGCCCGAGCATGATCGGCTATGCGTCCGACGGCGCTCAATATGGCCTCGGCTTCTTCATTCCCGTCCTGCCAATCCTGTTCGCGA
The DNA here is from genome assembly GCA_030151725.1 of Solirubrobacteraceae bacterium. Taxonomy (GTDB): domain Bacteria; phylum Actinomycetota; class Thermoleophilia; order Solirubrobacterales; family Solirubrobacteraceae; genus Palsa-744. Next base: position 8,707 of record JASLDD010000254.1, read on the forward strand.
TGGCCTTTGTCGTTCAGGAGATGTGCATGCGGGTCGGTGCCGTCACACACCGCGGCTACGGCGAGCTTGTGCTGCAGCGCTATGGGCGCGTGTGGGGCTGGTTCGGAGCCGCCGATCTCTGCTTCACCAACCTCGTCACCCTGATCGCCGAGTTCGTGGCCATCCGCGTGGGCCTTGCCTACTTCCACCTCGGCGCAGGCGTCGCTGTAGCCCTTGGCCTTGTCCTGGTCCTCTTCACGCTCAGCGGCGGTCGCTACTGGCGCTGGGAGCGCACCGTCCTCGGCATCGCGATCTTCAACGGACTCTTCTTGGTGGCGGCCATCTTGGTCAAGCCGGACGTCGGCTCGATTGCTAGCGCTTTCTCCTTCACGCCTCTTCCGGGTGGGAGCCTCAACACGTTGCTCCTGCTGATGGCCTCCACGATCGGCGCGACGGTGACGCCGTGGATGATCTTCTTCCAGCAGAGCGCCTCAGCCGACAAGGGCATGACGCCCAAAGACGTGCGTCACGGTCGTTATGACACGGCGCTGGGCGCTGTCCTTGCCTCGATATTTGGTATCGGTGCACTGGTCGCGGGTGCCGCCCTGCTGCATCACGGCTCAGGCATCCAGGGGTTCGCCGGTGCGGGCTTTCCGGCGGCGCTCTCGCACGTTGCCGGCGGCGCTGTGGGAACCGTGTTTGCCCTCGGGTTGATCGAGGCAGGAGCCGTGGCGATCCTCACGATCTCCGCGAGTACCGCCTATGCAGCCGGTGAATGCATCGGCGCTTCGCACAGCTTCAACACCTCCCCGCGCGAGGCGGCCGTTTTCTACGCGGCCAACGCCGGCGTCTCGCTGCTGGCCGCACTCGTCATCCTGATCCCCGGCGCGCCGCTGCTCTCGATTGCGCTCAACGCCAACGTCCTGGCCACGGTCCTCCTACCAGTCAGCCTCGTGTTCGTGATGGCGCTCGCCAACGACGGGGCTCTGATGGGGCGATGGGTGAACCGCCGCTCGACCAACATCGTCGGCTTGATCGTGATCTTGTTCGTTGGCTTCTGTGGAGCCGCCTACGGGATCGACTCCTTCCTGCAAACCATCCACGTCATCTCATGAGAGCTGGAGACGCCGATCGTCCAACACCGCCGCGGGAAGATGTAGGCGGGTTCCACGACGATCACGCCGACGATGAGGAGGAGGAGCTGATCATGCACCTCGAGCGCGACCAACTGGTGGCCGAGACCTTCCGTCCTGTGGCACGGGCCACGCTCGGCTCGTCAGCCGTTCTCGGGTTGTGGGTGCTGCGGGTTTTCGTGGTGCTCGTGAGCGCGATGGTGATCTACACGTTCATCGCGCGCCTGCACTGAGCCGAGACTCAGGCGGGCGCCACCCACGGCGCATGCCAGCCGCCGAAGCCCTTCGTCAGCTCATCTGCCGCCGCCGGCCCCCACGAGCGCTTGGCGTAAGGGCGAACGGGCGGGCGCTTCTCGAGCAGTGGCCCGAGGATCCGCCAGCACGCCTCCACGCTGTCCTCGCGGGTGAAGTGCGTCGCATCGCCCTCCAGGGCTGCATGCAGCAGGACCTCATACGGCGTTGCCCCCTCCCCTCCCTCCTGCGCGAACTCCATGTCCAGCTCGATCGGCTGCGCGCCCGGCTGGTCGGCGCGCTGGGCGTCCAGCACGATCCTCACGCCCGTCGCGGGATCGACCTTGACGACGATCTGGCTTGGCTGTGGCCGTCTGCGCGACTCGTCGATGAACCCCAGGCGCGGCGGACGCTTGAAGATCAGTCGCAGCTCTGTCTGGGTGATCGGCAGCTGCTTGCCCGTGCGAATGAAGAACGGCACGCCGGCCCAGCGCCAGTTGTCGATCTCCAGGCGCAAAGCCGCGTATGTCTCGGTGCTCGATCGCGCCGCCACGCCGTCGATCTCGCGGTAGCCCTTGTACTGGCCGCGCACATACTCATCGGGGTTGGCATCCCCCATTGAGCGGAATACCGCGAACTTGGCGTCCTTTATCGTCTCTGGGTCGCCGCCCGCCGGCGGCTCCATTGCGGCCGCTGCCAGCATCTGCATGAGGTGGTTGACGACCACGTCGCGTAGCGCGCCGACGGGGTCATAGAAATGGCCGCGATCCTCGACTCCAAAGCTCTCGGCCATCGTGATTTGCACGCAGTCGATGTAGTTGCGGTTCCACACCGGCTCGAGCATCGAGTTGGCAAAGCGCAGGTAGAGCAGCTCTTCCAACCCCATCTTGCCGAGGAAGTGATCGATCCGGTAGAGCTGCGGCTCTTGCAGATAGCGGTGCAGTTCAGCTGACAGCGCCCTGGCTGAGGTGAGGTCGTGGCCGAAGGGCTTCTCCACGACCACACGACTGCCGCCGAGCAGCTCCGCGCTGTTCAGCCCCTTGACGACCGTCCCGAACAACGACGGAGGAGTCTCCAGGTAGAACACCCTCGTCTTGGCATCGCCGAGCTTGCCCGCGAGGCTCGTGAATGTCTCCTGCGCTTCGAAGTCGCCGCTCACGTATTGCAGGCGTTTGGCAAAGCGCTTGAAGACTTTCTCGTCCACCTGCTCGCCGGTGGCCTTGATCGATTCAAGCGCATGGTCGCGCAGACGCTCCACACTCCAGTCCTCGACCGCCACGCCGATCACGGGGCAGGCCAGGAGTTTGCGTCGCTCGAGGCGATACAGCGAGCGCAACGTCATCTTCTTTGCAAGGTCGCCTGTGATTCCGAACACGACCAATGCGTCCGCGTGTGCCTGCCCATGCTTACCGCCCATCGTCGACTCCTAACTGTTGATCGCATCGCTGCCCGCTCAATCGACGAGCAAACGCACGATCGCAATGACGCCCACCACCACGATGATCGCGCGCAGCCCCGCCGGAGGCAGTCTGCGCCCGTAGCGAGCACCGAGCTGGGCTCCCGTGATGGAGCCTACGGCGATCAGCGCCGCGGGGCCCCAGTCGACGTGCGCCGCGAACATGAAGTACAGGCCCGCCACGCCATTGGTGAGGCCGGCAAGCACGTTCTTTAGGGCATTGGTGCGATGTAGATCCTGGGTCAGGGCCACGCCAAGGATCGCCAGTAGCAGGATCCCCTGCGCAGCGCCGAAGTAGCCGCCGTAGACGCCCGTGAGATAGACCGCCAGCGGCGTTGCGACTTTGCCTGTGCGACCGCGCTCCAGGTCGACTTCGCGCTTGGCCAGCCGCGCGGCCAGGCGTGGTTGGCCGAGCGTGAGGATCAGCGCCACCACGATGAACACCGGCACGATCGCCTTGAAGGCCGAGGATGGGAGAACGAGCAGGAGCACCGCGCCCGTGATGCCGCCCGACAGGGACATCGCGCCCAGACGTACAGCTCGCGACGCCTGGCCCTTGAGCTCGCGGCGATAGCCGATCGCTCCCGACACCGAGCCGGGTACCAGGCCGATCGTGTTTGACACGTTGGCTGTCACCGGCGCATAGCCGAACGCGAGCAGCACCGGGAACGTGATCAGCGTGCCGCTGCCGACGACCGTGTTGATCGTCCCAGCCGCCATGCCCGCGAATGCGATCGCGACGATTTCGGCGAGTCTCAACTCACATCACACGATCTGGGCAGCGGGACGGCAACGCCTGGCACCTCTAGGGTTGTGGCATGGACGTCGAGAAGGCTATCCGCACCCGCCGAACGCACAAGGCCTACGGGCCGGCCCCGGTCGAGCCCGAGGTGCTCGAGGAGCTGCTCGAGCTGGCGACGTGGGCTCCCAACCATCACCTGACCAATCCGTGGCGGTTTCGCGTGATCGGGGAGCGTACGCGCGAGCGGCTGATGGAGCTCGCGGAGATCGATCAGCCGGGCTCGGCCGTGAAGCTCAAGCGCGCCCCCACGCTTGTGGCCGTGACCGCGCTTCAGAGCGGAGATGCCGCCCAAGACCGCGAGGACCTGCTGGCGACGGCTGTGGCTGCCTACATCGTCCTACTCGGGGCACACGCACGGGGCCTCGCCGGCTACTGGCGCACGGTTCCGCTGCTCGACACCCCCGCCGGACGACAGGTGCTCGGCATTCCCCCGGCCGAGACTCCCGTGGGAGTGCTGTACCTCGGCCATCCGGTGCAGGAGCAGCGCGTGCCTGAGCGCGCTCCGCTGAGGGAGATCCTCACTTATTTGGAGTGAGCCAGTGCTAAGACAAGCGCCCCAAGTACGCCTGCGTTAGAGATGGCCCAGCAGTGACACCAAAATGAGAACTACGCTGATCGCGACTGAGACAACAGCGGCGCCAATGGCGATGTAGTTGATTCGCCGAGTTTGCAGGACCCGTTCGATCACGGCGTCGCTCGCCGCGCTCGGGGCCAGCATTGAGGCGGACGAATCCTCTGCCAGGGGATAGAAGTCGCTCTGGCGCGCCGTTGCGACCTCAATTGCCGCCAGAAGGCGCTCTACATCGTAGTTCCAGCGTGAGTCAGAGAGAACAGCCGCTTGTCGAGTGATAAGCCCCTCGAGCGAGCTTGGAAGCTCCGATGGCATTGGCATCTGGGCGCCTTCAATCAGAACCGGCACAACACGTCGTCCTGCGGCAAGTGCTGACGTCAGCTCGATGTTGACGAAGTCATCTGGATCGGTGCGAGCCCAATTGGGTCCGATAACAGCCAACACTACGTCGGCGGCCTCGATCGCCTCCTGAATGCTGCGCAGGAAATCATCGCCTGGCAGTATTCCGCTGTCTATCACGACGCGGTCCGATCCAAGCGAAGCCGAGAGCTGATCGAAGAGATGGCGAACCGCCCCAATGTTCTGCCGCCGATAGGCGATATAAACGCTGCCCTTGCCGGCGGCGGGCGGTCCTTCCCCCTGTGAAGGCGTGCTGCCCTCGTAAGCCGCGAGTATCAACGCCCGCTCCCGAGGATTGACCCGTACCGCTTCGAGTCGTTCACCTGTCATCCACTTCGTAAGCCGTTCGACCGAGCCGAGCATCGTGTACGGCGAGCCCGGCTCGTCCCTGAATGCGGCGAGGACCTCCTCATAGGCGTAAAAGGGCTCGTAGAGCACGCTGACATCGTCCCAATACGCCATGCGCTCGCGCTCGCTCGTGCCTTGCAACAGGGGGCCGAAGCGGCTCATCGCATTCATGCGACGGAGGTCGCGCTTGTCCTTCTCGGCATTCTCGATCCTAGTTGGCACTGGCAGGAGCAGAAGCGAGTTGTTTCGTTGTGCCTGGATGGAATGAGCCGCAGCAGAGGCGCCCTCAATGCTCTGGTTGTTCAGCGTAAAACAGACAATCAGTACATCGGGAAGCTGGACTGTGCATATGCCCGAGGTATCACTGACGCCTGTCCGACTATCGATCAATACGTAGTCATAGCGTTGCTTCATGACGCGTCGCGCCTCGTCTATGAAGGCAGAGCCGCCAAAGCTCTCATAGAAGCCCTCCCATTGAAAGCCGGTCACGCGAGAGGAGTAGGACGGGCCTTGCCTGCCTGCTCCAACGAAGTCGAGCCGGCCTCCACGTGGGAAGTCCCACAGTAGGCGCGTCGCATAGCGCGTGATATCGGCGTAGGAGGCATACCACTCGGGCTTGTCTTCACCGCAGTCGCTGGCGGTGGCCGCTGCGACACTGAAGTCGAGGACAAAATCGATCACGCCATCGGTATCCGTCATCTCCTTGTCGGGGAGGAAGGGGCTGAAGTACCGATGGAGTCCCGGCCCCTCCAGATCCCAGTCGACAGCGATCACACGATTGCCGTTACTCGCAAGTATCCATGCGATGTTCGCCAGCAGCATCGATCGTCCCGTTCCGCCCTTATACGAGTAGAACGTGATGACTGAGCCTTCGTCATCGACCGTATTGACCATGTTTACACCATGGGCGAGGCGTCGATCTTTGGTAGGGAGGTAATTAGGTTCAGGCCCCGTGCCTTACGCACCACGGCGTCAGTCTTGATGACACGTAGCTTCGCGCTCGTCAACTTGGCCGCGAGTTCTGCTCGGAGCGCCTCTGGCGTCTGTATCCATGGAGCGAAGGCATCGTTGTCGGCTGATAGCGCCCGATTCACAAAGGTCGCTTCTATCACGGTCGAGAGATCGTGCCTGCTTTGAGTCGTCTCCGGATCTCGCTCGTTGATAGGAATAATGACGACGCAGTTTGGAAAGCTTCGACCGTCGAGTTCCTTCATCAGGCATTGGTAGGAGTCAAGGCGAACGGTCCACGCGTCCACCACGACGATGACTATCTTGTTTCTCTGCGCGGCGTCCTGCAGCCTGGTGATCAACTGAGCATCGAGCGGCAGCGGCTCGTATCTGAAGCGCTCGTTGGTCGCGACCTCTGCAGCAAGCATTCCGATCTCCAGATCCAGGTCGGGGTAATACGGCTGCCAGTCGAGGCCGCCCTCATCACCGTATGCGGACCTCTCGCTGCGAAGTTCGGCGAGCTCTGTCTGCTTTGCGGCCACGTATATGAACTGAGCGAACAGGCGACGTCCAGGTGGCGCATTCAGGTCGACGATCTGCTCTTGTGTCGCGGGGTCGTGGAAGATGCTCTGAACGTCGGCGAGTGGCGGAATCGCGTCCGCGGGCTCGAGCTCATGTGCGCGCAACGCTGACACGAGCACATTGGCGAACGCATGGACGAACTCCCAGTAGTCGTTCTGTGCGGCGGGAACGCTGAGCAAATAGCTCAGTCCACGGCTTTGGTAGCACTCGGGATAGGTGTCGTGGGTGAGCTGGATGGACCCTACGGCAGGGGGCATCGGATCGATATCGATGCGCTGGCTGAGCAAGATCGGTTGGATCAGAGGTGGAGGGGACTGCTCAGAAAGGCGCCGGCGAAAGGCGGCCCACTCCTTGCCGCAGTACTGACGCTCGAAATACCGTGGCGAGAGGATTGGAATGAAGGCCCGCGTTGTGCGCAGGGCCTCCTCCAGTTTTGCTGTCCATGAGGTGCCCGGCTCGATCCCCGTGGTGTCGAGGAAGCCAGAGTCACCGTCGCAGCCCAAGCGCTGGGAGACCACATTCGAGAGATCTCGATGGAAGCGCTCGATCTCTCCCGGTGGTCCACCGCCGCGATCCGCGCGCGCGTAACTCAAGAAATAGGCTGGTCTATCGGTCACCTTGGACGGTTTATTATCACGAACTATTCCTTTAGCCGCTACGTGGCGGGCGAGGCGCGTCTGCAGCGCCCACCTGACGGTTCAGTGCGTGCGGTCTGCCTGCGTCGAGGGGTCCTGTGGCCTGCTGGCGAGGCTGAGGGCCGCTCTCAGAACGAGCGGCCCTCAAGCTCAGCGCGAGATCGCCATCGATCCGGGTCCTCAGTGCATCGCGAAGTCCACTCCCACGACCCCGGCCATGACGCCGTAGCCGAGCTTCGTGGGATGGATGTCCGCGTTGGGGCTCGTCGGGTTGAACGTGCCTCCCGGGCACATCGCCGTGAATGAGCAGATCGTCGCCAGATCGGTGCTTTCTGGGAGATGCGTCACGATCGACGTGTTGAACGGCGGCTCGGGGTTGGCGAAGCTGGCCCCGGGGATCGCCGCCGCGACGCCCGCCAGCGCGTTGTTGAGCGCCGCCGTCGTCGCGTCTCCGCCCGGCGCCGGCAGCACGGTCGGGTAGGGGTTGTAGAGGCCGATGAGCACGATCTGCGCTTTCGGAGCTGCCGCGTGCAACTGCGAGAGGATCGAGAAGACGTTCCCCGCGATGTGCCCGAACTCGGCTTCCACTTCGGCGGGACTGCACGTGAACGTCGCCGGGAAGCCACATTTGCTTGCCAGGAACTGGAGTACGTCGTTGGCCCCAATGTCGAGCGTGATCGGGCTGACGTTGGGGTTTTCTTTGAGGATCGCCAGCGCATCCGCGAGCTGCGAGGCGTGGGGCGTGTAGGGGTGGTGCAGGAACGCGTATGGGAACGGCGATCCTGTGGGGCCGCCGGCGCAGTATCCGGGGATGCCGGAGCCGCTGATGAACGTTTCGCTGGTCTCCCCCGGGCAGCCGTCGTTGATGGTCTGCAGTTTGGGGTTGACGAGCTTGAGCGTGGCGGCGAAGTCATCGACATAGCCGTCGTTGAACGTCGCCGGTTCCACAAAGCCTTTTGTTTCTAGCTCACTCTTGAACTGGGCGGCGTGGTAGCCGTATGCGAGCGAGTCGCCAAGTGCCAGATAGGTGCTCCCCACTCGTGCAGCGCCCGCAGCCGGGGCAAACACGAACGCAGCGAGCGCGACTATGGCAACAAGACTGCAGGCGAGCGCCAGCCCGCGGTGAAAGACAGTCATAACACCCTCCTTTTGGTGAATGTCGAGCCTGAGCCTGGCTCCCCCGCAAGCACCGTCAGGCCGGATTCCCGGCAGCCTATCCCAGGACATCGAATCCGACAAGCAGAACTATTCGCTTGAACCAGCACATGAGGAGAGACTGGCGGCTCGGCGGCAATCGAGCACCGACCCTCCGGCCGGCCCTCCCCACGGCCGGGTCGCGAGCCGTGCGTCCAAACCTGCAGTTTCCGGGTTTGCATGCGTTAGCCTGATGTTCAAAGTGAGGCTTCATGACTGAGATCGATCCCGGCTCGGCCCACCAGCCTGCCCGTCGCCGTTGGCTGATCCCGGTCAGCGTGGCCGTCGTGCTGCTACTCACCGGCGCCGTGGCAGTGGCGCTCGCGCGCAACAGCAACCTGTTGGGTTCGCGCTCGGCGAGCGCCGCCACTGCGAGCACACCGACCGCGCCGGCCACCACCGCGCTGCCGCCCACAGAGCTGGCCGCCGTGCCCGGCCACGCGATCGCCAACGGCACCGACCCGATCGTCGTCACACTGGGAGCGCCCGTGGACGCCGGCTCGCCCCCGCCTACCCTGCGCCCGGAGGTGGCGGGCTCGTGGAGCGTGGTCGGCGACACAGAGGTCTTCACACCGGTCTCCACCCTGCAGCCGTGCTCGAGCTACACGCTCACGATCTGGTCGCGCACCACGTCCACTGGGCACGCCCCCCTGGGCAAGCGGCGCACGGTCGGCCTGAATGTCGCCTGCCCCCCGCTCGCCGGTGCTCAGCAGGCGCTCGCCAAGCTTGGCTACCTCGGGGCCACGTTCAGGGCGCGCTACAGCGTCAGCCTCCCCGCGGGCGCCGAGAGCCGCCACGAAGCCGCCGTGCATGCCTTCCATCCGCCCCGTGGGGCGCTCGTCCCCCACCCCTCCAACGCACCTGCCGTGGACCTGGGTCAGCTCGATGAGACGACCCGTGGAGCCCTCACCGTCTATCAGTCAGAGCATGGCTTGGAAGCGACCGGCGAACCCAATCGCGACACCTGGAACTCGCTGCTGTCGGCACTGAGTGCCAACCGGCGCAACCCCGATCCATACACATGGGTGTCGGTGTCGGAGTCGATCCCCGAGACGCTCGAGGTGCACCACGGCGACCATGTCGTGCTGAGCACTCCAGCCAACACAGGCGTGCCGGGTGCTGAAACCGCCCAGGGCATCTTCCCGATCTACTCGCGCCTGGTCTCCACCACGATGACCGGCACAGACCCCGATGGCACCAAATATGTGGCGCCGGATGTGCCGTGGGTGAACTACTTCAACGGCGGCGACGCGGTTCACGGCTATCCCCGGTCCTCCTACGGCACTCCGCAGTCAAACGGCTGTGTGGAGCTCCCGATCGAAACCGCCCAGCGGGTGTTCGGGATGCTCAGGCTCGGCGACATCGTCGAAGTCAAAGCCTGAGCACCCTTTATCCCTACCATCGGGCTACTTCACCGTCAGCGTGCCTTCCATCCCCGCCTGGCGGTGCCCGGGGATCGAGCAGAAGAACTTGTAGGTGCCCGGTTTCAGGTTCAAGGTCACGGTCTTCGAGCCGCCTTCGAACGTCGGGGTCGCCCCTTCGACCTTGCCTGCGGAGGATTCCACGGTCATGTTGTGGCCCACCGATGACATGTTGGTGAACGCGATCGAGACCTTGCCCGCCTTGGCGCTGAGGGTGGTCTTGTCGAACGACAGCTGACCTTCGGGATTGGCGGCCACGCTCAGGGTGCTCGACGCTCCTTCACTGGCTGCCGGCGCCGAGGAAGTCGTTGAGCTCGACGAGGTCGTAGGGGTTGCTGCCGGCGTTGAGGTCGAAGAAGAGCTCGACGAGCTCCCACAGCCCGCCAACAGCAGCGCCACAACGGCAAACGCTCCTATCAGCGACTTGGACAGATGCTTGGGACGAACTTGGGAGCTCACGGGTTGGATCCTCCATGCGTTAGGGGTCATCCCCCACGAGACCCCGCCGGGGCAGGATCCTTCCCGTGAGCAGCTCCTCAGGGTGCCGCCGGCACAACCACGAGCGGCGCCTCGCTTGCGGGCAGCTCACCGGTCTCGAAGTGGCTGCTCGACAGGCGCTCGACATTCGCGGAGCGCTCGAGGAACTCATCGGCCGTCTCCAGGAAGTTGATGCGTGCGGTGCGGTAGTGCATCGGCACGATCCACCGCGGAGCGAGGCGCTGCACGATCGCGATTGCGTGCTCAGCGCCGATCGTCGGGCCGCCCCCCACGGGGAGGATCAGCAGGTCGATCTTGCCGATCGTCGCTGCCTGCTCCTCGCGCAGCTCGCTTTGGCCGAAGTCGCCGAAGTGGCACACGCGCAGGCCGTCCAGCTCGAACACGAAGATCGTGTTGTGGCCGCGCGCCGTTCCCGCCTGCTCGTCGTGCTCGGATGAGATCGCGACGACCTCGCCGATGGGCGACTCCAGGGTGCCGGCTGTCGAGCGGATGACCGCGGGATCGCCTGCGATGGCATCCACGCCGTTGTGATCGCCGTGCTCGTGCGTGACGAGCAGCAGCTGGGCCTCCACGCCCGAGATCAGCGGGTAGTCGAACTGCATTCCGCGGGCTGCGGCTATCTGCGACATGTCTATAAAAGGGTCGATCGCCACGGTGGCCTCCCCCGCGCTCAGGTGAAACGCGGACTGGCCGAACCACTCAACGCGCATGCTGCTCCTCCTTGTGTTGGTATTTGCCGCCTCGCATCAGCGATGCCGCGGCTGCGATCAGGCAGGCGACGATCGAGAACCACAGCGCCTCGTGCAGCCCCGCTTCAAACGGCCCTGAGATCAGGTGCGGGAAGAACGAACGACCCGTCAGCGCCGCGTGGTTGGCGGGCGAGAGCTTTGCCAGCAGGTGGGCGCCCGTGAGGTGTTCGATCGGGTTGTAGCCGAGAAAGGCCGCAAACAGGATCGACACGGGCGGGATGTGCGCGACCTTCTGTGCCGCGGCCGCCGAGACGCCGTGCGCCTGCAGGCCCGAGGCCAGCGTGTGGGGCAGCTTGGAGGACAGCCCGAGGATCATCAGCGTGAAGAAGATCCCCACCGAGAGCACCTGCGCGGAGTTCTGGAATGTCTGGTTCATGCCGCCGCCCGCGCCGCGGTCTCCAGGCGGCAAGCTGTTCATCACGGCCGCCCTGTTGGGCGAGGCGAACAGGCCCATCGAGATGCCCGTCATCAGCAGAATCGCCGCGAACGCCGGGAACGGAAAGTCGATCGGCAAGAGGCTCAGCAGGAAGAAGCTGAGCGCCGTGCCGAGCATGCCGCCTGTGGCGAACGGACGCGCGCCGAAGCGGTCTGAGAGGTAGCCCGACGTCGGCCCCGCCATCAGCATGCCGAGTGTCAGCGGCAGCATGTAGATGCCGGCGCGCAGCGGCGTATCGACGTAGTCGACGCCGTGCTGGGGCAGCCAGATGCCCTGCAGCCAGATGATCAGCATGAACATCAGCCCGCCGCGCGCCACCGCCGAGAGGAACGTGGAGAGCGTGCCGAACGTGAACGCGCGAATGCGGAATAGGGGCAGGCGGAACATCGGGTTCTCTACCCGGCCCTCGATCACGCCGAACGCGATCAGGCTCGCGAGTCCCGCGCCCAGCAGCGCCAGCACCCGCGGGCTGGCCCAGCCCGTCTGGCTCGAGCCGTAGGGGCGGATGCCGTACGTGACAGACACCATGATCAGGATCAGCCCCAGCGCGAACGTGAGGTTGCCCCACCAGTCGACCCGAGAGCGCCGCGGCTTGGAGCGCTCCTCGAGCTTCAGATACGCCCACACCGTCCCGAACAGCCCGACGGGCACCGAGATCAAGAACACCAGGCGCCAGTCCACCGGCGCTAGCACGCCGCCGAGGACCAGGCCGACGAACATGCCGCTGACGCCCACGATGTTGTTGATGCCGAGCGCCATCCCGCGCTGGTTGGCGGGGAACGCGTCCGTGATGATCGCGGCTGCGTTGGCCAGCAGGAACGCCGCGCCGATGCCCTGCACGACGCGAAACGCGATCAGGTACATGGCGCCGGAGCGACCTGTCATCCAGTCGACCGTCAAGAACAGCGACGCGATCGTGTAGATGACGAAGCCGAGGTTGTACATGCGCACGCGCCCATACATGTCCCCCAGCCGCCCCAGGCTCACGATCAGCACGCTCGAGACGACCAGGAAGCCGAGGATCATCCACAGCAGGTAGAAGCTGTTGGCGGGTGTCAGCGGGTCCAGGTGAATGCCGCGGAAGATCGCCGGCATCGCGATCAGCGTGATCGACGCGTCGAGCGTCGCCAGCAGCACACCCAAGGTGCAGTTGGAGAGCGCTATCCACTTGTAGCGATCGTTCTCGGGTGCCCCTGTGGTGCGCGGAGCCGGGATTCTCACGTCGATCGCCATCTATAGATAATTATACAGGAAACCTGCACAGTTTCCCTGCCTTTATCCGGTTATAGTTTGCCCGTGGCAAGCTCTGTCGACACTTCCCACCTGGCCAGCGAGCTGCGCCTCGTGCTCGGGCATCTCGTCCGCAGACTGCGCGCCGAGCACCGTTTCTCGCTCTCCCAGGCCGCTGTCCTCGGGCGGCTGGATCGCCAGGGCGAGATGTCGATCGGCGACCTCGCGGCCGCCGAGCGCGTGCGTCCGCAGTCGATGGCCCAGACGGTCACCGAGATGGAGGGCGAGGGCATGATCGAGCGCCGCGCCGACCCCGCCGACGGGCGCCGGATGCTCGTCAAGCTCACCGCCCACGGCCTGCAGATCCTGCACGAGGACCGCCGCCACCGCGAGGGCTGGCTCGCGCAGGCGATCGCCGAGGATCTCTCCGCCGATGAGCAGCGCGTGCTCGCCGAGGCCCTGGAGATGCTCAGACGCCTGTCTGAGAAGTAGCGGCGGGGGTGTCAACCCCCGGAGGGCGAGGATCGTCTATACCGGTTGAAGGTGACGCCGGTGCATCAGGCATATCTGCTGCAGGCCCGTCAGATGCAGGCGCTGTCGTTCTCCGTGCACATCCCGCTCGTGTGCTTCGGCATCGCCTTCCCGGCCATCATCCTGTTCGTCGAGTGGATGTACCTGCGCTCGGGCGATGAGCTCTACCGCACGCTCGCCCGGCGCTGGACGCGCGTCATGGCCGCCCTGTTTGCCGTGGGCGTCATCACTGGCACCATCCTCAGCTTCGAGATGGGCCTTCTGTGGCCAGAGTTCACGGCCACCTTCGGCAGCGTCTTCGGCCTCGGCTTCGCCATCGAGGGCTTCTCCTTCTTCATGGAGGCCATCTTCATCGGCATCTACGTCTACGGCTGGGATCGCCTGTCCCCGCGCGCGCACTTTCTCAGCGGCATCCCGATCGCGATCTCAGGCTTCACCGGCTCGCTGATGGTGATCGCGGTCAACGCCTGGATGAACCATCCGTCGGGCTTTCATCTGGTGGGCGGTAGGGCCGTTGACGTGCATCCCTTGGCGGCGCTGTTCGGCAACAGCTTCCTGTGGCCCGAGCTCGTGCACATGTACATCGCCGGCTACATCGTCACCGGCTTTTTGCTCGCAGGCGCCTACGCCGTTGGGCGGCTGCGGGGGCGCTGGAGTCGCTATGAGCGCACAGCGCTTGCCATTCCGCTGGCCATCGCCGCCCTGGCATCCCCCGTGCAGGTGCTGATCGGCGATTGGGCCGCGCGCGACATCGCCACCTCTCAGCCGGTGAAGCTCGCCGCCATTGAGGGCTTGCAGGCCACGACCAAGGGCGCGCCCGAGCACCTGCTCGGGTGGTACACACAGGGCCAGGTCAAGTACGGCATCCGCATCCCCAAACTGCTCTCCCTGCTCGCTTTCCACGACCCCAACGCCACCGTCAAGGGCCTTGACACGGTCCCCATCGCTCGCCGGCCGCCCGTCAACGTGGTGCGCGTGTCCTTCCAGCTGATGGTCGGCATTGGCACGCTGCTGGCGCTGCTCGGCGTCGTCTATTTGCTCGTGCGCTTCAGGCGCCGACGGCTGCCCGAGTGGGTGTGGTTCTACCGCGCGCTCGTGCTCGCCGGGCCGGCATCCGTGGTGGCGTTGATCGCAGGCTGGGTCACCACCGAGGTCGGGCGCCAGCCGTGGGTGGTCTACAAGGTGATGCTCACCTCCGAAGCCGTCACAGGCGCCGGTGGCATACCGGTCGGCTACGCCACCCTGGCGCTCGTCTACGTGGGCGTGGCCGGCGGCGTCGTGTGGATCCTGCGCCGCCTGGCGCGCATGCCGATGGACGCACCACCCCCTTCCCCTTCAGCGGCGGCGAGCTGAGTCGATGCACCTCTACGAGCTGCCGCTGATCTTCGCGCTGGTGGGCCTCGTCTTCTACGTGGTGCTCGCCGGAGCCGACTTCGGCGCCGGCTTCTGGCAGCTGCTGGCCGGCGGCGAGACGGGCGTGCGCGTGCGCGACCACGCGCACGACTCGATGGCGCCGGTGTGGGAGGCGAACCACGTGTGGCTGATCTTCGTGCTGACAGTGCTCTGGACCGCCTACCCGCGCGCCTTTGGCGCGATCGCCTCCACGCTCTCGATCCCGCTTTTCATCGCCGCCATCGGCATCATCCTGCGCGGCGCCGCCTATGCGCTGCGCGCGGGCACCAAGAGCGCGGCCGAGCAGCGCCCGATCGACGCCGTGTTCGCGGTCTCCTCGATCCTCACGCCGTTCGCTTTGGGGACCATGATCGGCGCGATCGCGTCTCGGCGCGTGCCTGTGGGCAACGCAGCCGGCGGTCTCTTCTCGAGCTGGCTCGCCCCCACGCCAATCCTCGTCGGCGTGCTCGCCGTCGCGACCTCCGCCTACCTCGCCGCCGTGTTCCTCGCGGCGGACGCCGCCCGTCTGGATGAGCGCGAGCTGGAGGCGGGCTTTCGACGGCGCGCGCTTGGAGCCGGTGTCATCGCCGGGGCGCTCGCAATCGCCGGCCTCGTAGTTCTACACGCGGACGTGCACCGACTGTTTCACCGTCTGCTACACAGCGCGGCGCTGGGCGCGCTGATCGCCTCAATCCTCGCCGGCTCGCTGACGCTCGAGCTGGTCAGGCGCCGGCGCTTTGAGCTCGCCCGCTACACCGCCTCGCTGGCCGTCGCGGCGGTCATAGGCGGCTGGGCGCTCGCCCAGAGCCCGACGCTGCTGCCGGGTCTGAGCGTGCGCGCAGCAGCCGCCCCCCACGACACGCTCGTGGCGCTCATCGTGGCGGTGATCGGCGGTGGCGTGATTCTCTTTCCCTCGCTTGCGTTGCTGTTTCGGCTTGTGCTCAAAGGGCGTCTAGATCACGGCGCGAGCGCCGGCGCCGGTATGCGCGGACCCGGCGCCGGGTCGCTCCTCTCCGCCTCAGCCGGTGGGCTGCTCGCCCGCCTGGCTGTCGTGTGCCTGCTCGCGGGCTTTGGCTTTCTGAGCATCGCTGAAGCGGGCTGGGCACATCTGCTCGGGGTTCTCGCTCTGCTTGGGTTCCTGATCAGCGGCTTCTTCGCCGCCGCGGCCCCCCTCGATGAGCCGTAGGTGACGACAGTCTGGGCGTCGTCTCATCAGTCGTCATCCACCTTGTTGCCGCTGGGTGTGAGCACGTACCAGTCTGCGCCGAAAGCCTTGCTGCCCTGCCCGTATGCATCGCCGTCATCCTTGTCCTTGACGAAGAAGTACAACGGGTGGCCCTTGTAGGTGACCTGCTTGGTGCCGTCGCTGCGCGTGATCGTGCCGAGGTCGGCTGCGCTCACCCCGGCGCCTGTAGTGGGTGCCGCGCCGCTCGTCACGGGCGGCCAGCCGCTCGCGCACGCGCCCGAACACGCCGAGTGCCCGCCCCTGTCGGCCTCGAACAGGTACACCGTGAGCTTCTTGGGGCCGGCGGCGAGGATCGTGCCGAGCTTGCTGTGCTTGGTCGTGATCACCGTTCCCGGAGCGCTCGAGGTCGTGGCGCTCGCGGCGCTGTGGCCGTAGGCGGATGCGCCTGCCGCGGCGGGCGCGGTGCTGCTACTGGCACTGCTGGCAGTCGTAGCGGCGGCCGTGGAGCCAGAGGACGCGGAGTAGGAGCTTGAGCCGCAGCCTGCGAGCAGGATCAGCGCAATGGCGGCGGTTGCGAGCGTGAGCGTGTGTCTCACCGTGACCTCCCGGGTCTTTGGTTTACGTGCACGCCCTGCTAGATGCCTTTGTGGCGGGATCCTTCCCACCGGAAAGAAGAGATTCGAGTCCCTAGGGCTCGGTGTGCACGATCACCTCGACGATGCCCTCAATGCGTCGGCGCAGCGCGTCCTCGAGCTCGCCCGCCAGCTCGTGGGCTCCCACGAGCGACTCTTCGGCGCCAACGGCCAGCGTGAGGAACAGCACCCGTCCCGCGTCGGTGGCGAGCAGCTTGACCATCAGCGGATCCGCTCCCGTGCGCTCGCGCACGAGGCGCTCGACGGCGCGCATGGTCCGAGAGTCGGCGCTCTCATCGGCGGGCTGAGCACTCAGCGGAAGCTCCAGGGGCTCGAGATGCGTCTGCACGTCGATCACGCCGGGACGCTCGCCGATCGCCCGCTCGACGCGCTCGGCCACCTCGTGGGCCTCCCGCAGGCCCAGCTCGGCGGGGAACTTGAGGTGCAGCGACACGCTCGCGGCTCTCCCTTGCTCAAAGATGGTGATGTCGTGGGCCTCCTTTACGAGCGGCTCGGCCAGGGCGATCGCGAGCACCCGGTCACGCAGGTCGAGGCCGCTGTCGCGAGGCTCCACGTGCACGACCACGTCGCTGCCCGGCAGCGCCGCCTCCACGGCATCCTCGATCATGTCGGCGGCGCCGTGGCTCTCCACGACGGCCTGTCCAGGAGGAACGCTCACGACAACGTCTGCGAAGTAGCGCCCGGCTGACTCGCGCAGCCGCAACCGGCTGAGCTCGATGTCGGCACCGAGCTCTGCGATCGCACGCTCGGCCGCCACTCGTGCCTGCGTGGGCGCGTAGTCCATCAGTACGTTGGCGTTCTGGGTAATCAGCCGCAGCGCCGCCGCGAGGATGATCGCTGCCACGACCAGCGCGGCCAGGGCATCGCCCTGGCGCATGCCCGCGTCCACGGCGATCAAGCCGATGAGCACTGCCAGCGAGCCGGCCATGTCAGCGGCAAAGTGAAATGCGTTGGAGCGAAGCGCTGGGCTGTCATAGCGGCGGGCGGCGATCAGCGAGACGCTCGTGCGACTCAGGTCGAGCGCCATGGCCACCGCAATCACGGCGAACTGGTACCAGTGGATGTGCGGAGCGTGTCCACCGTCCAGCAGGTGCCTGACGGCTTCAACCGCAACGAGCAGACCGCCCCCGAAGAGAATCGCGGCCTCGCCCAGCGCGCCGAGATTCTCGGCCCGGCGGTGTCCGTAGGGATGGCCACGATCGGCCGGACGTCCCCCCAGGCGCACGGCGAAGAACGTGAGCACGGCGGCGATCACATCTCCGCTCGACTCGATCCCCGCCGAGATCAGCGCCAAGCTGCCGGTGCCCAAGCCGACGCCGAGCTTGATCGCGACGAGCAGTGCTGCCACGGCGATTGAGACGAGCGTGGTGCGCTGCTGGTTGAGGGCATGCTCCCCGTCGGCTGGTGCTGTCATCGCTGGAGCCTAGATGGGGGAGCAGCGGCGTGAACGCCCACGGACTTGCCTATCGCCCCCGATACACGGCGTATGGTGAGCGCGTGCACCCCGAACATAGTCACAGCCACGCTGGTCACAGTCATGCGGTCGCCGACGACGCCGACGGGGGACGTCTGGCGGTGGCGCTCGCGCTGATCCTCGGCTTTATGGCCGTCGAGCTCGCCGTAGGGGTGATTGCACACTCGCTGGCGCTGCTTTCAGACGCCGCCCACATGCTCACTGACGCCGGCGCAATTGGACTTTCGTTGGTGGCGCTGCGGCTGGCCGCGCGCCCCGCGCGGGGTGCGATGACGTTCGGCCTCAAGCGCGTTGAGATCCTCTCCGCCCAGGCAAACGGGGTGACGCTGCTGATCCTGGCGGCATTCGTTGCCTATGAGGCCGTGCGCAGGCTGTTCGACCCTCCTCACGTACGCGGCTGGCTGGTGCTCGCGGTGGCGCTCATCGGTGTCCTCGTCAACCTTCTGGCCGCTTGGACTCTCGCCAAGGCCAACCGCCGTAGCCTCAACGTGGAAGGTAGCTTCCAGCACATCCTCACCGACCTCTACGGGTTCATCGGCACCGCAATTGCCGCCGGGGTGATCCTTGTGAGTGGCTTCCAGCGAGCCGATCCACTGGTCTCCTTGCTGATCGCCGGGCTGATGATCCGCTCGGGCTTTGCGCTGGTGAAGGCCTCGGGGCGCGTCTTCCTCGAGGCGGCGCCCGAGGGCCTCGACCCGCAGGCGATCGGCCGGGCGCTCGTGGCACGGGAGGGTGTGGTGGAGGTCCATGACCTGCACGTGTGGGAGGTCACCAGTGGCTTTCCAGCGCTCTCCGCGCATGTGCTCGTGGGCTCCGACTGCGATTGCCACCGCGCTCGCCGTGAGATGGAGAGCATGCTGCGCGAGCGCTTTGGCCTCGACCACACGACCCTGCAGGTCGACCACGCGGTCAGCGAGCTCATCGACATCGGGCTCAAAGCTTGATTCACGTCCTCGTAGGGCTGCTCGGAGCGGCGCTCGTGCTGCTGATGGCGGTTGAGATCTTCGTCGCATTCCTGCTGCCGCGGCGCGTCAAGCGCGACCCACGGATCGTGCGCTCGGTCTTCAACTACGCGTGGCGTCCATGGAGGCGCTTGGCGCGCATGCTGCCCCAGCAGGCGGCCGACACGATGCTCGGCGTCTACGGGCCGGTCGGACTGCTGCTCAATCTTGTGCTGTGGGTGGCGGCCCTGATGCTGGGCTACGCCTGCCTGCAATGGGCGGCCGGCTCGCACTTGATGGACGGCCACGCAGTGAACTTCGGCAACGACCTGTACTTCAGCGCTGCCACCATGACGACCGACGGCCCGGCAAGCCTCGCTCCACAAAGCACCTTCGCCAGAGCTATCCAGGTGATCGACGCGGGCAGCGGCCTGGCTGTGCTGGCGATCGTGATCGGCTATTTGCCCTCGCTCTACCAGGCGTTCTCACGGCGCGAGGCCACCGTTTCCCAGCTCGACGCCCGCGCGGGTTCGCCGCCCAGCGCCGGGCGGCTGGTCATCCGCTCTACCCAGCGCGACGGCTGGCCGGCGCTCAACCGCTACCTGAGCAGCTGGGAGATGTGGGTGGCGGAGCTGATGGAGACCCACCTGGCCTATCCGGTGCTCGCCTACTTCCGCTCCCAGCACGTAAACCAGAACTGGCTGTCGGCGGTCTGCACGCTGCTCGATACATGTGCCTTCACGATCGCTGCGGCGCCGCCCGGGACTGTCGATGCGGCGCGCTTCACGTATGCAATCGCGCGCCATGCCGTGGTCGACCTGAGCTACAGCTTCCACGTCGAACCGCTCGAGCCGGCGGTGGACCGCCTGCCGCAGGAGGACCTGGAGGAGATGCTGCGGCAGTTGGCCGAGGTGGGCGTGGAGGCGGCCACGGACCTGGAGACGATCAAGGCTCGCCTGGAGCGGATGCGGGCCTCCTATGAGCCCTACATCAACGCGCTCGGTGAGCGCCTGGACTTGGGCCTGCCGCAGTGGCTGGCACCGGAGTCATCGACTGACAACTGGCGCACGACCGAGTGGCATTGACGCGCTCAGCCCTTCTGCCCGCTGGGGCGGATCAGCACCTCGTTGATGGCGACGTTGGGCGGCTGGCCGATCGCGTAGAGGATCGCGTTGGAGATGTCCTCGGCCTGCAACCTAGTGACGCCGGCGAAGCGCTTGCTCATCTGCTCGAGCACCTCGGGGCGATTGTGGCCGGCGAGCTCCGTTGCGACGGCGCCAGGCTCGATCAGGGTGACGCGCACGCCGATGTCCACCCCCTCCTGGCGCAATGACTCCGAGAAGGCGCCGACGCCGAACTTCGTGAGGTTGTAGACGCCGGAGCCTTCGCGGGCCACTCGGCCGGCGACCGAGCTGACGTTGACGATGTGCCCGCCACCCTGCTCGCGCATGAGGGGCAGCGCGGCGTGGGTGCAATAGAGGACTCCGAAGACGTTGGCCTCGATCATCCTGCGCCACTCCTCTGTCGGAGCGTTCTCGATCGGGCCGAGCAGCATCACGCCGGCGTTGTTGATGAGCACGTCCAGGCGACCCAGCTCCGAGTGCGCGCGCTCGATGAACTGGCGGGCTTGGATCTCATCGCTGACGTCGGTGGCCACGGCGATCGCGCGCCCACCCTCGTCGACGATGC
Organism: Solirubrobacteraceae bacterium; assembly: GCA_030151725.1. Classification (GTDB taxonomy): domain Bacteria; phylum Actinomycetota; class Thermoleophilia; order Solirubrobacterales; family Solirubrobacteraceae; genus Palsa-744. The sequence goes on from JASLDD010000254.1 coordinate 29,185, forward strand.
GCGCGGCGAGCGCTTCGATGCGATCGAGACGGCGTGCGGCGAGGGCCACCGCGGCTCCGGCACGGGCGCAGGCGAGCGCTGTGGCCTCGCCGATGCCCGATGAGGCGCCGGTCACTGCGACTACTTTGGATGAGAGGTCTATGGTCATCTGCCGAGCTTAGCTCCCGTCGCTCAGCACCCGGAGCAGGCTGTCGATACGGTCCCAGGCGCCTCGTAACGCTCCTTTTGCCCGCTTAGAGGGTTTTAGGGACCTGTCGATCGGGAAGTCCCATTTGTGATCTGCAAGGCAGGTGTGGGCGTACTCAGCGTCGAACGAGCATCCAGGAATAGCTCTCCTCGAAGATAATTGACAACGCAACTATCGAGGCGTATAATTCCGACTCCAAGCATCGGATTAAGAAGGTTGCCAATGTCAGACTCCCCCGCAAACTCAACTCTAACGCTCGACCCAGAGCCCGCTGCACAGGACGCAGAGCACGTCGCCGAGAGCGAGGTGGTCGCTGCTCCGGAGCGGCTGGACAGCCCCATCGAGCGCATCGAAGTCGGCTCAGCCGACACATTCATCCCTGAGGCTGTCGACCAGCTTCTAGCGCACTCGCGCCGCTATCCCCTACTCACGCCCGCCCAGGAGATCGACCTGGCGAAGCGGATTGAGCGCGGCGACCTGTACGCGAAGGAACTGCTCGTCAACTCCAACCTACGTCTCGTGGCCTCAAACGCCCGCCGCTACCAGAACCAGGGCCTGCCCCTGGGCGATCTGGTCCAGGAGGGCATGCTCGGACTGATCCGTGCCAGCGAGAAGTTCGACTGGCGCAAGGGCTTTCGCTTCTCGACCTACGCCACCCTGTGGATTCGTCAGGCGATTCAGCGCGGCCTCGAGAACTCCGGACGCACCATCCGCCTGCCTGTCCACGTAGCCCAGCGTTCGCGCAAGGTGGGCCGTGTGGAGCGCGAGCTGTCGGTGCGCCTGGGTCGCGAGCCCACGCTCGAGGAGCTGGCCGAGGAGACCGGCCTGCCGATCGAGCAGGTGGAAGAGGTTCGCCACCAACGAGCCGCTCTCGTGAGCCTCGACCAGCAGATCGGCGAGGACGGTGACACCGCCCTCGGGGACCTGCTCCCCTCCGACGCAGAGGTGCCGGAGGAGACGGCCTGGGACAACGAGCGCGAGCGGATCGTGCACCGTGCAATTGAGCAGCTGCCTGAAACAGAGCGCAAGGTGCTGACCCTGCGCTTTGGCACCGGCCGCGAGGAGCCCCAGACGCTCACCGCGATCGGCAAGCGACTCGGATTCTCCGCCGAGCGTGCATCCCAGCTCGAGCAGCGCGCGCTGAAGAAGCTCGCAGAGTCTCCTGAGCTGGCAGCACTGCGCGAGGCCGCCTAAGCAATTCTCGCTTGATTCACACCCGCCGGGTCGTTGCAGAAGGCTCGGCGGGGTGGATCGGCTTATACGTTTGTTTCGCTCCTGGCGGGTGCATGCACCGAAGGTCGCGGCGCGCAATACGGACGGTGAAGCGATGGCCGGCTGGCCGTCCCGTTGAACGCGGAGCTGTCGGAACAGGTGGACGGGACAACCTTCCATAATTTGGTTGGCCAACCTTGACCAAGCTTGCTACCGTGGATTGCATGAGGGTCAATGTCGGCGAGGCCAAGACCAATCTCTCGCAGTTGCTCGCGCGTGTGGAGGCGGGTGAAGACGTGGAGATCGCCCGCGATGGCGTCCCGGTGGCGAGGTTGGTTCGTGTAGAGCGGGAGATGACCCCCGGCGAGAAGTTCCTGGCCGGGGCCGGCGCGATGGCGGGCCAGATCCTCATCTCAGAGGACTCCGAGTTCAGTGAGCAGGAGCTGGATCAGATGTTCGCCGAGATGGACGAAGACTGGGAGCTCCATTGAGGCTTCTGCTCGACACCAACATCCTGATCTGGCGGCAAGAGGGACGACTGGATCTGATCGGTAGCGCGACGGAGGCAATCAAGACGGCTGACGAGCTGCTGGTGAGCGTGGTCTCGTTCGTGGAGATCGGCATCAAGGCAGCCACGGGCAAGCTTCGCCTCCCTTCGGGCCTGCGCGAGCACGTGTTGGAGAGCGGCACGCAGATACTCGGGCTTACGGCCGATCACGGCCTGGATCTAGCCGCCCTCCCCCTGCATCACCGCGACCCCTTCGACCGCATGATGATCGTGCAGGCACGCCGAGAAGGGCTCACGATCCTCACAGCGGACCGTCATTTTGCTGCCTACGAAGTCCCGGTGCTCCTCGCCGGCTGAGACTAAGCTGGCCTTGGAGCAGGCGTAGAACTAGTAGTAGAGGAGGCAGATTGCCATGACGCAGAAGACGTTGTGGGAGCGCACCGTCGAGCTGACGATCACGATGGGCGAATACATCCTGGCCCCGATCGAGCGTTTCATCGGACGCCGCTCGCTCGTCGGCGATGCGACCTTCTTCGACAGCGAGCGCTTCCCCTGGATTGCGCACGTGGAGCAGAACTGGGAAGTCATCCGCGAGGAGCTCGAGCGCGTGCTCGAAGACCGCGAGGCGCTGCCCAACTTCCAAGACATCTCCAAGGACCAGATCGAGATCACAGACGACGACCGCTGGAAGACTTTCTTCCTCTACGGCTACGGCTTCCAGGCCAAGCTCGGAGTCGAGATGTGCCCCCGCACGGCGGCGCTCATGCGCGAGATACCCGGCATGACGACGGCGATGTTCTCGATCCTCGCGCCGCGCAAGCACATCCTCGCCCACCGCGGCCCCTACAAGGGCGTGCTGCGCTACCACCTCGGGCTGATCGTGCCCGAGGACGCCGAAGCCTGTCGGATACGCGTGGGCGAGGACATCCGCCACTGGCAAGCCGGTCGGAGCATGGTCTTCGACGACACCTTCAACCACGAGGTCTGGAACGACACCGACGAGACGCGCGTGGTGCTGTTCGTGGATGTGCTGCGCCCACTGCCGGACCCCTGGGCCACGCTCAACAGGCTGATAGTCAAGGCCATTGGGCTCTCCCCCTTCGTGCTCGATGCCAAGCGCAACCAGGAGGCTTGGGAACGGCGCTATCGGGAGCGGCGCGGTGTCGTTGGCACACGCGAGACTGCAACGACACGGGCGCGGTAACGGTCTGGCAGGCTCACGTCGCCGGCTGGTCTCTATCCGTCGAACTCCTACAAAAGGACAACAGCTCGGGAATCACGATGAACCACAGCGCCTGTCCACCCCGTCTGCTCAGATATTCGACACTTCGAGCCCCGTGCCCTGGAGCAATTCATTTGCGTGGGCGTTGAGGATCGTGAACTCCCCCGTGAGGATCAGGAATCCAAGCACGATCATCACGGCGCCGCCCGTGGCGATGATCACGGGGAAGTGGCGCTTGACGATCGTGAGCGCTGAGGTCATGCGCTCGAACGCCAGCGCGATCAGCAGAAACGGGATGGCAAGGCCGAGCGAGTAGAAGGCGAGCAGCAGCGCCCCGTGAGCGGCCGAGTTGGAGATGGCCGCCTGGGTGAGGATTGCGCCAAGGGTGATGCTCGTACAGGGCGTCCATGCGATCGCAAAGGCGGCCCCCGCCACCAATGGCCCCCCGCGTCCGGCCAAGCGCAGCAGCTTCTCTGAGTGCCACTCGCGGTTGAACATGGCCACGAAGGGCGTCGACAGGAAGATCACGCCCATCAGCACAATCACCACGCCGCCGGCCTGCTCCAGGAGGTGTTTGTGGGCATTGAGGCTCGAGCCGATAACCGTGGCGCTCATTCCCAGCAGGATGAAGATGGCGGAGAAGCTCGAGATGAACAGCAGGCTCGGGACGAGCACACGCCGCGCCCCCACTCCACCCTTGAGATCTGCCGGTGTGACGCCGATCACCGTGGAGAGATAGCCCGGCACCAAAGGCAGCACGCAGGGCGAGAGAAACGACACCAGACCGGCGGCCAGCGCAAGCGGGATGCCCACGCCGGTGGCGGTGTCGGAGGACGCGGCAAGGATCAGGTGGGTTGTGTTCATGAGGGGGTCTCACCCACAGGATCGCGCGTTTGGGCGCGCAGCTCGGCCACCTCGCGCTCCAGACGCTGCACGCGCTCGTACAGATCCTCGATCGGAGAGCGATGCTCAGGGGTCGGCGCGGTATCCAGGTCTCCGTCTGCGGGCGCGCCTACCGAGACATGCGGGCTCGCCAGGGCCTGCGAGCTCGAGTCCCAGCGGGGGCTCGGCGTTGCGCTCGCCGTAGTCGCCGTCTCGCTCCTGAGCTCATCGTCCTGCAGCAGCTGCGTGTAGCGCTCCTCCTTCTGGCCGGGGCGGCGATCGAGTCGTTCGACCAGCCCCCGTTCGATCAGCCGCTCGAGGGTCTCGTGAACGCCGTCCAGGCCCGCAAACGCGTGCATGCGCTCGGTGCGCTGCTTGAGCTCGCCGGGAGTCTGCGGGCCCCGCAGCATCAGCACGCAGACGACCGCCTGCTCACCTGAGTCCATGGGCAGGGCTTCGGCCAACAGGTGGCGATACTTGGCTGTGCGGCTCCCGGCGCCGCTCGCCAGTCGCGTCAGTCCGCGACGTTCGAGGCGGTGAAGGGCATCGCGGATGACGGCCTCGTCGTAGTCGAGGACGGGCTCGCGATTGGTCGACTGGTTGCACGCCAGCCGCAGCGCGTTGAGCGACAGAGGATAGGCGTCGGGTGTGGTGCGCTGCTTTTCGAGCAGGCAACCCAGAACGCGCGTCTCGGAAGCGCTCAGCGAACGAACGGGGGCGGACGCCATGACACTCCGAGGGTAGCTGAGCGAGGCGTGATGGCGCTCGGCTGCTCTCCAGCCCAACTAAAGGCCGGCAAGGTGGGCAGTTCTGGCAGCTAGAGTTGCCTCGTGAGCAGCCAGCCATTCGCGCAGGGACGCACCGGCAGCGGGCGTCACGGCCCACCGGCGCCGCTGCGCCCCGAGGACATCCCCTCGACGCCCGTGTCGCTGAAGCGGATCAGGCGCCTGTTCACGCCCTACCGCACGCGCCTGAGCTCGCTGCTGGCGCTGATCTTCCTGTCGGCGGGCCTGGGTGTGATCAGCCCATTCCTGCTGCGGGAATTCATCAACGTGGCCTACCCCAAACACGACACTACGCTGGTGATCGAGCTGGTGACGGGGATGGTGGCGCTGTCGGTGATCACGAGCGTGATCGGCGTGGCCCAGACGTGGATCTCAAACCAAGTGGGCCAGCGTGTGATGCACGACCTGCGTGCGGCCGTGTACGCGCACCTGCAACGCATGTCGCTGGCGTTCTTCACGCACACGCGCACAGGCGAGGTGCAATCGCGGATAGCCAACGACATCGGCGGAGTGGACCGCGTGGTCACCTCGACGGCCACATCGATCGTCCAGAACGTCACGACGGTGGTGGCGGTGGTGGTGGCGATGCTGCTGCTGGACTGGCGCCTGGCGGCCTTCTCGCTGTTCTTGCTGCCGTTCTTCGTATGGCTGACGCGGCGCGTGGGCGAGGAGCGCAGGCGCATCCAGTCTGTGCGCCAGAGCCGCCTTGCTGACATGTCAACGCTGGTGGAGGAGTCGCTGTCGGTGTCGGGCATCTTGCTGGGCAAGACGATGGGTCGCTCGCCGGAGTTGGTGAAACGTTTTGGCAACGAGTCGGAGGAGCTGGCCGAGTTGGAGGTGCGGGCGCGGATGGCGGGGCGCTGGCGGATGGCGTCGGTGCAGATGAGCTTTGCGATCATGCCGGCGCTCGTCTACCTGTTCGCGGGCCTGGACAACACCTCCGGCGGCCACGCCATCTCGATCGGCACGGTCGTCGCATTCACAACGCTTCAGACGCGGCTGTTGTTCCCAATTCAGTCGCTGTTGTCGGTGGGCCTTGAAGTGCAGACCTCGCTCGCGCTGTTTGGCCGCATCTTCGAGTACCTGGACCTGCCTGTCGACATCGTGGAGCGCCCCGGCGCTCGCGCTCTTCGGGCTGTCCGCGGGGACGTGCGCTTGAGCGACGTGTGGTTTCGCTACGCGGAGGGATCGCCGTGGACGCTCCAGGAGATCGACGCTGAGATCCCGGCGGGCACGCGCACGGCGCTGGTCGGCGAGACGGGCTCGGGCAAGACCACCCTGGCCTACCTGGTGGCTCGCCTATATGAGCCGCAGCGGGGGTGCGTGAGCATCGATGGGGTGGACATCCGCGATGTGACGCTGTCCTCGCTGGCGGCCACCGTGGGGCTGGTCTCGCAGGAGACCTACCTGTTTCACTCCTCGATCCGCGAGAACCTGCGCTTTGCATGCCCGGAGGCGAGCGATGAGGAGATAGAAGATGCGGCGCGCGCAGCCCAGATCCATGAGCTGATCTCATCGCTGCCGGACGGCTATGACACTCCGGTAGGCGAGCGTGGTTATCGGTTCTCGGGCGGTGAGAAGCAACGGATGGCAATTGCTCGAACCGTGCTTAGAAACCCGCCGGTGCTGATCCTCGACGAGGCCACCTCGGCGCTGGACAACGAGACCGAGCGCGCTGTGCAGCACGCTCTGGATGAGCTGGCACGCGGACGCACGACGATCGCGATCGCACACCGCCTGTCGACGATTCGCGACGCCGATCAGATCCTCGTGTTGGATGGGGGTCGGATCGTGGAGCGCGGCGATCACGACGAGCTGCTGGCATTGGGCGGGCGCTACGCGACGTTGCTCAGCGGCGCGGCCGAGGCGGCAGTCGTCGGGGATAACGTCTGATTACGCCACGGCGTCGATGTTCAGGCGCACGTAGTCCACGACAACGGGCTCGCCCAGCAGCTCGAGCACGTCGTCCATGAACGGCTCGCGCAGCTCTTTGGGAAGCTGTTGGACGTGCGGGCCGAGGACGATCGTGGAGAGGAACTCGCGCGGCGCCTCCGGCTGGCGCGGTGCCGGCTGCAGCCAGCACTCCGCCGAGGCAAAGCCGGCCGCGAGCAGCCGCTCGCGTGTGATCTGCGGCCCGGCGTAATGCCAGGGCGGCGACCAGTCCTCGAAATGCGACGCGTAGGGCTCGCGCTCGATGACCGTCCGGGCGTTGCCGCGCAGCACATCGATGTTGCCCTCTCCCCCACACTGCGCCACGAGCTGTCCGCCCGGGCTCAGGGCGCCGTGGAGCTTTGAGAACAGGCGCTCGTGATCTTTGATCCAGTGGAAGGTGGCGGTCGAGAGGATCGCGTCCACGGGCTCCTCCACGTGAAGCTCGAGCAGGTCCATGACGCGCACGTCGGCCTCGGAGCCCAGGCGCTGCTTGGCGGCCTGGACCATCGAAGGCGACTCGTCCAGCGCGATCACCCGCCCCTCGGGCAAGCGCTCGATCAGCGCTTCGGTGATGCGCCCAGAGCCGCAGCCGGCGTCAATGACCAGCTCGTCGCCCTTCAGCTTCAGCCGCTCGAGCACGTCGCGCCCTAGCGCCTCCATGGTGGCCGAGATGCGGTCGTAGCTGTTCCCGTCCCAATCGCGTACTGGCATACGACCGTACGTTATCACGTACTAGACAGAACGACAAGCTCATCGATGAGCTTGGCCAGCTGTCCGCCCTGCCACGCGATCGGGGACTGCGGTGGAGGCCCCGTCCCCTCGACCACCAGCCGCGCCCCGGGAATGGTGGCGCCATAGCGCTCGCCCACGGCCAGCGGGTGGATGGGGTCGGCCTGGTCGCGACTGGCGACGATGACAGTGGGGACAGCGATGCTCTCCAGCTCGGCCATGTCCTCAAAGGGGCGCGAGCGCGGCACCTGTTCGATGGCATCGGC
>JASLDD010000060.1 GCA_030151725.1 Solirubrobacteraceae bacterium
TCTGGGCCCAAGCACCTCGACACGCGCCTCACCCGCGCCAAGCTCGCCGAGCTCACATCCAACCTGCTCGACAGGGTGGTTGCGCCGGTGCGCCAGGCGATCGACGACGCCAAGAGCAAGGGCGTCAAGGAGATCGAGCACGTGGTGCTCGTCGGCGGCATGACCCGCTCGCCGGCTGTCCAGGAGAAGGTCAAAGAGCTGACCGGCAAAGAGCCTCACCGGGGGGTCAACCCCGACGAGGTCGTGGCCGTCGGCGCCGCCATCCAGGCGGGCGTGCTGGCAGGCGACGTCAAGGACGTGCTGCTGCTGGACGTGACACCGCTGACGCTCGGCATCGAGACCAAGGGCGGTGTCATGACGCGGCTGATCGAGCGCAACACGACCATCCCGACCCGCAAGGGCGAGGTCTTCTCGACGGCCGAGGACAACCAGCCGTCGGTCGAGATCCACGTCCTGCAGGGCGAGCGCGAGATGGCTCAGTACAACAAGTCGCTCGGCAAGTTCCAGCTCACCGGCATCCCGCCGGCGCCCCGCGGCATCCCGCAGATCGAGGTCGCTTTCGACATCGACGCCAACGGCATCCTCAACGTCTCCGCCAAGGACCTTGGCACGGGCAAGGAGCAGAAGATCGAGATCAAGGCCGGCTCGGGCCTCTCCGACGAGGAGATCAAGAACATGGTCACCGACGCCGAGTCTCACGCCGAGGAGGACCGCAAAGCACGCGAGCTGGCGGAGGCGCGCAACAACGCCGAGAACGCCGCCTACCAGGCGGAGCGCCAGCTCATCGATCTGGGCGACCAGGTCGACGCCGACTCCAAGGGACGCATCGAGGAGGCCATCAAGGAGGTCCGTGAGGTGCTCGAGGCAGACGACGCCGCGGCGATAAACGCCAAGGCCGAGGCTCTGCAGACGGCATTCCACGCGGTCTCCGAGGCCATGTACCAGCGCGCTCAGGAGCAGGCCGCCACGGCCGGCAACGGAGCCGCACCCGACGGCGACGCAGCCGCCGGCGCGGCTTCCTCCGAGGAGGAGGACGTGGTGGATGCAGAGGTCGTCGACGAGCCCAAGGTCTAGGTCCCGATGACAGACATCAAGCAGACCATCGACGAGCAGCCCGTGCCTCCCTCCGAGGAGCGCTTCGCAGACGAGCAGGAGCAGTCACCCCCCGGCGCCACCGCGCCGGGGGACGGCGCCCCTGCAGCCGGCGAGGAGGTGCACGACCAGGACGGCGACGGCGCGGCCGAGCTCGAGGGCGACCTCGATACCCCGTTCGGGGCACACGGCGAGCTGGTCAAGACGGCGGCCCAGCGCGATGAGTACCTGGCGCTGGCGCAGCGCACGCAGGCCGACTTCGAGAACTACCGCAAGCGCGTCGCCAAAGAGGCCCGCGCTGCGCAGGAGCGCGGAACGAGCGCCCTCGCCAAGGAGCTGCTGCCGGCGCTCGACAACCTCGACCGCGCGATGGATGCCGCCGCCCAGGACGACCCGTTGCTCGAAGGCGTGCGCCTCGTGCGCGCCGAGCTGAGCGCCGCGCTTGCGCGAGCCGGGATCGAGTCCTTCTCGCCGGCCGGCGAGGTGTTCGACCCAGGTCTTCACGAGGCCGTGTCCATGGCCCCCCAGCCTGTCGAGGGCAAGCCCAGCGGGACCGTCGTAGAGGTCTACCAGCCCGGCTACAGGCTCGGTGCGAGCATCATCCGCCCCGCGCGCGTGGTCGTGGCGGCGTAGCTGGAAAGGACACACATGGCAACGCGTCCCGATTACTACAAGACGCTCGGGGTCGACAAGAAAGCCAGCGCCGAGGAGATCAAGAAGGCCTACCGCAAGCTCGCGCGCCGGTACCACCCCGACCGCAACCCCGACGACAAGAACGCCGAGGCGCGCTTCAAGGAGCTATCGCAGGCCCACGACGTGCTCGGCGATCCCGAGAAGCGCAAGCAGTACGACAGCGGCACCGGACCCTTCACCACGGGCGCCGGCCCCGACGGCGGCTTCGGCGGCTTTGGCAACTTCGACTTCGACGCCTCCTCCATGGGCGACATCCTGTCCAACCTGTTCGGCGGGTCGGCCAGCGGGCGACGCGTGCGCACCAAGCCGCGACCCGAAAAGGGCGCTGACCTGGAGACGCAGGTGTCGATCACCTTCGACCAGGCAGTCACCGGCGCCCAGATCCCGCTGCAGGTGCCCATGCACGCCAGCTGCCCCACCTGCAGGGGCACCGGCGCCAAGCCCGGCACCACGCCGTCTGTGTGCCCCAAGTGCGAGGGACGCGGCATCGAGACCCAGGGCCAGGGCATGTTCTCCATCTCCCAGCCCTGCTCGCGCTGCGGCGGCGCCGGCACCGTGATCGAGGATCCCTGCCCCACCTGTCAGGGCAGCGGCGCTGTGCGCACGGTCAAGAAGCTGCGCGTCAACATCCCCGCCGGCGTGCGCGACGGGAGTCGCATCCGCCTGGCCGGAAAGGGCGAGCCGGGACGTGGCGGAGGGCCGCCCGGGGACCTCTACCTGATCACCCACGTGACGCCCTCCCCGCTGTTCACCCGCAAGGGCGAGAACCTCGAAGTCGAGGTGCCGCTGTCGATCCCCGAGGCGCTGCAGGGCGCAGAGGTGCAGGTGCCGACGCTCAACGGCACCAAGACCCTGCGTGTGCGTCCCGGCACACCCCACGGCACCGTCCAGCGCCTGCGCGGCGAGGGGCCGCCGAAACTGAGCGGTGGCGGCAAGGGCGACATCCACTACCGCTTCGTGATCGATGTTCCCCAGAACCTCAGCAAGGAGCAGGAGAAGGCCGTGCAGGAGCTCTCCAAGTCGATGGGCACCGACAACCCGCGCGCCGGGCTGTTCCCCAACGGCACCGCTTCGGCCACCGAGGCGCAGGCGTCGGCAAGCGAGGAGAAGGGGTGATGGCGATGGGGATGGACGGCAGCAGCGCCGCACCCACGCCGGCACCGCGCCGCCGCATGGCCCCGACGGTGACTCGAATCGAGGTGGAGACCGACCGCGGCGTCTTCATGATCTCGGTGGCCGCCGAGCTCGCCAACCTGCACCCGCAGACGCTCCGCATGTATGAGGCGCGCGGGCTGATCGAGCCCAAGCGCTCCTCCAAGGGCACCCGGCTGTACTCCCAGGAGGACGTCGACAAGCTCAGGCGCATCCAGGAGATGACAGCCGAGCTTGGCCTCAACCTCGCCGGGGTGGAGCGCGTGCTGCGCCTGGAGGAAGAGCTCGAAGACATGCACTCGCGCATCGAGCAGATGGAGCTCGAGGCGCTGCAGACGCAGGTGCGCCTCGCAGAAGAGCTCGAGCAGGTGCGCCGCTCGTTCAAGGCAGAGCTGACAGTTCCCTACCGCGGCGGCCTCGAGCTCGTCCGCGCCGCCGACGCCCGCTCCCCGTTCAAGAAGCCCCCCAAGAGGTCCTGACATATGCAAGCCGACCGTTTCACCATCAAGTCCCAGGAGGCGCTCGCTGCAGCCGGCCGGCTGGCGGAAGTCGCCCGCAACCCGCAGGTCGTGCCCCTGCACCTGCTCTCCGCCCTGCTGAGCGAGGACGGCGTCGGCGCGGGCTCCCCGCGCGCGGACTCGCCCGGCGGCGTCGTGCTGCCGGTGCTGGCGAAGCTCGGGATCGAGGCCGGCGCGGTGCGCGCACAGGTGGGGGATGCGCTGGCGGCGCTGCCCGTGCTGGCTGAGGGCTCGCCCGCTCCGGCAATGCCCAGCTCGGAGCTCACGGGGGTAATCCGCGCGGCCGAGCGCGAGGCGGGATCGCTGGGCGACCAGTACGTCTCCACCGAGCACCTGCTGCTGGCGCTGGCCGGCGAGAAGGGCGAGGCGGGCCGGGCGCTTGGCAGCGTGGGCGCGACGCACGAGCGGCTGCTGCAGGCGCTGTCTGAGGTGCGGGGCTCGCATCGCGTTACAGACCAGTCGCCCGAGGACAAGTACGAGGCGCTGGAGCGCTACGGATCGGATCTCACACAGGCCGCCGAGCAGGGCAAGCTCGACCCGGTGATCGGGCGCGACGAGGAGATCCGCCGCGTCATCCAGGTGCTCTCGCGGCGCACCAAGAACAACCCAGTGCTGATTGGCGAGCCGGGCGTTGGCAAGACGGCCATAGTCGAGGGGCTGGCCCAGCGGATCGTCTCGGGCGACGTGCCCGAGTCGCTGCGCGATCGCCGTGTGATCGCGCTGGACATCGGCTCGCTGATCGCAGGCGCCAAGTACAGGGGCGAGTTCGAGGACCGCCTCAAGGCGGTGCTGGCCGAGGTCTCGGAGGCGCAGGGCAGCGTGATCCTGTTCCTCGACGAGCTCCACACGATCGTCGGCGCGGGCGCGGCCGAAGGCGCTGTGGACGCGGCCAACCTGCTCAAGCCGATGCTCGCCCGCGGCGAACTGCGCTGCGTGGGCGCCACCACGCTTGACGAGTACCGCAAGCACATCGAGAAGGACGCAGCGCTGGAGCGCCGCTTCCAGCCGGTGATGGTCGGCGAGCCCTCCGTGCCCGACACGATCGCCATCCTGCGCGGACTCAAGGAGCGCTACGAGGTCCACCACGGCGTGCGCATCCAGGACAACGCGCTGATCGCCGCGGCGACGCTCTCGGACCGCTACATCGCCGACCGCTTCCTACCCGACAAGGCCATCGACCTGATCGACGAGGCGGCCTCGGGGCTGCGCATCGAGATCGACTCGCTGCCCACGGAGATCGACGAGGTGGACAGGCGGGTGATGCAACTGGAGATCGAGCGCACGTCGCTGAGCAAGGAGAGCGACGCCGCCTCGGCGGAGCGCCGCGAGGCGATCGAGCGCGAGCTGGCCGAGCTGCAGGAACGCTCGGCTGCCATGAAGGCGCAGTGGCAGAGCGAGAAGCAGGCCATCCAGGGCATCTCAGACCTGAAGGAGCAGCTCGAGCAGGCGCGCATGGACGCCGAGCGCGCCCAGCGCGAAGCCGACCTGGAGCGCGCCTCCAAACTGCTCTACCAGGACATCCCCGAGCTCGAACGCCGGCTCGGCGAAGGCGAAACCGGCGAGGACGAGCGCGCGCAGAGCGACACGCCGGTGTTCCTCAAGGAGGAGGTCGACGCGGACGACATCGCCGAGGTGGTGGCCCGTTGGACGGGCATTCCCGTGAGCAGGCTGCTGGAGGGCGAAACCGAGAAGCTGATCCACATGGAGGATCGCCTGCACGAACGCGTCGTCGGGCAGGACGAGGCGATCGAGGCCGTAGCCACCGCCCTGCGCCGCTCGCGCGCCGGGCTGCAGGACCCCGACCGCCCGATCGGCAGCTTCCTCTTCCTGGGTCCCACAGGCGTGGGCAAGACAGAGCTTGCGCGGGCGCTGGCCGAGTTCATGTTCGACTCCCAGGACGCCATGATCCGCATCGACATGTCGGAGTACATGGAGAAACACTCCGTGTCGCGCCTCGTGGGCGCGCCCCCCGGGTATGTGGGCTACGAAGAGGGCGGTCAACTGACAGAGGCGGTCCGGCGTCGGCCCTACTCGGTGGTGCTGTTGGACGAGATCGAGAAGGCGCACACGGACGTGTTCAACACGCTGCTGCAGGTGATGGACGACGGCCGCCTCACCGACGGCCAGGGCCGCACGGTGGACTTCAAGAACACGGTGCTGATCATGACCTCCAACATTCCCGTGGGCGAAGGGCTGGGCGACGAAGAGATGCGCACTGCGCTGCTCGACTACTTCAAGCCCGAGTTCATCAACCGCCTCGACGACATAGTGCGCTTCCAGTCACTCACCCGCGCAGAGCTCACCGAGATCGTGGACCTGCAGGTCGCGCGCGTGATCGAACGGGTGGCCGAGCGCGGCATCGAGGTCACTCTCAGCGACAGCGCGCGCGAGCTCTTGGGGAACCTCGGCTACGACCCCGCCTACGGCGCCCGGCCGCTGCGCCGCGTCATCCAGAAGCAGCTCACAGACAGGCTGGCTCTGGCGCTGCTCAAGGGCGAGATCCACGCCGGGGACGCGGTCGAGGTCGAGGCTGTGGACGGGGGACTGGCGTTGGTGGGCGCGCTTACCCGCTGACCGACGCCGGGGCACAGACCGCGAACGCATTGAACTGATCTTTTGCAGTGGGGCTGGTGTTGTTGACGAAGCCCTTGACCGCGGTGTCGGCTCCTGCGGCGCTGCTCGTGATGTACCACTCGTTGATCGACTGCTCGGTCTTGCCGTTGTCTTCGATGCCGCCCGCGATCGCGTGCAGGCCCGATGGGCAGACGACCAGTTGGATGCCCTGGGATTCGGGTTCGTTGGTCTGTGTGCTTCCGCGCACGATCTTCACGCCGTTGAGGGCGTTGGCGGTTCCGGCGGTGGTCGCGTTGGTGGCGTTCGTCGCATTGGCGGCATTCGTGGCGTTGTTCGCGGTGGCGGCGAGTCCGGCCATGTTGGAGGTGCTCGCCACGTTGGCGTGGGCGACGCTCGCGGTCAGCTCCAGGCGCTTGAACAGCGCCGTCTCGCTCGCTGTGAATGACCGCAGCACCTTGGGACTGATCTGCTTGGTCGACTTGATCAGATAGTGGCTTGCGGCGAGCGCTCCGCCGCTCATCGAGAAGACGAGCGCCAATGTGGCGGTCACGTTCGCGTAGGTGAGGCGTTTACGCATCCTTGCTCCCCCATTCCAGCTGCTGACATAGTCAACAACGTTTCGAAATCCGTTGCGGAACCTTACCCGGTAAGAGGGGTTTTATGCGCGCTTGTGCTGATTGGCACGTGGGTGAGCGGCTCGTTCTATTGTGACTGCGTCGCGATCGGTGAGGCGATCCGGTACAACGATCGGTGAGCGCCGGGGAGCGCACGAAAGACCATCCACCGGGAGGAGCCAACGCCATGCCCACCTACATCATGCTCTCGACCCTCACGCCCGAGGGCGTGCAGACGGTCAAGAACAACCCGCAGCGGATCATGGAGGTCAACAAGGAGGTCGAACA
>JASLDD010000116.1 GCA_030151725.1 Solirubrobacteraceae bacterium
TGAAGCTCCCATGTGATCCAAGCTCGAGCCTGCGGGGTGTCGCGTTGGTGGCATAGGCGGTGACCGATCGCGTACCGCTCCCTGCCACACCGCTGAGCACAGTGCGTTCTTGAGACGCGTTCGAGCCGACGAAGTCGTGGACGCCGACGAGCGTGGGGCCGGCGGCGGTGTCGATGCCGCAGCTGTCGACGCTGCCCAGCGGAAGAGCTCTGAAGACGTGGTCGAGGCCGACGATGCCAAAGCGCCCTCCCACGACCTGGCCTACAGCGGTGCACGTCTCGCCGGTGCGCGTGCGTGAGAGGCGCAGATCCCAAGGGGGGTTGGAGTTGTTGGGGTCGGGGGCATCGAGCCCGGCCAGACGGGCGCTGCCCGGTAGAGGCACGCCGCTGGAGCGGAGGTCCTGGTCGTGAGGAGGGGGCAGGGGCGCCCCCTGCCGGATCAACAGGACGGCGGCTGTGGCCGCAGCGGCAACCACAAGCGCCACCAGGAGCACCACCACAAGGCTCAGCCGGCGCGGCGCAAGCCTCACACCGCCGGAGGCAGCGAGGTTGTTACGCGCCACACGGTCGAGCTCTTCGCCAAGCTCATCGAGAACGCGGGGACGGTCGCTCATGAGGATCCTTCCAAGGCCGACTGATAGGGCTCGAGCGCTTCGGCGAGCTTGCGCAGGCCGCGCGAGACGCGCGCACGGGCGGTCTGCTCGGAGACCCCCATCTGCGCGGCCACGTCCTCGTAGGATCGCTCTTCGACGATACGCAGGCACAGCGCCTGGCGCTGGTCGGGGTTCAGGCGAGCGAGCTCGCGCCCCAGGACGGAGCGCAACTCACCGAGGCCGGCACGGCGCTCGATCAACAGCAGGTCGTCGTGATCGACAAGCGGCACCTGTATCCCGAGCTTGTGGGTGGCGCGCCGCTCAACACGGGCGCGTCGCAGGTAGCGGCCAAACTGGCGGCGGGCGACGGTGAACAGCCACGCACGCTGCTGCTCGCGCTCCAGTCCTCGAAGCTTGCCCCAATGGCGCATGGCGATGGCGAACGTCTCAGCCAGCAGGTCGAGAGCCGTCTCGCCATCCAGGGTGCGGCGAGTCAAGAAAATCAACAAATCCTGCCCCTCGCCCTTGTAGAGCTCTGAGAACCCGTCGGCATCATTCATCTGACATAGAGTGCCTTGGGTCGGTGAACCTGTGACGGGCGGCGCTGAATTGCTTTGGCGGATAATCGCTGGATGACCGGCCCGGTCTCGAGCCCTGAGTTCATCGGTCGCGAGCAAGAGCTCGCGACACTGGAATCGTTGCTGAGGCAAGCCAAGGCGAGCGAGGGCGCCTTTGCCCTCATCTCGGGCGAATCCGGGGTCGGCAAGAGCCGGCTGGTTGCCGAGCTGAGTGCCCGAGCGCGCTCACGGGCGATGACAGTCCTGATCGGCGAGTGTCTCGAGCTCGCAGAGGGCGAGTTGCCCTACGCTCCGCTGATCGGCGCGCTTCGTTCTCTACTGCGGGAGCGCAGCAGAGAGGAGACGCAGGAGCTGCTCGTCTCTCCTCACGACGAGCTGGCACGGCTGCTGCCCGAGCTGGCGAGCAATGACTCCTCTCAGGAGCAGCCGAATAGTGGCGAGGGCGCACAGGCGCGGCTGTTCGAGCAGCTCCTGTCGGTCATCTCCGCTGCCGCCCGCCAGGCCCCGCTGCTACTAGTGATCGAGGATCTGCATTGGGCAGACCGCTCGACGCGAGACTTCATCGCGTTCCTGCTGCGCAACGCGCGGCAGGACCCGCTGGCGCTGCTGCTCACATATCGCAGCGACGAGCTTCACCGGCGCCACCCGGTCAAGCCGTTCGTCTCCGAGCTGCAGCGAACCGGCGGCGTGCTGCGCGTCGATCTGCGCCCCTTCAGCCGCCAGGAGCTCGCCCGCCAGGTGGCTGCGATCGCCGGCGCCGAGCCTGACCCGGCGCTGCTGACGCGGCTCCTCGAGCGCTCAGAGGGCAACGCCTTCTTTGCCGAGGAGCTTCTCGCTGCGAGCGACAGCGGGGGCGGGCTCCCGGAGTCGCTGCGAGAAGCGCTGCTGCTTCGCGTCGAGGGGCTGCCGGCTGTCGCGCGCTCGCTGCTGGAGATCGCCGCGGTCGCCGGCAGGAAGGTGGACCACAAGCTGCTGCGGAAGGTGGCGGCGCTCTCAGAAGAGCAGCTCAACGAGGGCCTGCGCGCCGCTGTCGACAGCCAGTTTCTTGTTCACGACTCAGGCTCGATGGGCTACTCGTTCCGTCACGCCCTGCTTCGCGAGGCCGTCTACGACGATCTGCTGCCCGGCGAGCGGCGAGCGCGCCACATTGGGCTCGCCGAGGCTCTTGCCGAGCAACCCGAGCTTGCCGGAGGCTCGGCCGCAGCGGCCGCCGAGCTCGCTCACCACTGGTACGCGGCGCATGAGCTGCGCGAGGCTCTACCGGCTTCGATCCGGGCAGGCATCGAAGCTGAGGCAACCCGCGCCCTGGCGGAGGCGATCGTCCACTACGACCGGGCGCTCGACATCTGGGACGCAGCCGGAGCAGAGCTGGCCGAGCTGCCGCTGACCCACGCGCAGGTGCTGCAGCGCGCCGGTGAGGCGGAGCACCTGGCCGGCGACCCGGCGCGTGCGGCGAACCTGGCAAGGCGGGCAATCGGGCTGATCGACGAGCGGGCAGACCCTGTCGCGGCTGCGCTCGCACACGAGCGCCTGGGCCGCTACATCTGGGCGGCGGGGCGCGATCAGGAAGCTCTGTCGATGTACCGCCGCGCGGTCGAGTTGATGCCCGCGCAGCCGCCCAGCAAGGAGCGCGCCTTCGTGCTCGCCGCCGAGGGGCAGGTGCTGATGCTGTGCACCCGCTCGGCGGAGGCGGAGGCCCGCTGCGAAGAAGCGATCGCCATCGCCGCCGAGGTCGGCGCGCCGGCGGTCGAGACCCATGCGCTCAACACGATGATCCCTCTGCTGAGCGAACGCGACGCGTTCGAGGAGGCATTCGCCACGACCTCGAAGGCATTGGCGATGGGGACCGACATGACCCTCGTCGAGGAGATCGGTCGCACCTACGTGAATGGCAGCGATGCGCTCGACCAGGTGGGGCGCATCGAGGAGTCGATCGCGCTGGCCCGGGAGGGCATCGAGCGTGTGCGCGAGCTCGGCGCCGACCGCGGCATCGGCGACTTTTTGCGCGGCGAGATTGCCGCGCGACTGCTGAGGCTGGCGCGGTGGGACGAGGCAGGCGAGCTGCTGGCGGAGTTGCTCGGCCGAGCGCCAAGCGGATTCAGCGAGGCGATGTGCCGCAACCACCTGGCGCAGCTGCTGGCAGAGCGCGGCGAGTTCGAGCAGGCGACGGTCCATTACGAGCGTTCGCGGGAGGTGCTGCTGGGCGCGGCCGACTCGCAGTGGGTGGGTGTGCTCAACCAGGCGACAGCCACGATCGCGCTGTGGGAGGGCAGGCCCCAGGATGCCGCAGCATCCGTCTTTGCCTGCCTTGCGGCAGTCAAAGGAGCCGAGCGACCGTTTATGACGGCGAGGCTCTACGAACTCGGCGCGCGCGCCTGCGCCGACCAGGTCCAGCGCGCACCGGGCGATCGCGACGAACGCACGCGCCAGGAAGAGATCGCCAAGGGTCTGCTGTCCCGCTTGGACGCTGTCAGCGGACCCAGCCCGCTGCGCCCCGTTGTCGCCGCCAGCCGCGCCGGTGCGGCGGCCGAGCTCTCTCGCATGTCCGGTGTCGACTCGCCGACGTCATGGGCGCTGGCGAAGGATGCGTGGGAGCAGCTCGGCGATTCCTATCTGGCGGCCTACGCGCGCTGGCGCCGCGCGGAAGCCCTGCAAGCCGCGGGCGATCGAGGCGAGCCAGAGCGGCTGGCGAGAGAGGCCCTAGAGGTCGCTAACAGGCTCGGCGCGCGGCCTCTGCGCGAACAGATCAGCGCCTTTGCGTCGCGGTCGCGGCTCGAGCTAGACCCGCTGGCCGCACCGGCGTCAGGCGCGCAGGCGCTCGAACGCCTGGAACTTACCGCCCGCGAGCTCGAGGTGATGGCGCTACTGGCGGCGGGACGTACCAACAGGGAGATCGCGACGGAGCTCGTGATCAGCGACAAGACCGCGAGCGTGCACGTCTCGCACATACTGACCAAGACGGGGGTACGAAACCGTGTCGAGGCCGCCTCCCTCGCCCATGCCCTCGGCTTCGGCGCAGCCGACCGAGAGAGGGCTGACGAGGCCTGATGCAGGCCGTTGCAGACCCCGATGGCTCGGCACGGAGCGAGATCAGCCCGCATCTTGGCCCGAGGCGGCCAGCTCGACCGCTGGCGTCGTGCGCCACAAGCTCACCAGTCCCGAGAGCGGGTTGCGGCGTTGCCAGCGGGTGGGCTTCGTGAACTGACCCCAGGAGATCGCGCGCTCTCCGCGGCGCTGACGGTCGGCGATCTCGAGCTTGGCGGCGGTGTAGCTGAGCTGGCTGTGCATTTCTCGGTCCTCCAGGATCGAATTGGGTTGATGCAGCCAAGCTACGGCTAAGGCACTCGCCTGCCATCGGGCGTTCTCCTTATCTTTTGCCTTATCTGAGTAGGTCTGAGCAGGTTTCGCCTTAAGCGCCGGCAGCCTGATCCGACTTGCGCTCGCGCCGTCAGGACTGCTGGGCCTGCACCTCCTCGGCCGACGGCACGACGATTGGTCCCTCGGGGGGCTGGGTGAAGCGGATCGGGTTTCCGAACGGATCGCGCAGCGCGCAGTCGGTCCCGTAGAAGCGCTCGGTCGGCTCCTGCGTGAACTCAACGCCTGCGGTCCGCAGACTCTCGTAGGTGCCGCGACAGTCGTCGGTCTCGAAGATCACACCGCCGCCTGCGGCCCCCTTCGCCACGAGCTCGCGGATCTCCGCGGCGGTAGCATCATCGTAGGCGGGCGGTCCCGGGAGCATCAGGACGAGCTGGACATCTGGCTGGTGGGGAAGGTTCACAGTGAGAAAGCGCATGACGCCGAGGTCTGCGTCGGTATGTACGACCATCCCGAGCTTGCCGACGTAGAAGTCGAGCGCCTGGTCTTGGTCGAGAACGTGGATGAAGGTGTGGCTGATTCGTTTGAGCATGGGCATCACGCTAGAGGGCGGCGTGGCGACTCGCTACTCCGAATCTGCTGTCTTATCCGGCGGGGCGAAGCCATGCCATCGCCCAGCAGGCTGGCACCCGCAGCGTGGCGCCGCCACCGGCGAAACGCGCGCGGTAAGCCGATGGCGGCTCACCGACGATCTCACGGAAGGTGCGAGTGAACGTGCCAAGGCTGTTGAACCCGACGTCAAGGCAAATCTCGGTTACGGAGCGGTCGGTTTCGCGCAGCAGCTCCATTGCACGCTCCACCCGGGGGCGCTGCAGGTAGCGATGCGGTGTCTCCCCGAACGTAGCCCGAAACTGGCGGCTGAAGTGCGCCGGCGAGATGTGGACGACGCGCGCGAGCGCTGGTACGTCAAGCGGCTGCGCAAACGCACGATCCATCGTGTCACGAGCCCGAAGCATGCGGCGGTTGCGTTCCTCGGTGACGCGCGACATGTGCTCAAAGCGTAGGACTCACTCCAGGAGAAGCAGCAGCTGACCTGGAGTTGCGATCGGGTCGAAGGCAGCCTCAAATGTGACCGCACAAGTTCACGGGTGCATCACGCAAGCATCGATGCGACAGTCTTATCCCGAACTCAACGAGCTCGTCTGGCAGCCGGACGGCGATCTGCTTGCTCATCCAAGCGGACTAATCCTCGGCAGCCTGAAGTTGAGACCGCGCCCATGTGACGGCAGCTGTGGCCCAGCGCAGCGCCGTCTCACGATCGACCAACTTTGGGTCCTCGCCGTCGTATCGCAGAGCAGCCGCGTAGGGGGTGAGTTGATCCGCCTCACGCAAGTCGTCCGGCAGAGAGATCCCTGCGTTGCTGCTTGCTGAGCGAGCATTCCAACGATTGAATCAGTGACCGCCTCAACCGGCAGCATCGCCTTGGCGGCAGCCTCATCGTCACCGGCACGCTGTAGCAACTGCTTTGCGAGGTCGCGCTGGCTAGCCATCAGGCCGCCAGCTCTCGTCCCTCGGCGAGAGCAGCGTGGATCAGACTTCCGCGCACATCTCGCCACTCGGCAACTCGCTGCTCGCTGCTCGCTGCTCGCTGCTCGCTGCTCGCTGCTCGCTGACCACGATGACATCAGCCGCGACGACAACCAGATCGCCCAGCACCCTGCGCAACCGCACTGACTCAGACGCCGGGTGCTCCACCAGCGGCTCGATCACGAGGAAGTCGAGGTCGCTTGTTCCCGCTCGCCTCGCCTCTGGCGTGGGAGCCAAAGAGGATCACACGACTCCCAGCCGGCGACGCGGCGACCAGGCGCCTTCCCGCCTCGCTGATTGTCGCCTCGTCGATCTCCATAACCCGTACCGTTCCCC
>JASLDD010000120.1 GCA_030151725.1 Solirubrobacteraceae bacterium
GGTTCGTGGGCACTCCTTTGCATGGTTCCGGCATCGTCGGTTGCGGCGGCGGGTCAGCCTGCCCGACGGCTTCCCTGGCTTCTGATTCGGCCTGCAGCTGAATCAGGTATTCAACGGCTCCAAAGCCGTTGTTGGGCGCGGGCGTGGTGGCGTTCTGGCAGCCCCACGTTCCCTCGATTTCTGCCGGGTAGGTCGCGTCGGCGAACGAGTTGCCGCTCAGGCAGTTGTTCGTCGAGGGCGATTTTTTGCTCGAGAAGATGCCTCCCTGGAGGGTCACATCTCCCGCATACGATGCTCCGCTGTAGCCGTTGTTGGAGAACGTGTTGTTGCTGATCCTGTTGCCGGCAATCGCGAAGTAGATCGTCTGTTCGGTCGGCGGGAACGGGTTGGGGTACTCAAAGCCGAGCACTCCGTTGTTGGGATTGTTGGTGATGGTGTTGTTTTCGACCAGATCCGCGTAGTCGCCCGGGAGCTCCACGCCCACGCCCCACGGTGCGGCCGAGGTGGACGGGTTGGCGGGAACGCTCAGGTCACCGTTTTCGGTGACCAGGTTTTCCTTGATGACCGTGCACCGTTCGATTGCCGTGGTGCTGAATTTGGGTGTGGGGTTGCTGGGTTTGTGCGCATGGCACTTCCCATCTTGCGGCGGCGGCCCGTCGCCGGGGTTTTCAGAGTTGGGCACGATGCCCGCCGAGTTGTGGCGGAATGTCGATTTTTCGATGACCAGTTCCCCGCCCGAGTTCGATCCCGAGTAACCCACAGCGTTGTATTCCATCGTGGCATTCGAGATGTGCGCGCGGCATTCCCAACATGCGCCCAAGTAGATGCCTGAGTCGTTGAAGCCAGAGGCGTATATTTCGTTCCATGAGCCCTTGGTCTCGTTGTTGGTGAAAATGCCGTAGCCGCCATCCAGGCCGTCGTCATAGGCGGTCAGGTAGCTGCCATACCAGCCGTGGGCGCCGATCTTTTCCGACTCGGCTCCGCCGTTCCACCAGATCTCATTGCCGTTGGGCCCATCGGGTTCGGCGCGGTCGAAGTTGCGGGCCGTGAGGTTTTCGATCCACACGTTGTTGGCCTTGTAGACTTCGATCCCGTTGCTGCCTCCGGGCAGCGGTTTGTGCTGTCCGTCGAGGATCACCGTGTTGCGATCCATCCCCCTGATGAAGATTCCCGACTGGGCTTTTTCGACTTTCACTTCTTCGTCGTAGACGCCCGGCTCGATCAGCACCCAGTCACCCGCTTTGGATGCGTCGACGGCGGACTGGATGGTGGTGAAGTAGCTGGTGTTGGACGGGATTTCCCCGGCCGGCGCCCCGCTCTGGCTAACGATGTTGACGTGAGCCTTCTTCGCCAGGGCGCTCGTCGCCGTGAGCGCGAACACGACGCTCACGAGCGCACCGACGAGCGCGTAGCGCATCAAGGCTCCCCTTGAATAACTTCGCATGGATGTCATATCCGAGAGTCTCCTCCCTCGATTGGGTGCGGTGGACGACCCTGGAGAGGTGACCGAGCTCGCTCAGCTGCTTTCTTTCCGTGCAGAGCCCCATCCGCCTCGCCAACGAGGCGTACTGCCGCAAGCCCAGGGTTGATCCCAGGGCCGCCGGCAGTCTATCCGAGCCTGAGAGAGGAGATCAAGCCCCGGAGCCCGACTCGGTGGCGGGCGGTGGTGGATCCTCGCTTGCCTCCCCCTGAGGGGCCGCTGGTGGCAGCGCGTCGGGCTCGGCAGCAGCAGCAGCGCGGTTCTCCTCCCTGACCGCCAGCCAGATCTCCTCGCGGTAGATCGGCACACCCGCCGGGGCAGCGATCCCGAGTCTGACTGTGTGTCCGCTGACTCCCATCACGGTCACGAGAATCTCATCGCCGATGACGACGCGCTCTCCGGGACGACGCGTCAGGATCAGCATGGCATCCGATTATGAAGCAATCCTCGGCCCCTCGCCCCTGGGGGCGCTAGGCGGCGTCGGCCGAGGAGGAGTGCTGGGCGGTCTGCTGCGCGGGCATCGTGAACAGCGGCGCCTGCAGTGGCGCCTGTTCGTCGGCGTTGATCACCTGGTAGCCGCGGCCCTCGTATATGACCAGCGGCGCGCGCAGATTGGCCGTGATGTCGAGCGGGTTGGGCGCGGCGCGCACCGTCACGAAGACCTGCGCGGCGGCCGGATCATCGATCCCGATCAGCTCCTGGTCGTCGGGCGAGAGCAGCAGCGCGAACGTAGAGAAGAACTGACTTGGCTTCACGACCGGGAGAGCCAGCGCGGGATCGTCGAGTGCGTGCAGCCACAGGAACCCCGTGCCTGGGTTGCGGTCGATCAGCGCGTAGCGCAGTCCCCCCAGACCGATCAGCCCGAAGGGGAAGTCGATTGCGTCCTCCTCCGGTATCTCGACGTCCCCAAAGCGGACGCTCTCAAATTTCAGGGACATGGTGCGTCTCTCCTTGGTCGTCTCAGTGGAGGAAGTTGAGTAGCGATTCTTGGACGATGCTCGCGCCCGCGCGCAGCGCGGCGGTGTAGGCGGCCTGCTCGTTGGAGAACGCGATCGACGTTTCGGCGATGTCGGCGTCCTCTGTGTTGGACAGCGTCTTGGTAATCGACAGCTGCAGCGCTTCGATGCGGCTGGTCGCCATCTGCAGCTGATCGGTCGCGCTGCCGTTGCCCGCCTGCAGCTGGCTCAGCGCTTCGATGTTCGCTTCGAGGCCTTTCAGGTCGGTGGTGCTGAGCGCTTCCCTGCTTTCGTTCGTGCCTTCCGTCAGGTGCTGGGAGATCGTGCGCAGGACGTCCAGGAGCTTGCCGTCTTCAGCGGCTTTGCCGTTACCCAAAAGCGATGAGATATCGGTGCTCACAGTCACCGATACCCCCGGTCCGATCGAGCGTGCGATCGCTTCGGTGTTGCCCGCGAAGGTGTCTGTTTCGCCCTGCTGGTAGGGGGGAGTTGTGGTGTTCGTCCCAGCGAACACATACTGCCCTGCGTACTGCACGTTGGCGTCCTGCTTGATCGTTTCCGTGAGCTGGGTCACCTCGGTGGCGATGCTGTTGAGGTTGCTCTGGTTGTAGGTGCCGTTGGAGGCCTGGACGGTCAGCTGACGCACCTTCTGCAGCAGTTCGTTCATGTTCAACATCGCTGTTTCAGATGCCGTGGTCCACGAGATTCCGTCCTGGGCGCTGCTCGCATAGGAGCTCAGACCGTCGAGCTGACTTTGAAGATCGATTACCTGGCTGGCCCCATACGGGTTATCCGACGGTTCCAGGATGCTTTTGCCCGAGGACAGTTCGTTGGAGCTGCGCTCCAACGCTCCTAGCGCCGAGTTGATGTCGTTGACCGTCGAGCCGGTGATCATTGCCGGGGTTATCCGCTGGGTCATCTCACAGTCCCACCTGTCCGGTGTGCTCGATCAGCGTTTCGAGCATCGAGTCCATCGCCGTCAGCGTGCGTGCCGAGGCTTGGTAGCCGCGCTGGAAGGCGATCAGGTTGGTCATTTCTTCATCCAGTGAAACACCCGAGACGCTCTGGCGCTGGTTGTTGATCGCCGTGGCCGTCGTCTGTGCGTTGGCCTGTTCGTCGCGGGCTGTTCGCACGCTTGCACCAACCTGCTGTACGAGCGCCGCGTAGTCCTGTTCTGCGGCTCCCCCACGTAGGCCGGCGATCGCATTCGCGACCGCGTTGCCGCCAACGGCCACGCTCGATGATGCTTGGACTTGAGAGGCTGTGACTGCGACTTTCAGCGTCGCGGCGGTGTTACCGGAGAAGAACGGCGTCGAGGTGTGCAGTGCGTTGACCGTGCTCGCAAGCGTCGCCGCGACGTTGTCCAGGCTCGCGCTCAGCGAGGTCAGCCCCCCTCCCGGACCCGTGAGCCCGAGCAGCGCGCCCAGCTGTCCGCCCGCGGCGCTCGTGAGCGTCTGGGGCCAGTTGACCGTCGTGCCTTCGACCAGCGGTTTTGCGGCGTCGCCAAAGCTCACAGTGTCGGTGCCGTTGGTCTGCTGAGTAACCGTCACCTGCGCCAGCGACGACAGCTTGTCGAGCAGCAGGTCGCGTTGGTCGAGCATCGCGTTCGGCGGCTGACCCGCTTCTTCGGCCAGCTTGATCTGCCCGTTGAGCTTGGCGATCTGGTTGGCGTAGCTCTGGACTTCGCCGCTTGCGCCCGTGAGCGATGAGTACTGTTCTTTGGCCTGGCTGGAGATCGTCGAGATCTCGCCGCTCAGCTCGTTGAGGCTTGTCGTCAGTTGCTGGGCGGCTGACACCACTCCCTGTTTGGCCGCTTCGCTCGTGGGCGAGCTCGCGAGGCTGCTCCAAGCTGTCCAGAAGGCCGACAGCTGGCTGGCGATGCCTGTGCTCGAAGGTTCGTTGAACGCGCTCTGTGCCTGTTCCAGCACCTGCGATTCGGTGGTGGCGGAGCTGAGGACGCTGTTTTGGGTGCGGTATTGAGCGTCGAGATACGCGTTGCGGATACGGACATACGTTTCGACGCTCACTCCCGTGCCGAGCTGGGCGCCTTCGCCTGTTCTGGTCGACAGCGCCGGAATCGGGATCGGGGGGCTCGGGCGCATGATCACCGACTCGCGCGAGTAGCCTTCGGTGCCGGAGTTGGCGATGTTGTTGCCTGTTATGTCGAGCGCCTGCTGCTCGGCCAGCAGCCCGCTCAGCGCCGTCTGCAGTCCCTGTAGCGTCGGAATCGACATGCTCAGGCCTGCAGGTCGAGGACGTGCAGCGCGCCGTGGGGGCGCGGCCGCGTGATCGACGTGGACGAGCCGCTGGTGTCATAGCCGTTGACGCCGTCCAGGGCCAGCATTCCCATCAGGTGATCGAGGAACCCAAGCTCGATCTGCATCAGCGCCCGGTTGCACGAGTGCTCTCGCTGGAGCTCGTGCAGCAGTCCTTTGAGCTCCGCGCTCAGCCCATTGGCAAGCTCGCCGTCGGAGCTGTCCATCAGCGTCGCCAGCCGGCCGAGCGTCACGCCCTCCGCGGCGACACCCAAGCGCTCGCCGCTTCGCGTCAAAAGGCGTGAGCGATCCTCCTCCAAGAGCTGGCGGCGACCCATCTCGCCGCGCAGGATGCCGGCTAGGCGCACCACCGTTTGAACATCCCGTGCCCGGATCGCTGCTCCCTGCTCGAGCACCACCCCGAGCAGGCTGCGTGCCGAGGCGATCTGTGCACGCAGGTGCGACAGGACCTCGGCCACCAGGTCGCGATCCTCCGTCGGTGCGATCGCCACGGCCGAGCTCATGGTGAGGTGCCTCCGCTCGGGGCGAGGTGGGCCGCCGAGGGTTGGGTGCCCTGGAGCTCACCGGTCAGCTGGGCCGCCAGGCCGAGGCCGCCGGCGTTCATCACACCCGAGGAAAGCGCCTGCGGCAGCATCGAGGAGAGCTCGCTCGAGCCGCCGGATTCCGATTCGCCTTCTTCTGAGGATTCTCCGCCGAAACCGCTGGTCGCGGCGAGCGACTTCGTCAGCTGTTCCACCAGGACCCGTTCAAAGGCGAGCGCCGTTGCGTAGTCCTGCTGTGTGGCTGAGGAGCCCTGGCGCACCCACGTCGGCTCGGTGGCCTGGTTGACGGCCGGCAATCCAGCCGAGCCTGTTGGCGGCGCGACGCTCATGGGCGTATGAGCTGATTTGCGATGGACATCATCTGACTCTCCGTCTGGATCGCACTGCTGGTCAGCTGGTAGTTGCGCTGCGTGCTGACCATCGCGGCCATCTCCTTCGCCACGTCCACATTCGACTCCTCCAGGGCTCCCTGATGCACCTTGCCGCTAGCCGGGTGCGGGGCGCCGCTGGCTTCGGTGGGTGTCAGCTCGCTCGCGCCTTCGGAGCGCAGATGGTCCGGGGAGGTGACCGTCACGATCTTGATCTGGCCGAGCTTGCGCGTGCCTGCCGTCACGGTGCCGTCAGGGGCGATCTGCACTTCGCGGGGAGAGACGCCGGCGGGGAGTTTGATCGGGGGGGAGAGGTGGTTGCCGTCAGCCGTCGTGATCGATCCGCTGGCGTCGATGCTGAAGGCTCCGTTGCGCGTCAGCGCGAGCTTGCCGTTGGCTTGGGTGATCTGGAAGAAGCCTTCCCCTTCGATCGCCAGGTCGAGTGGCTCGCCCGTTTCCTTGATCGCGCCCTCGCCCATGCTGTGGCCGAGGAACTGGGCGCTTGCGCCCGCTCCCGTGCTCGACGTTGTGCCAGCCTGTTCAACCTTGTTGTAGAGGAGATCGCTGAACGCGACGCGCTCGGACTTGTAGCCCTCGGTCGATACATTGGCGAGGTCGTTGCTGATCGCGTCGAGCTGTTGTTCCTGCGCTGACATGCCTGCTGCGGCGGAATAGAGACCTTCGAGCATCAGCCCGTCCCATGTTCGTAGTCGTCGGCGAGCCGGGCTTTCCGCATGGCGGTCCAGCGAGCGGCTCGATGCTTCGTCACACAGGTGATCGGCCGCCCGTCAGCGGACTTGAGTCGCGGCGGCTCAGCTGCCGCTGATCGAGCCGACCTGAGAGGCCGACGCCTGCAATGTCTGGCCGATCCCCTGGATCGCCTGCTGACCCGACTGGAAGCTGCGCAGCGAGGTGATCATGTCGATCATCACCTTGGAGGCATCAACGCCCGAGCCCTCGAGCGCCCCCTGGCGGATGACCCCTGCGGCTTTGCCGCCGGCGTTGCCCGTGTAGAGGTTTTCGCCCTGCTTGGCGGCGGCTGCCACTTCGAAGATGCCCAGCGCGCTCGCCGGCACGCTGCCATTGGCGGCGACCTTGATCTGCGCCCCGCTCTGGCTGAGGACCGGGTTGCCGCTCGCGTCGGTCAGAACTCCCGTCGCCGTCTGGGTGAACTGGCCATCGCGCGTGTAACGCACGCCCTGGGCGGTTTCGACCGCGAAGAAGCCGCTGCCCTGGATCGCGAAGTCGAGCGGTTCGCCCGTTTCCTGGATCGAGGCGGGCGTCATGTCCGTGTAGGTCTTGCCCAGTGCCACGCCTTCGTCGAGCGAGCCCGTCGCGCCCCCCGGGGAGCTTGCGATGAGGATTTCGCCAAAGGAGTGCTGCGGTGTCTCGTCGGCCTTGTAGCCCGGTGTCGAGGCGTTGGCGAGGTCGTTGGAGAGCTGGCCCTGACGAACCTGCTCGGCGACCATCCCCGAGGCGGCTATTTGCAGACCCAAGTCCATCAGCCAACCGCCGCAAACAGCGCCAGCTCGCCGGAGAGCTGTTCGTAGAGGCGCCTGCGCAGCTGCGTGTGGATCTGGGAAACCCTGCTCTCGGAGACCCCCAGGCGGGCGCCGATGTCGCGCAGCGTCCAGTCCTCCACATACAGCAGCACCGCCACCTCACGCTCCTGCTTGCTGAGGCGCGCAAACGCCTTGCGGAAGCGATCCTTGGCTTCGCCGCGCTCTGCGCTCACCGAGGGGTCGCAATCTTCATCTGAGCTCTCGAGCGTGTCGATCCGCTCGATCGTTGCGCTCTCATCCGAGCGCACTATGCGATTGAGCGAACCAACCTCCGCGAGCGCGACCTGGTCGAGACGCTCGGTCAGCTCCGTCGGCGTCATGTCGACCTTCGCCGCAAGCTCCGCGTGGGTGGGCTGACGTTCGTGCGCCGAGAGAAAGCTCTCGCGGGCGTTGGCGATCGCACGTTCGTCGCGCCTCAACGAGCGCGGCGCCCAGTCGTGACGGCGAAGCTCGTCGAGCACTGCCCCGTGGATTCGCGTCCATGCGTATTGCTCGAGCGTCGCGCCCTTGGCGGGGTCGTAGCGGTCGATCGAACGGATCAGCGCCTCCAGACCGCAGGAGAGGAAGTCCTCCACGTCGCACTGGGCCGGCACCTCGCGAATCTTGCGGTAGACGATGTAGCGCACCATCGGCATGAACATGAAGATCAGCCGATCGCGCAGCTCGCGCTCGCCCGTGCTCCGATACTCCTGCCAGGTTGCCAACACCTCCGCCGCCGGCGTCCGGACTGCCCGCTTTCCGATTATTTCCATTCTCCTGCTCTGGTATCGAGGGAACTGACAGGGGGATGGCCCGCCTGCTGTGGCACTTTGCTCGCGTCCGAGCGTGTATTTGCAGCGGTTTAACCGGCACTGGATTCGCGGCCGCGACGATATCCCCTCCCTCGGTCGTAATTGACATGTCGGTACCCCTGGCGTTTTGGGCCTCCGTCGCGCTCACACATCGCTGCAAGCGGCCGATGACCAGAGCAGGAAATGGTCCTCCCCGCCTCAGGCTCAGCGGCCTTGGACAGCCCGCTCGCAGCAATCGACCTGCCGGGGCGCGCTCGACGGCTGCTCGCCGTCGGCGACCACGAGGGCTACGGCGAGCTGTTCGGGCAACTGCCCGCGATCGCAGACCCCCATCGCCGCTATTGGGCGAGTATGCGCCTGCTGGAGCACGGCGTGGCCGCGAGCGTGCGTTGTTCGTCGGTGGCGGGCTCCTCGCAACTGCTGACGATCCTCGCCGCTGGCGTCGTCGGCATGCTCGAGCACGAGCCAAGCGAGCCCGCGCTGCTGAGCTGTGCCGGGACCATCTTCGGCGAGCTCCGATGCACGGACGTTGCCGAAGCGATGCACGACGCAGTCGAGCGTCTTGACCCGCTGCTCGCTTGCGGCGCTGTCCCAGAGGTGCGAGGTCAGGCGCTGGACGCGGGCGTGTCGCGCCTGGCGGGCGTGTCGCGCCTGGCAGCTCGCGCGCGCGAGCTGGCGGCGAGCGCAAAGCCGGCTCGGGGACTGCGCCTGAGCCTGTGCATGATCGTGCGCGACGAGGAGGAGATGCTCCCCCGCTGCCTTGCCTCCGTCGCGGACGGGGTGGACGAGCTGGTGATCGTCGACACGGGCTCCCGCGATAGGACCGTAGAGATCGCGCGCTCGTATGGGGCCCAGGTGATCGAGCACGAGTGGACGGGGTCCTTCGCCGAGGCGCGCAACGTGTCCTTCGACGCTGCCGACGGCGACTGGCTCATGTATCTGGATGCCGACGAGGCGATCGTGGGCGAGGACGCCTCGATCCTGCGTTCGCTGGCCGGGCGCACATGGAGGGAGGCCTTCCACGTGGCCGAGACCAGCTATACAGGAGAGGTTCAGGGCGAGGGGGCGGTCGCCCACGATGCGCTTCGCATCTTCCGCAACAGACCCGATTACCGCTTCGAGGGGCGCGTGCACGAGCAGATCGCCCACCGGCTGCCGGCGTTCCTGCCCGAGCGGGTAGAGCCGAGTGGCGTGCGCGTGGAGCACTACGGCTATCTGGGTGACGTGCGCGCCCGACGCGCGAAGTCCACCCGCAACATCCGCCTGCTGCGTCTGCAACAAGAGGAGGGGCCCGAGAGCGCTTTCCTGCGTTACAACCTCGGCGCCGAGCACGCCGCTGCCGGGGATGCGCTTAATGCCCTCGACGAGCTACAGCGCTCATGGGAGCTGCTGAAGGGGGCCGCCGACCTGGATCGGCACGAGTTCGCTCCGGCCCTGATGAGCGCGCTCGTGCGCACCCTAAGGGCCTGTGGGCGTCCGGCCGAGGCCTTTGCCCAGGCGCAGGAGGGCCTCATGCGCTTTCCCGGCTTCACAGACCTCGTTCTCGAACAGGCGCACGCCAGCCTCGCGCTGGGGCAGAGGGCCATGGCGGCAGAGCTGTTTGAGCAGTGCATCGCGATGGGAGACGCTCCGCGGCGCTACGCCCCGGTTATCGGCTGCGGTACCTACACCCCACGGGTCGAGCTCGCCAAGCTCAGATGTGCGGAGGGTGAGCCGGCGAGCGCTGTGAGCTTGTACGAGGACTGCTTGCGCGAGCATCCCAAGCGCGCGTCGGAGGATCTGCTCGAGCTGCTCGAGACCCTCCTTCGCCTTCAGGACTTCGATGCCTTCGAGGTGCTGCACGGGCTGCTCGAGCGTGTAGGGCCCCCCGGGCGCGTGCGGCGCGAGCTGCTCGCCGAGATGTACATGCGCTGTGGCTACCTGCCTGCAGCGGCTGAAGAGTGGATGGCGGTCTGTCGGGAGCGGCCCGACAGGCGTGCGCTGCTCGGCCTGGCACGCGTGGCCGAGGCGCGGGGCATGGCTCGTGAGGCCGAGGAGTTCGCTGCCGCGGCACGTTCCTTCGAAGGTGTGGATGTGGGCGATCTCGGGTAGCTCCAATAATCAAGCCCCAGGTGCTGACCGGCTTTCAGGTGACGGCGGCGCCGCAATATGTGTCCCGACGCACGAAATTCTTAAAGGTTTATTGGAGGACGCCGATCACCATGAACGAACATGGTCACGCGCGAGGCGGCCCAGGGACCGGACCGCGTCACACGTTTTCAGGGAGAAAACGCAATATGAGCTCGCCGATTTTGCCTATATCGGGCCCCTTGGACCCGGCACACCCTTCCGTCCCCGGCTCCTCCGGGGACGATGACCTCGCGATTTTCTTGTCGGAGCTCGGCGCAAGTGACGGATCGTTCGACATCGACGCGGCTCGCGGCGGTCCGCCGCCCGAGGTGCTCGAGCAGATGATCGAGGCGCACGTCGTCGGTCAACGTCTGCGCGAGCGGGGCATCCAGCTGCGGTTCTCCACAACCGAGGATGGCGCCGCTCCTACGGTCGAGCTGTATGACAGCGAGCGGCTGACCGTCCGGAGGCTGACAGTCGCCGAGGCGATGGAGATCGTCCGCGGCGCCGAAGCGGAGTAGTGGGCCAGTCCTGCCATGTCGAGCCTTTCCGTCAACTCCACCGGCAGCTCTCCGATCTCCGTCACAGGTCTCGCCTCGGGCCTGGACACGAGCTCCATCATCCAAGCGCTGCTCGCGGTCGAAAAGGAGCCGATCGAACGCCTGACCGCCCACCAGGAAAAGCTCGTCGCACAGGAGGCCATCTTCCAGGGGATTCAGAGCGGCCTCCAGCAGCTCGAATTCGCGGTCTCGGACTTCTCGCTCTCCTCGCTGTATGAAACGTCGCAGGCCGTCACCTCCAGCGAACCACTACGGATCACCGCCACCACTAGCGCCGGGGCCGGTGTGGGCGGCTATGAGGTGGAAGTCACGCAACTCGCCAACTCTGCGCAGCGCACGTTTACCTTTGCGAGCCCCGCAGTCGAAGACACGCTCAGCATCGACGGGCACGAATACACGCTCAAGGCCGGCGCGACGGCGAAAGAACTCGCCAACAAGATCAACTCCGACAGCACCGCTACCGTCTACGCGGCCGTGGTCAACAACGAAACCGTGGTGCTCTCGAGTCGCGCAACCGGTGCGACGGAAGGGGAATTCATCGCTGTCAGCGATCCCGGCGGGGCGCTCACCGAAAAGGAAGGCACCGCCAAGGAAGGCAAGGACGCCGAATTCACCGTCGACGGCGTCGCCGGCACCTCCACCTCGAACGTCGTCACCACTGCGATCGCTGGAGTGACGCTCACGCTCGACGGCCTCACGACCACGGGGCCGGTGACGATCGACGTGCAGCCTCCCGGCCTCAACACGAGCGCTCTCGAAGCCAAGGTGCAGGAATTCATGAGCCTCTACAACTCCACCGTCGAAACGATCCAGAAGCAGCTCACGACCAAGCCGCCCACTTCGCCCAACACCGCCGAAGCCACAGGCTCTCTGTTCGGCGATCGCGAACTCACGAGCCTGCTCTACACGATGCGCCGGACCATGTACGAACCGATCGCCGGCCTGGCGGCCGAAATGTCGAGCCCCGCGAGCATCGGCATCACCACCGGTGCCGTCACAGGGACCTCTTCGCAATCTTCGCTCGAAGGCAAGCTCACACTCGAATCCTCCAAGTTCGCGAGCGCCCTCGCCGCCAACCCCGCGGGCGTCAAGACGATGCTGCAGAAGTGGTCGCAGAGCTTGCAGGGCATCGTTCTCCAAGCCGCCGAGCCCGGCGGGACGGTCGAATCGCGGATCACCGAGGACAGCACCGAAGTGGCCGAGCTGAAACGGCGAATCGCCACGATGAACGAAATGCTGGCCGTGCGACAGAAAGCGCTCGAGCAGACCTACGCGGAGCTCGAAGGCATCATCTCCAAGAACAGCGCCCAGAGCTCGTGGCTGACCAGTCAGTCTGAACAGTTGAACAAATCCAGCTTGTAGCTGGGTTGCAGTTCTCAACTTTTTGCTCACCGCGCCGATCACGTAGGCGGATGAGCAACCTCGCCACATCGCCGCACGCCTACCGCCAAGGAGCCGTGCTGGCAGCTTCCCGCGAGCAGCTTGTGGTCATGCTCTACGACGGCGCGCGTCGCTTTCTGCGCCAGGGCGCAATCGGGATGCGGGCCGGCGAGGTCGAGCGCGCGCACAACACGCTGCGCCGGGCCGAGATGATCGTCTCCTACCTCGACGCGACGCTGGACCACGAACAGGGCCAGGTCGCCGAGCGCCTGCACACGATCTACGCGTTCTGCCTCGTGCACCTCAATCGCGCTCGCATGGCACAGGACGCAGCCATGGTCGAGGAGGTCAGCGAGCTGTTGGGCGAGCTGCGCGACGCCTGGTCACAGGTGGCAGCCGACGCTGCGATGGGATGAGCGCCCTCGCGCCCTATGAGGCGATGCTCCGGCATGCCGAGCTCGAACTCGAGCTCGCCGGGAGGGGAGAGGTTGAAGGGTTGCTCGCGCTGGGCGCGCGCTGGGACGAGCTCGTCGCACGCGTGCCATCGCCTCCGCCGTCATCTGCCGCATCGCTGCTCGAACGAGCGACGCTCATCCACGAGCGCACGCGCATCGAGCTGATCCGCCTGCGTGAGTCCCTGATTGCCGACCTCGCAACATCCAGGCGCGCTCGGCGAACGGCCGAGGGCTACGCAGGGCAACTCGCCTCACGGCCGCGCCTGGACCGCAGCGCCTAAAGGTCTGGAGCGATCGGCCGATCACGGGGGCGGCCTGCGATGGCCAAGAGCTAGCTAGCGACCTCATGGAGAGCGTCGGTTTCAGCCCAGGGAGGGCGGAAAGCGGAAAGGCAACTCTTCGACATGGCTCTCGTGGTGGATTCGACCCAGCAGCTGCTCGAGGCTGCCATGCGCGGCTCGTGGGCGCGCCAGACCGCCCTCACCAACAACGTCGCCAACGCCGACACCCCCGGCTACCAGCGTCTGGACGTCAACTTCGAGTCGACGCTCCAGAGCGCGATGAGCAGCGGCGAATCGCCCGCTCAGATGGAATTCGAACCTGAAGCCCAGCCCCAGGAAGCAGGTCCCAACGGCAGCGCTGTGAGCATCGATCAGGAATCTGCGCGCCTGGCCGAAAACGGTCTCGACTACAACGCGCTCACGCAGGTCGCCAACGCCCGCAACGGCATCCTGCGCTCTGCGATCGGGATCCTCTGATGGGGCTCTTCGACGCTATCGCCATCTCCGGCTCAGGGCTGAGCGCCGAGCGCGTTCGCATGGACGTCACCGCCGAGAACCTCGCCAACGCCGATACGACCAAAGCGGCCAACGGCCAGCCCTACCAACGTCAAGAGGTCGAGCTCTCCCAGCTCGGGACAGGCGGCTTCGGCAGCGCCCTCAACGGCGCGCTTGCCCAGGCCGGCAGCACCCAGCCCGCCGGCGGCGTCCAGGTCACGGGGATCGTCGCCGACAACACGCCCGACCAGCAGGTCTATGACCCGAGCAACCCCGAAGCGAACGCTCAGGGCTACGTGAAGATGCCCAATGTCAGCACCGTCACCGAAATGACCGATCTGATCTCCGAGCAGCAGTCCTACCAGTCGGACGTCACCGCCATGCAGACGGCCAAGTCGATGTTCAACTCGACCCTCACGCTGCTCAAATGATCGTTCCCCCGGTCGGTGCGGTCACCGGCGGGCTCTCGCTGGGCGGGACCGAAGCGCTCACACAGTCCACCACCGCAGTCGCTCCTGCCGGCGAAGTCACCA
The DNA here is from genome assembly GCA_030151725.1 of Solirubrobacteraceae bacterium. GTDB lineage: Bacteria > Actinomycetota > Thermoleophilia > Solirubrobacterales > Solirubrobacteraceae > Palsa-744. The sequence goes on from JASLDD010000120.1 coordinate 13,789, forward strand.
CTGCTCCTGCAAGCGAAACCGGTGCTGTTCAGGGCGGGGAATCCGAAGGGTTCGGCGGCGCCCTTGGCGAAGCCATCTTCGCCCTTGAGAAGAGCCAGCAGAGCGCCGACAGCGCCTCGCAGGCCCTGGCCACGGGCACGGCCAAAGATCCAGAGAGTGCCATCGTGACCGTCGAGGACGCGCAGATGGGCATGGAGCTCGCAGCCCAGCTCCGCAGCAAGGCGACCGAAGCGGCCCAAACCATCTTCCAGACGCAGGTCTGATCGGTGCCCGTCGCCCAACTCGCCTCGCGCATAACCCCACGGGGATGGCTCATCGGCGGCGGCTTCGGTGTGGCTGCCATCCTCTTCATCTACATCTTCCTGCACACGGTTTCTGCACCCAGCTACTCGACGCTCGCGAGCGGTCTCGAACCCTCGCAGACGGGCAAGATGACGAGCGCCCTGAGCGCGCATGGCGTCGCCTACCAGTTGCAGAACAACGGCACCGCGCTGGCCGTTCAATCGAACCAGGTCGCACAGGCTCGCGTCGCGCTTGCCGGCGAAAACCTGCTGGGCAATACCCAGCCCGGCTTCAAGCTGTTTGAAAAACAGAGCCTCGGCGAAAGCAACTTCCAGCAGCAGGTGACCTACCAGCGCGCTCTGCAGGGGCAGCTCGACGAAACGATCAACAGCGTCCAGGGCGTCTCCGGGGCGCAGGTCGAGCTCGTGCTGCCGAGCTCCCAGAACCAGGTCTTCGGTGAAAGCGCGGGCGCATCTTCGGCTGCGGTGCTGCTGTCGGGAACCACCTCGCTCGACCCCAACTCGGTGCACGGCATCGCTCAGCTGGTCGCATCGAGCGTTCCCGGCCTGACGCTCAGCAAGGTCACGATCACAGACGCCACCGGTCAGCTCCTTTGGCCGCAGGCATCGGGAGCGGGCGGAGCGGGGGCCACGAGCGTGCAGGAAGCCGAGCAGCACTACGACCAGGCCACGGCCGCGAGCCTGGATGCGATGCTCGCCCAGACACTCGGCCAGGGCAAGGCCCAGGCGCTCGTCTACGCCAACATGAACGTCAACCAGACGACCCAGGAATCGCTCACCTACGGCAAGGCCGGGGTGCCGCTGCAGCAGACCAAACAGCTCGAGACGCTGACCGGCACTGGCACCGGGGCCGGCGGCGTCACAGGGACCGCGAACCTCACGGCAGCCGCCGGCGCGTCTGGCGGCAAGTCCAACTACAAGCGCGAAAGCACCGATTCCTCGCTCGGGGTGAGCAAGACCGTGACCCACTCCACGATCGCGCCCGGAGCCGTGGAATCGCAGCACGTCTCGGTGCTGCTCGACCATTCCGTGCCGGCCGCGTCGCTGCCTGCGATCCGCGAAGCCATCACCAACGCGGCCGGGATCCAGACCAAGCGCGGCGACACGATCTCGATCGGCCAGGTGGCCTTCGCTAAGCCCGTGGCCGCCTCCGCTGCCTCCGCCAGCTCCATCACCGGCTACGCCAAGTACGCGCTGCTTGGGATCGCGGGGGCCATCTTCCTGTTCCTGACCACGAAATCGCTTCTCCGTCGCGAAAAGGAGCCGATCGGCGAGCCGGTCTGGCTGCGCGAGCTGGAGGCGCCGATGCGCTTGTCAGAGCTCGAACGCGAGACCTCCCCGCGTCCCAGCCCCGCAATGGCGGGAGTGGCCTCCGGCGGCTCGGCCAACGGCCACGCCGCCGCCAACGGCAGCGACGATCCGATCCGCCGCCAGGTGGAGCAGCTTGCCGACAGCGACCCAGAGCGCGTCGCCCAGCAGCTGCGCACCTGGATGCAGGAGGGGTAGGGCGCCATGGCGGGCGAGTCTCCACGAGAGACGCTGCCGGCGCTCGCGACCGCACCCGGCGAGCATCTGCCGGCGGCTCCGGTGCGCCTCGCCGGCACGCGCAAGGCGGCTGTGCTGATGGCGGCGCTCGGCTCCGAGCGTGCGGCCAACGTGCTGCAACGGCTTGGCGAGGAGGAGGTCGAGAGCCTCTCCATGGAGATGGCCCGGCTCAGCTCCGTCGGCGCGGAGACCACCGACTCGATCCTGGGCGAGCTCGCGGCGCTCGCTGGAAGCGGAGGCAGCGGCGTGGAGGGCGGCGTGGACTTCGCACGCGAGGTGATCGAGCGCGCCCTCGGCCCCGAGCGCGCCGCCGAGCTTCTCGGGCGCCTTTCAAGCGGCGCCGAGACGCGCCCGTTTGAGTTCCTGCGTCGCATCCCACCCGAGCGCATAGTGGCGCTCCTGCGCAGCGAGTCGCCGCAGGCGATTGCGCTGGTTCTCGCAAGCCTGCACTCGAACCTCGCCGCCTCGGTTCTCACCCGCCTGCCCGAGCGCCAGCAGCCCGAAGTGGCGCTGCGCATCGCGCGCATGGGCGAGACGAGCTCGCGTGTGATCCAGCAGGTGGAGGAGGCCCTGCGCCACAAACTGACAGCTGTCGCCGAGCGCGAGTACGCCTCGGCCGGCGGGACCAAAGCCCTGGCCGGGATCCTCAACCATGCCGACCGCTCGCTCGAGCGCAACGTGCTCGAGAACCTCGCTACCGCCGACAAGGGTCTCGCGGATGAGGTCCGGGGGATGCTGTTCGTGTTCGAGGACATCGTCAAGCTCGACGAGCGCGCCATCCAGCAGGTGCTGCGCGAGGTCGACCAGAAGGACCTCGTGCTGGCACTGCGCGCCGCCGAGGAGAGCGTCAAGGAGGTGCTGCTGGCGAACATGTCCGAGCGTGGCGCGGAGATGCTCAAGGAGGAGATGGAGATCCAGCCGCCGCAGCGCAAACGCGACATCGACGAGGCTCAGAGCCGCGTGGTCGCGGTCGTGCGGAAGCTCGAGGAAGCCGGCACGATCGTGATCGCCGGCGAGGAGGATGGGGAGGACGGCGAAGCCGTTGTCTGACGCGGCCGTCAGCTACGCCTTCGAGCAGCTCGAGCCCTCCGAGCCGCCACCGCGCGATGGGCCCGCGCGACTGCTCGCCGAAGCTGGCGCCGAGGCCGAGCGGATTCGCGAGCACGCTCGCGCCGAGGGTCACGCCGAGGGCCGAGCCGCCGGTCACGCCGACGGCATGGCCGAGGTAGCCAGTGCCACCGCCTCGCTTGGAGAGGCACTCGCGGGCATCGAGGCCTTGCGCGGTGAGGTCGCACAGGCGGTGGAGCACGATGCGATCCAGCTTGCACTCGAGCTGGCCGAGAAGGTGCTGGCGGCATCGCTTCAGGCGCGCCCCGAGCTTGTCGTCGAGGTCGTGCAGGGAGCCCTGCGACGCGCCAGCGACAGGCGACGGATCACGGTGCTCGTCAACCCGCGCGATCTGGAGACCGTCAAGTCTGCGATCGGCGACCTGCAGACGCAGGCCAACGGCATCGAGCTGGCCGACCTCCAAGGCGATCAGCGGGTGGGGGTGGGCGGGGCGATCGTGAGGACCGTCGAGGGCGAGCTCGACGCGAGCGTCGAGACCCAGCTCGAGCGAGCCGCGGAGGTCGTGATGGCCGAGCTCGCTAGCGGCGAGCGGGCGCAGTGAGCGCCGCCGCACCGCCTGGGGCACTCCTGAGTAGGGCGACGCAGGCGATTCGCGAAGCTGACCTGGCTCGCCGCCACGGCTTCGTCACCAACCTGATCGGCCTGATCATTGAGGCCACAGGCCTGCAGGCGGAGGTCGGTGAGGTGTGTCTGGTGGGCACCGATCGCAACCGCGCGGCGGTCTCCGCCGAGGTGGTCGGCTTCAGGGAGGGGCGCACGCTGCTGATGCCGCTCGGCGAGCTCCACGGGATTGGGCCCGGGACGCGGGTGCTGGCCACCGGTGCCCCCTTCCGCGTCGAGGTCGGCGACGGGCTGCTCGGGCGGATGGTCGACGGGCTCGGCATCCCCGACGACGGCGCCGTCACACCGGGCGCTGTCGCGCGCTCGACGATCTCCTCACCCCCCGGCGCACTCAGCCGGCCGCGCATCAGTGAGCGCGTCGGATTGGGAGTTAGGGCGCTCGATGGCCTCGTGCCCTGCGGGCGCGGTCAGCGCCTGGGCATCTTCGCGGGCTCAGGTGTCGGGAAGTCCTCGCTACTGGGGATGATCGCCAGATCGACGAGCGCATCGATCAACGTGATCGCGCTGGTGGGCGAGCGCGGGCGCGAGGTGCGTGAGTTCATCGAGCGCGATCTCGGCGACGCACTCGAGCGCTCGGTCGTCGTGGTCGCCACCTCCGACCAGCCGGCCCTCGTACGCATCAAGGCCGCGTTCACGGCTACCACCATCGCCGAGTACTTCCGCGATCAGGGCCACGACGTGATGCTGATGATGGATTCGGTGACGCGCTTTGCCATGGCCCAGCGCGAGGTGGGCCTCGCGATCGGCGAGCCGCCGGCCACGCGCGGCTACACCCCCAGCGTGTTCGCAATGCTTCCCCGCCTGCTCGAGCGCGCGGGGACGAGCACGACCGGGTCGATCACCGCTCTCTACACGGTGCTGGTCGACGGCGACGACATGAACGAGCCGATCGCAGATGCCGTGCGCTCGATCCTCGACGGGCACATCGTGCTCACGCGCTCGCTGGCCCATGCCGGCCATTACCCCGCGATCGACGTGCTGCAGAGCGTCTCTCGTCTCGTCGGGGAGATCGTCACGCCCGAGGTCGCCGAGGCCGGTCAGCGTCTGCGCGGCGCCCTGGCCGTGCTGCGCGAGAAGGAAGACCTGGTGGCGATCGGCGCCTATCAGCCTGGCGCGGACCCCGCGCTCGACACCGCTCTCATGCACCGCTCGCAAATCGAGTCGTTCCTGCGCCAGCCCGTCAACCAGCGCAGCGTTCCCGAGGAGACAGACGCGCGGCTGATCGAGCTCGCGACTTCGCTTGTGGCCCAACGGGGTCATCTTGACGGGGAGGATCCACCCGACGCCGAAGAGGTCACGGCGGTGCGTGCTCCGATCGTCGATCGCGGTGCGCCCGCGATCCCCGCGCTCGGCCTGAGCATCTGAGACGCCTGCGCTCACTTCTAAAGTACGGGCCGGCCCGACCGATAACCAGGCAGTGACCGGCCTCTCGTTCCGTTTCCGCCTCGAGCGCGTGCGCGCTGTGCGCGAGCGCAAGGAGAAGCTCGCCCAGCAGGAGCTCGCCAGGGCGATCTCGCGCCGCTCGATCACAGAGACCGAACTGCACAGCGCCGAGCTTCAGATCGAGCAAGCGCACAGCGAACAGCGCGCCGCGGCGGGCACGCGCAGCATGAGCGCGGTCGAGCTGCAGGCCCATCAGATCTTCCTCGAGCGCATCGAGGCGCAGCGCAGCATGCACGTCCTGGAGCTCCAGCAGCGCGAGCGAGAGGTCAGCGCGCGCGAGGTCGAATTGACAGCAGCCGCCAGCGATCACGAGATGCTCAATCGCTTGCGCGATCGCCAGCGCGGCGAGCATGACCGCGACGTTGCCCCGCGTGAGCGCAACGTGCTCGATGAGATCGCGACCATACGCGTCAGACGGAGCCCGGCGTGAGCACCGAAGCCGTTGCCGCGATGCCCTCCGGTGAGCTCGCCATATCGCAGCGGATACAGCAGCTGCAGACGCTGATCGAACAGACGGGCCGGACCGCCGCCGGTGAATCGACCACGGCCGCCACCGCCCTCCCCACCACCAACTCGGCGGGCTCGACGAGCTTCGCCGACACGCTGCAGGCGGCGACGAGCGCCACGAGTGCGACCCCCGCGAGCGAATCGAGCTCGTATGACGGGGCGATCGAAGCGGCCGCCCAGCGCTACGGCGTGGATCCCGCCGTCCTCCACGGTCTCATCCAGCAAGAGTCTGGCTTTGACCCCACGGCCCAGAGCAGCGCGGGCGCGAGCGGCCTAACGCAACTGATGCCCGGCACAGCCTCTTCCTTGGGCGTCGCAAATCCCCTCGATCCCACCGAATCGATCGAAGGCGGAGCTCGCTATCTCAGCCAGCTGATAAGCAAGTTCGCCGGCAACACCACCGATGCGCTGGCCGCCTACAACGCAGGTCCGGGCGCCGTCACGCAGTACGGGGGAGTCCCGCCTTACGCCGAAACCCAGAGCTACGTGAGCAAAGTCCTCGGCTATGCCGAAGCCTTCCGCCAAAGCCGCCCTTCGACGAGCACCGGGTCTGTCGCATGAACACCGTGCCCGCGATGCCTCCATCCTCGACCGCCGCGCCCCCGGGTGTGGGACCGGCGCCGCCGGGCGCCCCACCGGGCGCGCCGCCCTTCCAGAGCGCGCTCGCCGAACACTGGGCCCGGACCGCAAACGCGGAAGGCCACAAAGGCGCAGACGGACACCGAGAGGAGAAAGGCCACGGCCTGCCTCGCGATCGCCGCGCCGGCGCTGAAGGTGACCCGGTCGCCTCGGCCACCACATCGACGCCGGCAGTCCTCGCTGCAGCCACGTCGTCGGCTGTCCAGGGCGCCGCATCGACGCCCGCCGTCGTCCAGGTCGGCGTGTCCACGCCGGCGGTCGTCCAGGCCGGCACATCCGTCCCGGCTAGCACCCAACCGGCCCCCGCCTCCGCCGATTCTCCGAGCGTCGACACGGGCGAGGCGGTACCCGCTGCCGCGACCGCTCCCACCCAGGGAGCTACGACCGTAGCCCTACCTCTCGCTGGACAGGCACCGCTTGCCACCTCGACGAGCGAGACGGAAGGAACCTCTCAGGCACCGCTTGCCACCTCGACGAGCGAGACGGAAGGATCCTCGGCCACGCCGGCTCAGGCTCCCCCACGCGCGCAGCCGCTCGCCTCGGATACCGGATCGAGCGTGACTCGGACGACCGCTTCCGCGAGCACACCTCTGCCCGGCGACCCGTCCATCAGCGCCGGCACCGCGGCGAGCTCCTCCACGACGATGCAGGCGCAGGTTCCTCCGCAAAGCACGCCTTCACCGCAGGCCCCCGCTGCTCCCGCTCAGGCACCTGTCGAGACGCCCCTACAGGCCCTGGACGCGAGCGCCACGCACCCCGCGCCAGATGCTCCCGCGAGCACTAGCGACCTCCCCTCCGCCGCTCCCAATGCAGGTACGAGAAGGGGGGGCTCCGATGGTCACTCCGCGGCCGACCGCACGCCCACCTCAGCGATCGATGCCACGAAGGCCACGACCCGTGTGACGAGCGCAGAGGACCCGCTCGAGGTGGCTGTGGCGGCGACGGAAAGCGCAAGTGCGCCCACACCGGGAGCCGAAGCTCCGTCCGCCACAGGCGTGGGCATGCAGGACATGATCGATGCGATCCGCGCCACGGTTGAGCTAGCTGTGCGGCAGGGATCGACTCAGGCGCGAATCGCGTTGCAGCCGGCGGAGCTTGGCGAGATCCACATCCACCTCAGCCAGACCGCCGAAGGGCTGCTGGCACGCGTGACCGCTGACACCCCCGCGGCAGCCCAGGCGCTGGCCCAGGGGCGCTCGGAGCTGCACCAGTCCCTTAGCTCGCTCGGTCTGCCGCTCGTGCGTCTCGATCTCGACACGCTCGGTCAGCCCCAGACCGGCGAACGCCAGGACCCCGGCGCCGGTGATCCTCAGCGATTGGCCTCAACCACCACTCAAACCATCTCCGAGGACGACGGGAGCGCTGAGACGGTCGGCGAGCTCGACGCCCCCTCGGTGAGCCTCGATCTTGGCGCTCGCCTCGTCGACGTGCTCGCCTGAAACAGAAAGGACCATCCCTATGACCACCAGCCCACTCGCAAGCGCCGCCTCCGTTGGCGCCCCCGCAACGTCCGAATCCCCCTCGGCCAACAACCCCAGCAGCATCCTCGGCCAGAACGACTTCCTCAAACTGATGATCGCCCAGCTCCAGGCGCAGAACCCGCTGGAACCGGGAAACAGCAACGAATACGTCAGCGAGCTCGCCCAGTTCACGCAGGTCGAGCAGACGACCAATCTGGCCAGCGCCGGCGAGATGTCGAGCGCCGTCCAGCTGATCGGTCGCACCGTCACCTACACCCCGGCTTCGGGCGAAGCCACCACCGGCGTCGTGCAGAGCGTGCAATCGAGCGCCTCGGGCACGACCGTCACAGTGGAAGGCGTTCCCGGAGTGAAGCTCACGGCCATCACCGAAGTCCATTGAGCACCATCTCAAACCCAGCCCTGATCCCGCCCGGCGGCCTGGGCGCGCCCACGGGCGCTCCGGCGCCTGCAGACGGCTCCTCCCGGCAGGGGCCCGCGGCGGCGCCAAGCCAGTCGTTCGCCGAGGTGCTCAAGCAGACCGATGGCCAGCAGCCGCTGCAGTTCTCCCGCCACGCGCTCCAGCGCGTTCAGCGCCGCGGAATAGAGCTCGACGCCGGCACGCTCTCGCGGCTCTCGGCGGGCGTCGGACGTGCGGCTGCCAAGGGCTCTCGCGATTCTCTCGTTCTTGTCGACGGCACCGCCTTCGTGGTGTCAGTCAGCAATCACACCGTGATAACGGCTGTGGGATCCGAACACATGAAAGACAACGTGTTCACCAACATCGACAGTGCCGTGATCGCCTGATCGGGCGAGCGGCTCGAACTGCGGCTGGACCTCGTCGAGGAGGCCGCGAAAGGAAGGGCAGTCAGGATGATGGCAGGAATGTATGCCGCTATCAGCGGCCTCGACGCAAACCAGGCGATGCTCAATGACACCGCCAGCGATCTCGCGAACGTGAACACCGTGGGCTACAAGTCCTCCAGTGTCACATTCGCGGATGAGCTCACACAGGTAATACGTGGCGCCTCCGGGCCCACCGGCACAAATGGAGGCACCAACCCGGTTCAGATCGGGCTCGGCGTGCAGGTCAACGCCACGCACAACGAAATGACGGAGGGCTCCTTCCAGTCCACCAACAACCCGCTCGACGTGGCCATCGAGGGCGCGGGATTCCTGCGCGTGGGAACCGGCACTCCGCCCGCCAAAGAACCGTACACGAGCGGACTTCCGTCCAGCATGGACTACACGCGCGCCGGCGATCTCACGACCAACACGCAGGGATTTCTCACCACCTCCGCCGGCGAATACGTGATCGGGCGCAACGCCGTGGCGGCCGCAGGCGAAGCCGGCACGACCTACTCGGCTGGAAAAGAAGACAGCTACCTGCGGATCCCGCCGGGCTCGACCAACGTCACGATCGGTCAGGACGGCTCGGTCAGCTACACCGACAACAACCCCGAATCGAAAACCTACCAGCAGCGTGTCACGGCGGGTTATCTGTCAGTGGCAACCTTCGCCAACGAATCCGGCTTGGAACGGCTCGGCGGATCGTTGTGGGCGCAGACATCCAACTCCGGAACGCCCATCGTCGGCACGCCTGACACGCCGGGCTTCGGCGCGACCATCGGCGGTGTGCTCGAGATGTCCAATGTCGATCTTGCCACCGAGATGACGAACATGATCACAGCCGAGCGCGGCTACCAGGCCAACTCGCGTGTCATCACAACCGCGGCTGAAATGCTGCAGACGGTCGTGTCGATGGTCCAGTAGGACCGCACGGACTTGATCTGAGATCCCGAAAGAGGGGGTAGTGAATCGAGCGACACTCCGAGGAGCCTGAGGTGGGGCGGCGGCCACGCTGCCGTCCCACCCCGAGGCTGATGCAGGACGACGAGGGAGTTGAAAGATGATCACGCTGAACCGGCTCGGTCACAGCGACGAGCCGTTCCAACTGAATCCCGAGATGATCGTGACGGTCGAATCGACGCCCGACACCGTCATCGCGCTCGCCACCGGCGCCAAAATCGTGGTGGCCGAGACACCAGAGGAGGTAGCCGCGGCCGTGCATGCCAATCGCGCCGCCGTCTTGAGCGACGCGCTGCGCCGGAGGGGCACGCCCCGCCCCAGCGGGCCCGTGCGTCACGATCCCCCGCACCTCGCGGCCGTCGAGGACACGCCCACCTAAAGGTCTCTGGAAGGCCCTTTAAAGAGGGAGTCGGCGGAAAGCCGTGTGGCTCCTTCGTGCACGAGAAATCCCCAAAGCTGAAGGATTTCTTGCGGCCGCCGATGAAAGGGGGCAATGAAGGCTGCAACAGCGATTGGAATAGGGCTCGCTTTCGGCTCCCTGCTGATGAGCTCGATGATGGACGGCACCAGCCCGGCCTCGTTCATCAACATCCCCGCGCTCATGATCATCCTCGGAGGCACCGGGGGAGTGACGCTTGCAAGCGTCGGCATGGACTCCATGAAGCGCGTCCCCAGTCTCTACAAGATGGTCTTCTCAGCCGAACCGCCCGACATGCGCGGCCAGCTGGATCGTCTTGTGACCCTGGCCGACAAGGCCCGTCGCGAGGGCCTGCTGGCGCTCGACGCGCAGCTGGGCGAGATCGAGGACACCTTCACCCGCAACGCCCTGCAGCTCGTCGTCGACGGCACCGACCCCGAGATGGTCCACACGATCCTCGAGGCCGAGGTTGACGGGATGGCAGCCCGCCACGAGGCCTCGGCGGCGCCCTTCGAGAAGGCCGGCGGCTTCGCCCCCACGATGGGGATCATCGGAACGGTCCTCGGCCTCGTGCACGTGCTGCAGAACCTCGCCGCGCCTTCCACCCTGGGGCCGTCCATATCGGCCGCCTTCATCGCCACCCTGATGGGTGTCGGCGCCGCCAACGTGATCTTCCTGCCGATCGCCAACCGCCTCAAGGCGATCTCCGCCGAAGAGATCGAGCTGCGCATGATGACTCTCGAGGGCATTCTCTCGATCCAGGCCGGCGACAACCCGCGCCTGGTCTCCGAAAAGCTGATGTCCTACCTGCCGCCCGCCGAGCGCGCCGACGGCGAGGACAACGTCCAGCCGATGACCCTCGAGGCGCAGGCGGCCTGAGATGGCCAGGGGGCGCCGGGGCAGACACCATGGTGGGCAGGAGGAGGAGAGCAGCGAGCGCTGGCTGTTGACCTACGCGGACATGATCACGCTGCTGATGGCGCTGTTCATGGTGCTGTTCTCGATCTCCTCCGTCAACATCTCCAAGTACCAGACGCTGCAGCAGTCCCTCAAGGCCGCCTTCTCCGGAAACATCCTCCCGGGCGGCAAGGCCATCTCCCAGCAGGGCTCTACCGCCAACGCCAGCCACCTGCCCGCGAGCAGGGAACTGCAGGCGCTCGAGCCTGTCACCAGCCAGGGATCGAGCGCCCTACAGAACAGCAGCGCACACAGCTCCGCTGCGACCGTCTCCCAGCAGGTTGCCGCTCAGCACGAGGCGGCGGTGTTCGCGCGCATCAAGGCCGAGCTCGATGCTTATGCCCGCGCGCATGGCTTTAGCAAGAGCGTGCAGACGACGATCGAACCCAAGGGCCTCGTCATCAAGGTCCTGACCGACGATCTGCTGTTCCAATCGGGACAGGCGACGCTCGAGGGCCGATCGCACGCGCTGCTCTCGAGGATCGCCCAGCTCTTGAACGTCGATGAGACGCATCCGATCGACGTCGAGGGCAACACCGACAACGTGCCCATCCACGGCGGCGCCTACCCGAGCAACTGGGAGCTCTCGACCGCGCGCGCGAGCACAGTGGTCCGCTTCCTCTTCGAAGACGGGGTCAGCCCACACCGCCTGACGGCGACCGGCTACGCCGAACAGCACCCCCTTGCCAGCAACGCCACCGCCTCCGGACGGGCGCGCAATCGCCGCGTGGAAATAGTCATGAAGCGGATCTTCGGGTCCGAAAGCGAACCTTAGTCAAGGAAGACATGCTCAAGAACAAGAAGATCATGCTCGCCGTCGCCCTCCCGATACTGCTGTTCGGCGGCTACACCATGACCAAATCAAAGCCCGTGGTCGTGCAGAAGATCAAGGGCACTATCTACGTGATGCCGCAGACCTTCCTGCTCAACCTCTCAGACGGGCGCTACGCGAAGCTCACCGTGGCGCTGCAGCTGGCGCCCGGCCAGAGCGACGGCGCCTCGGCCGAGGCGAGCTCCTCGAGCTCCGAAGGCCCGGGAACGCTCCCCGAGGAACCGCTGGTCCGCGAAATCGTGACCAACACCGTCACCAACCAGAGCGGAGAAGCGCTCGTGGAGGCCCACTCGCGGCTTGCCATCAGGCACCAGATCCTGGCCGCCATCACGAAGCAGACGGATGTGAAAGTCGAAGCAGTGCTGTTCCCAGACCTCACCGTCCAATAGGAGAGAGCGTGTGACCGAGACACTCGAGTACGAGCAGTTCGACCAGGCCGGCGAGCCGGGCGGTGGAGGTGCATCGCAGGCCGACCTCAGCCGCCTGAGCGACATACCGATGGAGCTGAGCGTGGAGATCGGGCGCACGCACATGACCGTCGGCGAGGCACTCGATCTGCGTGTCGGCACGGTCGTCAGCCTCGAGCGTCAGTCCGGCGAGCCGGTCGACCTGCTCGTCAACGGCACGCCCATCGCCCGCGGCGAGGTCGTCGTCATCGACGAGCAGTACGGTCTGCGCGTCACAGAGATCCTCGACGCCCGCCAGGACGGTGGGACGGATCCCGGCACGCCGCAGGCCACCGCCTCAGATGAGACGGATGGCTCGACCCCGACGGGAGGCTGATGCGGAGATGGCGGTGAGCGAGAGCAAGCAGGGCAAGGAGCCAAAGACCCGCAAGACCAAGGACAAGAAAGGCGAGCAGGCTCCCGAGACCCAGGAGAGCTCCGCCGCGAGCGTGCAGGTCCTTGACTTCTCAAAGCCGACCAAGTTCACCCCCGAGATCCGCCACCGCATCCTCGGCGCCCTCACCCCCTTCTGCGAGAGCCTCGCCGTCTGGCTCGGCTCTGAGCTGAAGCGAGAGGTGGTCGTGGAGGTCGCCGACATCGCCCAGCATTCGTGGGCCGCCGCCAAAGCCCAGCTGCCCGTCGAGGCAGTCGCCGTGGCCGTCGAGGAGACCTCGATTGCGCGCCACATGCTGCTCAGCGTCGAGCTTCCGCTCGTCTTGCAGTCGCTCGAATGCCTGCTTGGAGGCTCGCCTTCGCAGGCGCCCTCCCAGCGCCACCTGACGGAGATCGACTGGGCGCTCGTGAGCGGCCTGCTCGACGGGATCCTCAGCGAGCTCTCGCAGGCTTGGAGCGAGCTCGGCGGTCCGGAGCTGCGCCGGGGCGAAGTGGACCTCGAGGGCGATGCCGGTGTGCTCACCCCCGCCGGCGAGCCTACCCTGGCGGTGACCCTCAAGAGCTCCATCGAGGAGGTCCCGTCGGGGATGTCCCTGCTGATCCCCTGGGCCGCCGTGGCGCCGATCGCCGAGAGCCTGCGCAGCGGCGGCTCGCATGCGCCTGCGCATGCCACGCCAGGCGATCAGGCACTCCGCCACGGCCTCTCCGGCGCCCAGGTGCTGCTGCGCGCGGAGGTTGGCTCGGTGCAGATGGGGATCGAGCGACTGCTCGAGCTCAACCCCGGCGCCATGGTCGTGCTCGAGCAGCGCGCCGAGGACGGTGTGCTGCTGTATGCAGAGGGTGTCTCGATCGGACGTGGGCATCCGGGGCGCAGCGGCACGCGCCGTGCGATCAAGCTCTCCTCCACCGGCGAGGACCCCGTGCGGGCCGACACCTATGCCACGCTCGGACGCGCCGAGCTCGAGCGCGCCCGTGCGCAGAGCGAGCAGCAGGACCCGGCGAATCCGCCGCTGCTGCACAACCTCTTCGTGCGCGTGTGGGCGGAGCTCGGCAGGACCCACCTTCAGCTCGGTCGTGCGCTCGAGCTGACCCCCGGCCTCGTGTTGGAGCTCGATCAGGACGCCGGTGCGCCCGTCGAGCTGTTCGCCAACGGCCTCTGCTTTGCCAGCGGCAGCCTCGTCGTCACCGGCGAGGGCGCCTGGGGCGTGCAGCTCGAGCAGCTCGTCTCCTGACGAGCTCCTCAAGACCGGGAGCGCAGGGCCGATAACCGGGGACGACTCTTCCTCGGAGTCGTCCCTCGATGACTAAGCTGATCCCGCTTTCCCGAGCGGCCGCGCAGGCGGCCGCGGTGTTTGGCGCCTGCCTGCTCGTGTTCGCCTGCCCGCCTGCGGCGCTGGCGCTTTCAAGCGGCAAGGCGAGTGGGGAAAACACGCCCCTGAACCTCAGCCCGTCCTCGCCCACCGCGCACACCAGCACGGGCGGTCCCAGCATCGTGCGCACGATCGTCGGCCTCGCGATCGTGATCGCCGTGATCTGGGGCCTCGCGTGGATCCTGCGCCAGGTCAAGTCCGGCCGCGACCCCCAGGTCTCGACAGCCGGTCTCGCAAGCGTCGCCGCCCTCACCCTCGGCTCCGGGCGCGCCGTGCACCTGGTGCGGGCGGGCAGCGACTACGTGCTGCTCGGCGTCGCCGAGCAGGGTCTCGTGCCGATCCACCGCTACACCGAGGCGCAGGCGCGCGAAGCCAATCTGCCGACGCTCGAGGAGCCGCCGCCACCCCGTCCGCGCCGCTCGTTGATCGGGCCCCCGCGCACGCCTGAGCCGCGGGTGGTGGGCCCAACTTCCAGCAAGTCCCGCTGGGGGGCCAACAACACCTCGCAGGCCCACCGCCCCAACCCGATGCACATGCCCTCGCCGTCCGCGGGGATCGTCGAGCGCGTGCGCGAATGGACGGTGCGGCGGTGAACCTCAACTCGAGCAACGCCGTCCAGATCCTGCTGCTCGTCGGCGGGCTCACGCTGGTGCCGGCGGTGCTGTTCACGGTGACCGGCTTCAGCCGCATCCTGATCGTCCTCGGCTTCATCCGCACCGCCGTCGGCACCCCCACCGCCCCTCCCAACCAGGTGCTCGTGGGAATTGCGCTGTTCTTGACCATCTTCGTGATGGCGCCCACCATCAACTCGATCAAGAAGGACGCCGTCGAACCGCTCACGCATCACCACATCAGCACCACCACCGCGCTCAAGCGCGCCGAGGTGCCAATGCGCGAATTCATGTTCCGCCAGACGCGCAGCCAGGACATCTCGCTGTTCGTGAGCCTCGCCCACGACAAGTCTCCGCACAAGCGCTCCGAAGTCCCCACCGAGGTGCTGATCCCGGCCTTCATCGTCTCTGAGCTCAAGACCGCGTTCCAGATCGGCTTCCTGATCTTCCTGCCGTTCCTGATCATCGACCTGATCGTCTCCTCGACGCTGATGAGCATGGGGATGATCATGCTGCCACCGACCTTCATCTCGCTGCCTTTCAAGATCCTGCTGTTCGTGCTCGTCGACGGCTGGGACCTCGTGATCAAGGCACTGGTGCAGAGCTTCCACCACTGACCTGAAAGCAGCCACGATGAGCCAGGACACAGTCGTCAACCTCGCATCCCAGGCGATCATGCTCGCGCTCAGCGTCGCAGGACCTCTGCTGGTCGCGAGCCTTGCGATCGGCCTGCTCGTCAGCGTCTTCCAAGCCGTCACCCAAATCCAGGAGCAG
>JASLDD010000171.1 GCA_030151725.1 Solirubrobacteraceae bacterium
TGCACCGGCGCCATCTTTGCGCACTGGATTCCGGTGCAGACCATGCAGGTCATCGATGCGGCCCAGGAAGCGGGGTTGTCGGGGATCGAGTTCGGGGTGAACATCCCGGGGACGCTGGGGGGCGCGGTGCGGATGAACGCCAATGCGTACGGGGGCGAGCTCGGGCGTGCGCTTGAGTGGGTGGAGATCGCAACGGCCGCCGGGGTGAGGCGAAGCGAGCCGGGGGATCTCGGCTTCGCCTACCGCCGCTCGAATGTGGGCGCGGGGGAAGTCGTCGTGTGCGCGTCGCTGCTGCTCGAGCAGTCCACGGCGGCGGCTGTGAAGGCGACGCTCGAGCAGATGCGCGCCCGCCGTCACGAGGCCCAGCCACAGGGCATCAAGACGTTTGGCTCGACGTTCAAGAACCCCGATGATCCGCGCGCAGAGGGTCGCAGCGCGGGCCTGCTGCTGGCGGAGTCTGAGTGCAACGGGCTGACGGTCGGGGGGGCGCGCTTTGCGCCCAAGCACGCCAACTTCATCGAGAACATGGGCTCGGCGACGACTGCGGATGTGCTGGCTGTGATGGCCGCGGGGAGGGCTCGCGTGGTGGAGCGCTTTGGAGTGGAGCTCGAGCCCGAGGTGCAGACGCTTGGAGCGGTGCGCTTTCCGTGGCGGTGAGCATGTAGGGGTTGTGGGGGCGAGGTCGAAGAGGGTAGGGTGGAACGCTCGCTCGCCTTGCCGATCCCGCGGGGGCTGACCGTCCCGACGGGCCTGCGCAGGGCATCCTCGGCGGTGTGGCGAGGCCGGCGGATGCGCCTCGCGCTGATTGCGGTTCTGATTGCGGTGCCAGTGCTGCTGGGCGCCTTCCTGTTGTTGCGCAACTCGTCGTTTGTGGCGGTGGAGCATGTGCGGATCAGCGGCGTGCAGGGTGCTGAGGCGCCGGCGATCGAAGCGGCGCTGGTGGCTGCGGCCAAGCGGATGAGCACGCTCGATGTGCACATGGGGCCACTGCGGGAAGCGGTTGCGCCGTTTGCGGTGGTGAGCGCCGTCAGGGCAGTTCCGAGCTTTCCCCATGGCCTGCATTTGGAGGTGGTGGAGCAGCCGCCGGTGGCGGCGCTGCTCGTGAACGGCGCACGCACTGCGGTGGCGGCGAACGGGGTGGTGCTCGGCCCGGCGCTGCTTTCGAGCTCGCTGCCGACACTCGCCGGGTGGGTGCAGCCGGCGGTTGGACAGCGCCTGCACAACGCAACCCTGTTGGAAGCGCTGGCCGTGCTGGGAGCGGCGCCGCGACCGTTCGTGAAGTACCTGGGGCGCGTGTACAGCGGCACTGAGGGCCTCACGGTGGTGATGCAGAACGGCCTGGTGGTGTATTTCGGGGATGCGGTGCGCATGCACGCGAAGTGGCTGTCGCTGGCGCGGGTGCTCGCCGACCACAGCTCGGCGGGCGCGAGCTATGTGGATGTGCGCCTGCCGGCGAGGCCGGCGGCCGGCGGATTCCCCGCCGGATCGGGGCCGGCGGCGGCAGGTGAAGCTAGCACCGCCTCGGAATCGACCGCGAGCAGCGAATCGACGATTGGGGCTCTGGCTGAAGGCTTGACCAAGGAAGGCGGAGCAAGCGCGGCCACGCCGGCGACAGAACCGTCGTCCACGACTGAAGAAGAACACACCTCCGAAGCGTCCACGGAAGCGAGCACCGGCAGCCCGGGCGGCACTGCGGAATCTGAATCCATGGCCCACACAGATGCGAGTCAGGAAGCCCCTTCGGCAGGAGGTTGAAACACTAACCCTCAACTTGAGACTTAGCCCACGGTCGAGCCAATCCTCAGCCGCTGGTTGAGAGTCCCGGGATCTGCAACGAATGTTGCGAGACTGGGGCCCGTCGTTGACAGGGCGAAGATCCCTGCATAACGTGCACAACCCGGCGGTTCGGCGATGAGTATGCTGCGAACCCTGAATTTCTACTAAAGGCTTCGGACAGATCATCATGGAGAGCAGCTCAAGCTATCTGGCAGTGATCAAGGTCGTTGGCGTTGGCGGCGGTGGCACCAACGCTGTGAGCCGCATGGTCGACGCGGGCCTCCACGGCGTGGAGTTCATTGCGGCCAACACGGACGCGCAAGCACTGGCGATGTGCGATGCGGACATCAAGCTGAACATTGGCCACAGCTCGACCAAGGGCCTCGGGGCGGGTGCCAACCCGGATGTGGGCCTGGCGTCGGCTTCTGAGTCGCGTGACGACATCAAGGAGGCGCTGAAGGGCGCTGACATGGTGTTTGTGACGGCGGGGGAGGGCGGCGGCACGGGCACGGGGGCAGCTCCGGTGATTGCGGAGATCGCCAAGAACGAGATTGGCGCGCTGACGGTGGGCGTGGTGACGCGCCCGTTCGACTTCGAGGGCTCGCAGCGCGGACGTCAGGCCACAGAGGGCATTGAGCGTCTGCGCGAGGTCGTGGACACGCTGATTGTGATTCCCAACGAGAAGCTGCTTGCGGTGGTGGAGCGGCGCACGTCGATGCTGGACGCGTTCAAGGAGGCCGACGACGTGCTGCGCCAGGGCATCCAGGGCATCACGGACCTGATCACGATCCCTGGCCTCATCAACCTGGACTTCGCGGACGTGCGCACGATCATGCAGGACGCGGGATCGGCGTTGATGGGCATTGGCACGGCGAGCGGCGAGAGCCGCTGCGGCGACGCGGCCAAGGCTGCGATCTCATCGCCGCTGTTGGAAGAGTCGGTGGACGGCGCGACGGGACTCCTGTTGAACATCACGGGCGGCAAAGATCTGGGGCTGTTCGAGGTCAACGACGCGGCGGAGATCATCCAGAACGCGGCTGACGCAAACGCCAACATCATCTTCGGTGCGGTGATCGACGAGACGATGGCCGACGAGGTCCGCGTGACAGTCATCGGCACGGGCTTCGACCACCGCCCTGGCCGCAGCGCCCGCCGCGAGAGTCGCTCGGGCCGCCCCGACCGCGGACCGAGCATCTCAGAGCGTCAGCGCTCGACGCTCGAGATCTCAGACGACGACATAGACGTCCCGCCGTTCTTGCGGTAGCTCTTTCGGCATCTCTTTGCTGTGCGGGGGCGCACATGTGCGCCCCCGAGACCGGCCGCATGCGGCCGGTCTAGCGGTAGGCGCATGCGCCTACCGACGGTCCCGTACATGTACGGGACCGCACCGCAGAGATCCGGCGAAGGGCCTGTGACACTCTCGGTCGGCTGTCCTGCCGCGGGTTGTATGTGTCACTTTGCGACTGCTGTATGACAATGGCTATACAGCAGTGAAGAAAAAGAGCGTGGTGGACCGTGCCACTCACCTGATTCACAGTAGGCAGCTACACACCAAACGGGTTGGGCGCGTTCCCGGTAGCGCGTACCACGCCCCCAACGAGAACGGCGTGAGTCAGGGTGATCGCCACGGTCGTGCCGTGCTGCTGCTTGTCGCGCCCTGATTTATCTGAGCCGCACGACATCCACTCGATCAGTCGAGTGTCCCAGGCGCACTCCTCGGGGACAGGAGGTGAAGAGCTCAGGTGCGCTTACCCCGGTGCAGGAGCATCGACAGAGGGAGGGGCAGTGAAAGGACGCAGGGTCAGCGAGGTACCAGGACAGTAGCTCGCCTGCATTGGCGATGAAGAATCCCCCACGCCACCACCTGCCAGGAGATGCCGAGGAGCAGGACCGCCGCGCTCGCAGCCCACAGCAGGCGGAAGGACGCCCGGATGAGCTTGATTCGCGATCGGCATCGTGGAAGCGTTCCAGACTCTAGTCGCATGCGCAAGGACTGAGGGCAGTACGAGTCCGGTGATGACGGCTGGATCCTCCCCTCGATCCCTGAGGTTGCCGGTGTCTTCAGTCAGGGGCGGACAAGAGAGGAGGCGCGGGCAAGCGTTATCGACGCCTTGCGGCTCATGCTCTCCCCCGAGCCACCGAGGGCGATGATCGAAGTGAGCGCGGGGCACTGCATCTGACCATCGCTGCCTGAAACGCCGCGATCTGGAGCGCCACCTGCGCGCTCATGGAGCCAACAAATCGATGAGGGAGCCAATCACAGTCGCTGGAGTGCCCCGGGTGGTGCGCGCTCCGTGGTGCCACGTCACCGCGAGATCGACTTCGGCTTGGCGCGCAAGGGTTTGCCGGCAACTCGGTGTGCCGGCGCCGACTGGCTCGCGCTGATGTGGCCTGTCCGCCGCGCCACGCTAGCCTGGGGCCGAATGTCGATCACCCTGCGCCGCACCGCCCTCTACGACGCCCATGTGGCGGCGGGCGCAAAGATGGTGGACTTCGCGGGTTGGGAGATGCCGGTCCAGTACGACGGCGTACGCCAGGAGCACATGGCCGTGCGCAGCGCCTGCGGGATCTTCGACGTTTCGCACATGGGCGAGATCGAGACCAGCGGGCCGCAGGCGCTCGAGTTGCTGCAGCGCCTGCTCTCCAATGACGTGGCTGCGATCCCCGTCGGCGGGGCTCAGTACAGCGTGCTCTGCCGCGACGACGGCGGCGTGCTCGACGATCTCTTCACCTACCGCCTGGACGCCGACCGCTACCTCACGGTCACCAATGCCTCCAACCACCAGCGCGACCTGGACTGGTTCCGCGAGCATGGGGCTGCCTTCCCCGAGGCGCAGGTCAGCGACGCGATCGAGGACTGGGCGATGCTCGCTGTGCAGGGACCGCTGGCGCGTGAGCACGTGCAGGCGATCTCCGACTCGCCGCTGCCGCCCCGTATGAGCGTTGGGAGGAGGCGCTTGGGCGGTGCCGAGGTGCTCGTGTGCGGCACCGGCTACACCGGCGAGGATGGCGTCGAGCTGCTGTGCGATCCTGCCGATGCCCCCGCACTGTGGGATGAGTTCGTGCGCCGCGGCGCCGTTCCCGCGGGGCTCGGGGCGCGCGACACCCTGCGGCTGGAGGTCTGCTTCCACCTCTACGGCAACGACCTCACTCTCGAGCGCGGGCCCATCGAAGCCGGGCTCGGCTGGTGCTGCAAGGAGGACACCGGCTTCGTGGGCGCCGATGCCGTGGCTGACGTGCGCGCCAACGGGCCGGACGAGAAGCTCGTTGCGTTCGAGATCCAGGGACCCGGAATCGCCAGGCAGGGCAATCCCATCGCCGACGGCGGTGAGGTCACCAGCGGAACGCTTTCGCCGTCGCTGGGGATGGGGATTGGCATGGCCTACGTGCATGTCGAGCACGCCGCCACGGGCACCCGCCTGGAGATAGACGTTCGTGGCAAGATGCGCCCCGCCGTCATCAAGAACAAGCCGCTCTACAGAAAGGCCTCGTGAATGGCTCAGGCCAGCTATCCCGACGACCTGCTCTATCACCCCGAGCACGACTGGGCGCGCATCGACGCCGATGACCCCACCCTCGCCACCCTGGGCATCACCTGGTACGCCCAAGACGCTCTCGGCGAGGTCGTCTTCTTCGACCCTCCCGCCGTCGGCGCCACGCTCGCCAAGGACGCCTCCTACGCTGAGGTCGAGTCCGTCAAGGCCGTATCCGACGTCATCGCTCCGCTGTCAGGCGACATCGTCGAGGTGAACGAGGCCCTTTCGGAGAACCCGGCCATGATCAACGAGGACTCCTACGGCGAGGGCTGGCTGGTCAAGGTTCGGCTGTCCGACCCCTCTGAGCGCGACTCCCTGATGGACGCCGCCGCCTACAGGGCTTCGCTGGCCGGCTGAGGTGGTCGGCTCCACGCTCTACGCTGCTCTTAGTTGAGTCGCTACACCGCAATCACACCCGAGGATCTCGCCGCCATGCTCGAGGCAATTGGCGTTGGCTCCCTGCAGGAGATCTTCGAGCGCCAGATCCCCGCCGGGGTGCGCCTGGGTCGTGAGCTCCAGCTGCCCGACGGGCTGCCCGAGCAGCACGTCTATGAGCATCTGCGCGCGCTCGCCGCCCGCAACACCAGCACCGAGGACGAGCTGAGCTTCCTCGGCGCCGGCATGTACGACCACTACGTCCCAGCGCTCATCGACATGCTCACAGAGCGGTCCGAGTTCCTGACTCCCTACACCCCTTACCAGCCCGAGATCTCCCAGGGCGGGCTGCAGGTCATGTTCGAGTATCAGACCGCCATCTCCGAGCTGACCGGCCTGCCCGTCTCAAATGCCTCCGCCTACGAGGGACCCTCGGCGGTGGCCGCCGGCGGCTATCTAGCCAAGCTCCACAACGGCAAGAGCAAGTTCGTGGTCAGTGCCGGCATGCACCCTCACTCGATCCAGACCCTGCGCACCAACGCCCACGGCTACGGCATGGACGTCATCGAGGTTCCCCTGCGGGACGGCATCACCGACCTGGACGCCTGGAGGCAGGCCATCGACGGAGACACCAGTGCCGCCATCTTCGCCCAGCCCAACTTCTACGGCGCAGTCGAGGACGCCTCCGCACTGGCAGAGGCCGCCAAGGGCTCTCACGGCGGCGACGCCGATGGCACGAGGATCATCCGGCAGGCACCCGTGGTCATCGCCCAGGTCGACCCCATCACGCTCGGCGTCCTCGCGGCACCCGGCGAATGTGGCGTCGACGTGGCCGTCGGCGAGGGTCAGCCGCTGGGCAACCGGTTGGACTTTGGTGGTCCCTCCTTCGGCATGTTCGCCGCGCGCGAGGAGTACCTGCGGCGCATGCCCGGGCGCATCGCCGGCGAGACCGTCGACGTGGATGGTCGGCGAGGCTTCGTGCTCACGCTCCAGACCCGCGAGCAGCACATCCGCCGTGAGAAAGCCACCTCAAACATCTGCACCGCCCAGGCCCTCAACGCCCTCGCCGGCGTCGTTTATCTCACCTGGCTGGGACGGCGCGGAATCGTCGAGCTGGGGGAGCTGCTGATGGCGCGCACGCACTACGCGCGCGAAACGCTCAGCGCCCTCGACGGCGTGGAGACACTCCACGAGCAGCCCGTCATCAGGGAGTTCGCTCTGCGACTCGACGCAGATGTGGCGGCTGTCAGGCGCCACTGCATCGCCCAAGGGGTGAACCCGGGAGTGGACCTGCAGGCGATCACCGGTCGCGAGTCCGACTGTGGAGGTCTGCTCGTGGCCATAACCGAGCGGCGCTCTCGTGCCGACATCGACCGGCTTGCCGACGTGCTCGAGCAGGCCATCGCCGTCGCGGCGGCCCAAACAGGGTCCACCGAGGCGGTGCACGCGTGAGAACCATCGACGAGAGCCACCTCCATGCAGATCCGGGGATCGACGCTCACCACCCCCACCAGGGTCCCATTGCCTCGGGCGCCGGACCCCTCCAGCGGGATCGCGCCAGAACCATCTTCCAGAAGGGCGCTCCCGGACGCCGTGCCTTCCAATGCCCGCCCATGGATGTTCCCGAGGTCGATGCCGAGGATCTCCTGCCTGCGCGTTTCCGCCGCGCTCAGCCGCCACGGCTGCCCGAGGTCTCAGAGCCGGAGATCGTGCGCCACTACGTAGGCATTTCCAAGCGCAACTTTGATCTCGACTCCGGCTTCTACCCGCTCGGCTCCTGCACCATGAAGCACAACCCGCGCCTGCACGAGCGCGCCGCCTCACTGCCCGGTCATGCGCGCCTGCATCCCCTGCAGGACCCCGAGCGCGCCCAGGGCGCACTCGAGCTGATGTGGAACCTGCAGGGCGCCCTGTCTGAGATCTCGGGCCTTCCCCACGTCTCCCTGCAGCCCTCCGCCGGCTCCCACGGCGAGCTCGCCGGCGTGCTGTTGACGCGCGCCTACCACGAGGATCGTGGAGAGAGCCGCCACAAGGTGCTCACGCCCGATACCGCCCACGGCACCAACCCGGCAACAGTGACCATGGCCGGCCTCCAGGTGGTCAAGGTCGCCACCAACGCCGACGGCGGCGTTGACATCGACGACCTGCGCGCCAAGGCCGACCAAGACGTCGCATGCCTGATGCTCACAAACCCCAACACCCTGGGCCTGTTCGATCCCAACATCGCCGAGATCGCCGAGATCGTGCACGCGGTGGGCGCCACGCTGTACTACGACGGCGCCAACCTCAATGCCGTCATGGGCCTCTCCCGCCCAGGCGACATGGGCTTTGACATCGTGCACTTCAACCTGCACAAGTCCTTTACCCAGCCCCACGGCGGAGGCGGCCCCGGCTCGGGCCCCATCGCCGTCTCCGATCGCGTTGCGCCCTACCTGCCCGTACCGCTGGTCACCCGGCGCGAGGACGGCTCGTTCGATCTCGATCACGGCAGCGGCCCCGGCCGGGCGGGGTCCAAGTCGATCGGCCGCCTGCGCGGCTTTCAGGGCAACTACGGCTGCTTTGTCCGCTCCTACGCCTATATCTGCTCGCTGGGCGGCGACGGACTCAAGGACGCCTCCGAAGCGGCTGTGCTCAACGCCAACTACCTGCTCGCACGCCTGCGCGAGCACGGGGTGGCCGAGCACCTGCCGCTGGCCTACGGCGAGCTGTGCATGCACGAGTTCGTGCTCTCCGGCGGCCCCATGAAGCAGGCGCTTCAGATCAAGACCCTTGATCTGGCCAAGCGGCTGCTCGACTTTGGCTTTCACCCGCCCACCGTCTACTTCCCGCTGCTCGTCGACGAGGCGCTGATGGTCGAGCCGACCGAGACCGAGACCAAGGAGACCCTCGACGCCTTCGCCGACGCCATCGCTGCCATCTTGCGCGAGGCCGGCCAAGATCCCGAGATAGCCCGCGGCGCGCCCTACTCCACGCCTGTGCGGCGGTTGGACGAGGTCGCCGCGGCCAAGCGCCCCGTCATTCGCGAGTCGCTTTAGCGCATGCGCATCTTCTCCGGCATCCAGCCCACCGGGCGCAAGCACCTCGGCAACTACATCGGCGCGATCACCCAGTACGTCGCC
>JASLDD010000016.1 GCA_030151725.1 Solirubrobacteraceae bacterium
CCCTACGCCAAGGGCGGCAAGGTCGGGCTGTTCGGCGGCGCCGGCGTCGGCAAGACGGTGCTGATCCAGGAGCTGATCCACACCCTCGCCAAGGAGCACGGCGGGCTGTCCGCCTTCTGCGGCGTGGGCGAGCGCTCGCGCGAGGGCAACGACCTCTGGCTTGAGATGAAGGAATCGGGCGTCCTGGACAAGACGATGCTCGTCTTCGGCCAGATGAACGAGCCTCCCGGGGCGCGCATGCGCGTCGCGCTGTCGGGGCTGACGATGGCGGAATACTTCCGCGACCAGGGCCAGGACGTGCTGCTGTTCATCGACAACATCTTCCGCTTCGTCCAGGCGGGCTCCGAGGTCTCGGCGCTGCTCGGGCGCATGCCCTCGCAGGTCGGCTACCAGCCGACGCTGGAGACCGAGATGGGCCAGCTGCAGGAGCGCATCACCTCGACCAAGCGCGGCTCGGTGACCTCGGTGCAGGCGATCTACGTGCCCGCCGACGACTACACAGACCCGGCGCCGGCATCGGTGTTTGCCCACCTCAACGCCACCACGGCGCTGTCACGGTCGATCTCCGAAAAAGGCATCTACCCGGCGGTCGACCCGCTGGACTCGACCTCCACGATCCTCAAGGCGGACATCCTCGGCGAGGATCACTTCCGGGTGGCCAACCGCGTCAAGGAGATCCTGCAGCGCTACAAGGAGCTCCAGGACATCATCGCGATCCTCGGGATCGACGAGCTCTCCGACGAGGACAAGCTCACCGTTCAGCGCGCGCGCAAGATCGAGCGCTTCCTCTCACAGCCGTTCTTCGTGGCCGAACAGTTCACCGGCACCCCCGGTGCGTATGTGCCGATCGCTGAGACGATCCGCGGCTTCGAGGAGATCATCGAAGGCAAGCACGACGAGGTGCCCGAGAACGCCTTTTTCCTGAAGGGCACAATCGAGGAAGTCGTGGAGGCCGCTCGATGACCGGCGCTGGTCGAAACGGGGATGCGAGCCGGAGGCGAGTGTCTCCCGGCTTCGGTCTGCGTCCTCGATCGCTCATGTGCGAAGCACACTTCGCTCACTGCGTCCTTGATCTGCTTGGTCCTCGAGCGGCCTCCGGCGAGGACTGATGGCCCGCACGAAGTTCTCAGCTGAAGTCCTCACGCCCGAGGGCGAGGTCTTCTCCGAGGAGGTGGAGATGCTCTCGACGCGCACTGTCGGGGGCTCGATCGGAATTCTGGCCGGCCACGAGCCAATCCTCGCGATGCTCGAGCCGACGGAGCTGCGGCTATACCGTTCGGAGTCCGACATCGTGAGCTTCGTGCAGGCCGAGGGCTATTTGCAGTTCGCCGAGAACCGTGCGTTGGTGCTGGTCGAGGAGGCGATCGCACCGGACTCGCTCGATCGCTCGACCTTCGAGGCAAAACTCTCACAGGCACGCTCGTCTGCGGAGAGCGCTGAGGATGGAACCGAGGAGAAGGCGCGTGCGCTGCGCGATGTGAAGCGCTACGAGGCATTCCTCGCGGTCGGTCAGTGACACCTCTGTACGCGCCGTTCTCTGTCCTCACCAACTAGCCTTCCCGACTCATGAGCGCCGTCCACGAGCCAATTGGAGTGATCGGCACCGGCTACGTCGGCCTGGTGACGGCGGCCGGCTTCGCCGAGCTGGGCAACGAGGTCTGGTGCGTGGACATCGACGCCGAGAAGGTCGAGCGTCTGCGTCGTGGCGAGGTGCCGATCTATGAGCCGGGCCTCGAGGAGCTGCTCGCGCGCAACGCCGAGCGCCTGCACTTCTCAACCGAGCTCGCCGATGCGCTCGCGCATGCCCGTTTGCTGTTCGTCGCCGTGGGAACGCCGCCGACGTACTCAGGGGATGCAGATCTGTCGGCTGTGCACGCGGTGGTCAACGCGATTCCCGCCTCCAAGGATCATGCGCTGGTGATGAAGTCGACGGTGCCCTGCGGCACGGGCGCATCGCTGCAGCGCGTGTTCGGCGAGAACGGCAAGGACGGCCTCGGCTACGTGTCGTGTCCCGAGTTCCTCAAGGAGGGCTCGGCGGTCAAGGACTTCCTGCACCCCGACCGGGTGGTCGTGGGCGATGAAGGCGGCTGGGCCGGCGATGCTGTCGTCGAGCTGTACTCGCCGCTGGGCGCTCCGCTTGTGCGCACAGACATCGCGAGCGCGGAGATGGTCAAGCTCGCCTCCAACGCCTTCCTGGCGACCAAGATCTCGTTCATCAACGAGATCGCAAACGTCTGCGAGGAGACAGGCGCGGACGTGGTGGAGGTGGCTCGCGGGATGGGCCTCGACGATCGCATTGGGGCCAAGTTCCTGCAGGCCGGCATCGGCTTCGGAGGCAGCTGCTTTCCCAAGGACGTCGACGCGCTCAAGCAGCTGGCTGGCAACTCCGGCTACCACTTCCAGCTGCTGACGGCTGTGATCGAGGTCAACGAGCTTCAGAAGCGGCGTGTGATCGGAAAGCTCCAGCGCCACCTGGGTGGCCTCGCGGGCAAGCGCATCGCGCTGCTTGGCCTGGCGTTCAAGCCCAACACAGACGACATGCGCGAGGCCTCCTCGCTGGTCCTCTCCGCGCGTCTGCAGGCCGATGGGGCGCTCGTCAGCGCATATGACCCGGTGGCAGAGGAGCAGGCGCGCAAGCTGGTCTCGGAGATAGCCCTCGCGGACAGCCCGCTGGAGGCTCTGCAGGGCGCCGATGCGGCCGTGCTGGTGACCGAGTGGAGCGAGCTGTTGGAGCTCGACTGGGGTGCTGTCGCGGAGGTCATGAAGGGCAACGTGTTGATCGACGGGCGCAACGCCCTCGATCCGGCCGCGGTGCGCGCTGCGGGGCTCATTTACGAGGGAATTGGCAGGGGGTGAGCCCATCCAGGCGGTGATCCTCGTCGGAGGTCAGGGCACGCGTCTGCGCCCCCTGACATCCAAGGTCCCCAAGCCGGTGGTGCAGCTGGTCGACCGTCCGTTCATCTCCTTCATGCTCGAATGGCTGCTGCGCCACGGGATCGACGACGTGATCATGTCGTGTGGCTTCCTGGCCGACAGCGTGCGCGATGTGCTCGGCGACGGCTCGCAGCTTGGGATCCGACTGCGCTTCGTGGAGGAGCCCGAGCCACGCGGAACGGCCGGGGCGTTGAAGCTCGCGGAGCCGATGCTCGACGAGCGCTTCCTGATGCTCAACGGCGACGTGCTCACAGACATCGACCTGACGGCCCAGATCGCCCAGCATGAGCGCACAGGGGCCAAGGGAACGCTTGCGCTCGTCCCGGTGGACGATCCCAGTGCCTACGGATTGGTGATCCTCGAGGCCGACCACTCGGTGCGCGAGTTCTTGGAGAAGCCCGATCCCGACGTGGCCGGGTCGAACAACCTGATCAGCGCGGGCGCCTATGTCCTCGAGCGCGAGATCCTCGAGCTCGTGCCCCCCGAGCGCAACGTGTCGATCGAGCGCGAGGTGTGGCCGGTACTGGTGGGAGATGGTCTCTACGGCTTCCCCTCAGAGAGCTACTGGCTGGACATCGGCACGCCCGAGCGCTACCTGCGGGGCACGTTCGACATCATCGAGGGCAACGTGCAGACGGCCGTGGGAGAGCGTCTGGGCAGCGACTTGCTGGCTATTGACGAGGGCGCCGAGATCCTCGGACGCGCGATTCCGCCGGCTGTGCTCGAGCGTGGGGTCCACATCGGCGAGGGCGCCCACGTGGGCAGCCTGGTGGTGCTTGGCGAGAACGTCTCGATCGGAGCCGGGAGCGTGGTGGAGCGCGCGGTCATCCTCAGCGGCACTCAGATCGGCGCCGGATGTGAGCTTCGCGACTGCATCCTCGCCCCCGACTGCCGGGTGGGACCGCGCACGAAGATCACGGGCGGGGCGGTGCTCGGCGAGGGCGTCAGCGTGGGGGCGGACAACGTGATCACACGCGGGGCGCGTATCTTCTCTGGTGTGCACCTGCCCGATCGGGCGATCGAGTTCTAGGGCTGCGGCGCTGAAATCCATGACCACCATCCCAGCACCACAGGAGGCGAGCAGCAGATGAGCGACGGCGCGACCGCCACACCCCTTGCCGAGGAGCTCTCGCGTGAGGCGATCGCCAGGGTCGATCCCTCCGACCAGCTGAGCGACGTGCTCGCGCTGCCCGAGCATCTGCGAGACGCTCTCTGGAGGGTGGAGTCGGCGATCATGCAGGACTGGGACACAGCGGCCGGGCTGGTCGTGGCAGGCATGGGCGGCTCGGCGATCGGCGGCGCGCTCGCCCGGGCCGCGCTCGGCGACCACGCTTCACGGCCGATCTTCGTGACGCGTGCATATGGAATCCCCACGTGGACGACGCCCGACACAATGGTTCTCTGCGCGAGCTACTCGGGCAACACCGAGGAGACGCTCGCTTGCTACGAGTCCGCCGGCGCGCTGGGCGCCAAGCGCACGGTTGTGACGACGGGTGGGCGCCTGGCGGAGATGGCGCGTGCGGACGGCGTGCCCGTGATCCCACTTCCGGGAGGCTTTCAGCCACGCGCAGCGGTGGCCTACATGATCGTGGCGGCGCTCGAGGTTGCGGCGCTGTGCGGTGCGGGACCGCGACTGACATCGGAGATCGACGTCGCGGCGTCGCATATCGAGCAGCTTGTCGCCGAGTGGGGACCGGACGCGCCCGAGGACTCGCTTGCCAAGGAGGTCGCGCGTGGGCTCTACGGCACCACGCCGGTGATCGCGGGGGCTGGGTTGACCACGCCGATCGCCTACCGCTGGAAGACGCAGATCAACGAGAACGCCAAGCAGCCGTGCTTCTGGAACGAACTCCCCGAGCTCGACCACAACGAGATCGCCGGCTGGGAGGGGGCGGGAGACGTCGGCCGCTTCTCGGCTGTGTTCCTCGACGACTCCGATGCTCACCCGCGGGTGAAGGAGCGGATGGATCTCACGGAGCGTCTCATTGCGGGCAACGCCGCCGCCAGCTACCGGCTGGAGACGCGTGGACAGACGGCGATCGAGCGGGTGATCTCGCTGGTCCTGCTGGGGGACCTCGTCTCGATCTACCTGGCGACTTTGCGCGGCGTGGATCCAGGGCCTGTGAAGGTGCTCGACGAGCTCAAGGACGCGCTGGCCAAGCGCTGAGTTGCGCTCGGTCGTGTGATAGCGTCGAGGATGGCCGAGGAGCGCTGCGACGGGTCCAATTCGATCCGCCACGCTCGGCCTCTCTGTAGCAAGGGCGCTCACCTGAACGGACAGGAGGACTTGTCATGTCCACGATGACCCCCGCTGCAACCCGCACCGACTTCAAGGTCGCGGACCTCTCCCTCGCGGAGTTTGGCCGCAAGGAGATCACGCTCGCCGAGCACGAGATGCCCGGGCTGATGTCCATCCGCCGCGAGTACGCAGACGCCCAGCCGCTGAAGGGCGCGCGCATCACCGGCTCGCTGCACATGACGATCCAGACGGCCGTGCTGATCGAGACGCTGACAGCGCTCGGAGCGGAGGTTCGCTGGTGCAGCTGCAACATCTTCTCCACCCAGGACCACGCCGCAGCGGCTGTTGCGGTCGGTCCCGACGGGACGGTCGAGGACCCGCAGGGCGTGCCGGTCTATGCCTGGAAGGGCGAGACGCTCGAGGAGTACTGGTGGTGCACGGAGCAGGTCCTCAACTGGCCCTCGGAGGGTGAGGACGGCTCAGCCGGACCGAACATGATCCTCGACGACGGTGGCGACGCCACGCTACTCGTGCATAAGGGCACCGAGTACGAGAAGGCCGGCTCAGTGCCCGCGCCGAGCGCAACGGACTCGGAGGAGTACCAGGTGATCCTCAGCACGCTCACGCGCACGCTGAGCGAGGACCCGCAGCGCTGGACAAAGATCGGCGAAGGCATCAAAGGCGTAACCGAGGAGACGACCACGGGTGTGCACCGTCTATATGAGATGGTCGAGAGCGGCGAGCTGCTGTTCCCGGCGATCAACGTAAACGACTCGGTCACCAAGTCCAAGTTCGACAACCTCTACGGCTGCCGTCACTCGCTGATCGACGGCATCAACCGCGCCACCGACGTGATGATCGGTGGCAAGGTGGCCGTCGTGTGCGGCTTCGGCGACGTCGGCAAGGGCTGCGCGGAATCGCTGCGGGGCCAGGGCGCGCGCGTGATCATCACGGAGATCGACCCGATCTGCGCGCTGCAGGCGGCGATGCAGGGCTATGAGGTAAAGACGCTGCAGGACGTGATCGACACGGGCGACATCTTCATCACGACGACCGGCAACAAGGACATCATCACCGCCCAGGACATGGCGCGCATGAAGCACCAGGCGGTCGTGGGCAACATCGGCCACTTCGACAACGAGATCGACATCTCCGGCCTCGGCAAGGTCGCCGGGATCGAGCGGGTGACGATCAAGCCGCAGGTCGACAAGTGGGTCTTCCCCGACGGTCACGCGATCATCATGCTCTCGGAGGGACGGCTGCTGAACCTCGGCAACGCGACGGGGCACCCGAGCTTCGTGATGAGCAACTCGTTCTCCAACCAGACGATCGCGCAGATCGAGCTGTTCTGTAAGAACGACGAGTACGAGAAGAAGGTCTACGTGCTGCCGAAGCATCTCGACGAGAAGGTCGCGCGGCTGCACCTCGACGCGCTCGGCGTGAAGCTGACGAAGCTGAGCGACGAACAGGCCGCGTACATCGGCGTGCCGGTCGACGGCCCGTACAAGCCCGACCACTACAGGTACTAGTCGTTTGTGCAAACCGCGCTCAGGGGGGCCGATGACCAAGCGAGGCAAGGACGCAGGGAGCGTGGCGTGCGGTGGCACGCGAGCGACCGAGGACGCAGAAGCGAGCAGGTCAACGGGCCTCTGAACTCAGTACCGGTAGTGGTCGGGCTTGTACGGGCCGTCGACCGGCACGCCGATGTACGCGGCCTGTTCGTCGCTCAGCTTCGTCAGCTTCAC
>JASLDD010000057.1 GCA_030151725.1 Solirubrobacteraceae bacterium
CGAAGCCGTAGTAGGCGATCAGCGCGGCGAGCTGACCGCCTACTACGGCTTCGTATCTCTCTTCCCGCTGCTGCTCGTGCTCGTCACCGTTCTCGGCTTCGTCCTCCAAGGCGACCCCGGCGAGCAGAAGCAGATCCTGCAAGGAACCCTCTCGCAGTTTCCGATCGTAAGCGACCAGCTCAAACTCCACTCGTTGACCGGCAGCGGCGTCGGGCTCGCCGTCGGCGTCATCGGCTCACTGCTGGCCGGCATGGGCATCACCGGCGCCACACAGCTCGCCTTCAACCGCATCTGGCACGTGCCCTTCAAGGATCGCCCCAACTTCCTCTACTCGCGTCTGCGCAGCCTCGGGATGCTCGCCATCCTCGGCACCCTCTCCGTCGTCTCCACCACCGTCGGCGGGTTCGTCGGCACCAGCTCTCACACCGCCCCAGCCATCGTCGGCGGGATCATCCTCGCCTTTGCCTTGAACGTCGCGCTGTTCATGGCAGCCTTCAAGCTGCTCACCGCCATCGATATCGGCTGGCGCAACCTGCTGCCCGGGGTCATCGTCGCCTCGATCTTCTGGCAGTTGCTCCAGCTCCTAGGTGGCTTCTACATCGCACACGAGCTCAAGCACACCGGCCCCCTCTATGGCGTCTTCGCCCTCGTGCTCGGCCTGCTCGCCTGGCTCTACCTCGGCGCCCAGCTAACCATCTTCGCCGCCGAGATCAACGTCGTGCGCGTGCAGAAGCTCTGGCCACGCAGCTTCTTCTCAGACCCGCTGCTCGACGCCGACAAGCGCGCCATGACCTCCTCCGCCGAGATCGAGGAGCGTGTCCATCAGGAGAATGTCGAGGTCAGCTTCGACGGCTAGATGGTTGATTGCACGGGGGTGTGCCGTTTTCTGGGGGTGCGGAGGGCCAAGTCGGCCAAGGACGCAGGTCGAAGTTCTGTCCTGACCCGCTCACGCGGTGACATCTGTATCGGTTGGCGGCGAACGCCGTCGCCGAGTGACCGCACGTCTAATCCGCGCAAGGTACGAGCCGGCGCGGTCCGCCCAGACGAGGACGAAGCTCCGGCCTTCGGGGATCGCGAAGCCAGGCGGTGCCGTGGCCGAGAATCCCACCGGGGGCCGTGGCCGGCCCAGGCTCTGTGGCTCTTCAGCAGACATGGACCTAGATTAGTCCGTGAGGCTCAAGATCCACAAGATCACCTCGATAGCCAGGAGCACGCAGCTCCGAGTCAGCCAGTCCCCCAATCCATCGATCTTCCGACGATTCATCTGGAGGTGGGGTTCGATCCAACTCCCTGCCGCCCGATACGCCTCGGCAACATCCCGCGTACCTCGATTCTCTGCGTCTGCCATCAGCTCGTCGCCACCGAAGGCAAACACGAGCTCGCGCGGCAGCAGCACCCAAGTTGCGCTCGCGAAGCACAACGCAAACGCACCGGTCGCCAGAATGGCCCATGCGTCGAACGTGCCGCTGGCCGATCTGGCACCCAGAAATGAACCGGCAATCGAAGCAGCTCCGATGACTATCCCCGCGCTGGCTCGCAAGCTCACAACCGCACGCTCCTGCTCAGCCAGGGCGCTGGCGTTCAACTCGAAGCTCAATTGCTCGATGCTCTCTGCCACATCGCCATTTCTACCGCCCGCTTGCGACGGTACTCACACCCCCCGCTCGATTCCCCCCGGCTGCGTCCCGATCAGCCCGCAGGGCGGCCGGCGACACCATCCGCGGACCGGGGTCCCCGCGCGATTGCATCCCAAAAAATAGCCCCAACTGTCTTAATTTGGCTCTGCAATGCGGCTTTCCGGGGTGACATCAAAGTACTTGTGTACGCAACCACATCGCGCTATACTAACTACACTTTCGTAAGCTCATATGGAGCGGTTACCTATGTCATCACCCTCAGAGAAGCCCACCATCCACCCTTCCGAGCCCAAGCCCCTGCTTCGGCTCATTCCCCTCGACGACACCGTCGTCTTCCCCAACATGGGCATCACCCTCACCATCGACGTGGGCGATGACGAGCGCGTCGTGCTCGTTCCCCGGCACGAGAACGAGTTCCTCGAGGTCGGCACCATCGCCGAGGTCTCCGAGCAGATCCGCCTCCCCGGCGGCGGACGTGCCGTTGCCATCTCAGGCGAGCACCGTGCTCTCATCGGCGCTGCTCAGACCGGCCCCACCGGCGAGCTGCGCGTCGAGGTAGACGAGCGTCCCGACGAGGTGCCCGTCGACGGACGCACCCGCGATCTGGAGCGCGAGTACCGCGCCACCGTCGAGGAGATCCTCGAGCTGCGCGGCGACGACGGACGCATTGCCGCCTTCCTGCGCGCCATCGCCGAGCCAGGCGCCCTCGCCGACTCTGCCGGCTACTCCCCCAACCTCAGCTACGAGCAGAAGGTCGAGCTGCTGCGCACCCTCGACGTCACCGAGCGTCTCGAGCTCGCCGTCAAGCTGCAGCGCGAGAGCCTCGCTGAGCTGCAGGTCCGCAAGCGTATCCGCGAGGACGTTCAGGACGGCGCCGAGAAGCAGCAGCGCGAGTACTTCCTGCGCAAGCAAATGGACTCCATCCGCAAGGAGCTCGGTGAGGACGACGCGTCCGTCGCCGAGGAGTACCGCACCAAGATCGACGACGCCGACATGCCCGACGAGGTCAAGGAGCAGGCTCTAAAGGAGCTCGCTCGCCTCGAGCGCATGGGCGAGCAGACCGGCGAGTCCTCAATGATCCGCACCTACCTCGACTGGCTCATCGCCGTCCCCTGGGGCAAGCGCTCTGAGGAGCACCTCGACCCCGTGGGCGCCCGTGCAGTGCTCGATGCAGACCACGCCGGCCTCGAGGACGTAAAGGACCGCATCACCGAGTACCTGGCCGTGCGCAAGTTGCGCCAGGAGCGCGGTATCGAGGCCGACCCCAAGTCCGGGGCCATCCTCACCCTCATCGGCCCCCCCGGCACCGGCAAGACATCCATCGGCGAGTCCATCGCCCGTGCAACCGGACGCGAGTTCGTGCGCATGTCCCTCGGTGGCGTTCGTGACGAGGCCGAGATCCGCGGGCACCGGCGCACCTACATAGGAGCCCTCCCAGGGCGCCTCGTCAGGGCGCTGCGCGATGCCGGAACCATGAACCCCGTGATCCTCCTCGACGAGGTCGACAAGGTCGGAGCCGACTGGCGCGGAGACCCCTCCGCGGCGCTGCTCGAGGTCCTCGACCCCGCCCAGAACCACTCATTCCGCGATCACTACCTCGACGTCGAGTTGGATCTCAGCCAGGTCATGTTCCTGGCCACCGCCAACGTCGCCGACACCATCCCCGGACCGCTTCTCGACCGCATGGAGGTAATCCACTTTGACGGCTACACCTCCGAGGAGAAGCTCGCCATCGCCAAGGGCTACCTGTGGCCGCGCCAGCGCGACCGCAACGGCCTGCGCGACGACGAGGTCGCGATCTCCGACGACGTGTTGCGCACCATCATCGCCGAGTACACCCGCGAGGCCGGCGTCCGGAACCTCGAGCGCAACCTCGGCACCGTGCTGCGCAAGACAGCCACCAAGATCGCATCCGCCGAGAGCACCCGAGCGACCAAGGCAACCAAGGCGAGCAAGGCCGCCAAGCTCCCCGTGGAGATCGACCTGGAGACCGTGCGCGACGCGCTCGGGCGCCAGAAGTTCTTCCAGGAGTCAGCCGCCCGGACCGCCACACCCGGTGTCGCCACCGGATTGGCTGTCACCGGCGCCGGTGGAGACGTGCTGTTCGTCGAGGCCACCGCCATGAAGGGCGGGTCCGGCAACGGCGGCAGCCTCGTGCTCACCGGGCAGCTGGGCGATGTCATGAAGGAGTCGGCCAAGATCGCCCTCTCCTACGTGCGCGGCCACGCCGAGGAGCTCGGCATCGACGAGCACGCCTTCGAGAATCGCGAGTTCCACGTCCACGTTCCCGCCGGAGCTATCCCCAAGGACGGCCCCAGCGCCGGCGTGACCATGGTCACCGCGCTTGCCTCACTGCTCTCAGGACGACCCGTGAAGCACACCGTCGGCATGACCGGCGAGGTCACCCTGCAGGGACGCGTGCTGCCAATCGGCGGCTTCAAGCAGAAGGCCCTCGCCGCCCATGCAGCAGGGTTGACCGACGTCATCCTGCCCGAGCGCAACCGAGGCGATCTCGACGACATCCCCGAGGAGGTTCGTCAGCAGATGACCTTCCACCCGGTGATGACCGTCCAAGAGGTTCTCGACCGCGCCCTGGAGCCAGCACGCGATGTCGCGCACCTCTCGTAGATGTGAGCCCGTTCCGATGGAGGTCCGCGAGACCGCGGACCTCCTCGAGCGGCGCTGGCAGCTCTCCATCATCTACGCAGCCCTCACCGGCGCTCTGCGCTTCAACGAATTCGCCGAGGCCGTCGCCGGCATCTCCCCCCGCATGCTCGCCGAGCGCCTGCGCGACCTGGAGGGGGCCGGGCTCGTCGCACGAACCGTCATCCCCTCCAGCCCCCCCACCGTCGAGTATCGCCTCACCGATCGCGGTCGCCGCCTGGGGCCTCTGATCGAGGCCATGCG
Organism: Solirubrobacteraceae bacterium; assembly: GCA_030151725.1. Taxonomy (GTDB): domain Bacteria; phylum Actinomycetota; class Thermoleophilia; order Solirubrobacterales; family Solirubrobacteraceae; genus Palsa-744. The sequence continues at coordinate 4,545 of JASLDD010000057.1, forward strand.
TGAGTACTCACGCGAGCCTGCCTGAGTCTGAGCGACCTTTTTTGATCACACGAGCGTGTGATGGGTGTGTATCACTTTTCAGAGAATGTGCGCCATGGTCTCTACGGCAGTGGAGAAGGCAACGCCTGGTAGATACAGGCAGTGGCTTCTGCCTGCTGAACCCCTACAGGGCGACCGCCTTGCCCGCCGCCTGCTCCCGGCGATCGGGGCTGCTCACCCCCACCAGCTGACCGCCCGCGCACTCCTCCGCGCAGACATCCACCTGGGGGTTGCGGATCCCCGCCACACCCACAAGGCCACCCACCGCCACCAACACTGCCGCTATCGCAATCCCCAGATGAAAGCTGTGCAGCGACGCCTGCTCAGCCGCACTGCTCAGCGCCCGCGCCTGCGCCGCCGGCAGGCCGTGCACGTTCGGACGCCCCAGCGGCAGCTTCTTGGCTGCGGTGACCGCTGCCCGAGCTGCGCTGCCGAGCGTCGTGCCCGCCAGACGGCTATCCAGCGAGGAGCCAAACGACGACGCCACCGCCGCGCCCACCGCCGCCGTGCCAAGCAGGCCCGCCACCCTTGCAATCGCGTTGTTCACTCCCGACGCTATGCCCGCCTCCTCCTCCGCTCCCGCCAGCACCGCCGCCGTCAGTGGGGCCACCGTCATCGAAAGCCCCAACGCGAACACCAACAGGCCCGGCAGCACTTCTGAGACGTAGTCCACCCGCGTGCCTATGCGCTGAAACAGCACCAACCCACACGCCGCCAACAACGGTCCCGCCCCCATGAACCACCGTGGCCCAAACCTATCCGCCAGCGCCCCAAACCGGCGCGAGCACACGAACATCACGATCGTCACCGGCAGCGTCGCCAGGCCGCTCTTCAAGGGCGAGTAGCCGCCGATCTGCTGCATGAACAGCACCAAGAAGAAGAACAGGATCGCCAGACCCGCATACATCGAGAACGTCTCAACATTTCCCGCCGAGAAATTGCGCCGCCTGAACAGCCCCAGCGGCAACATCGGCTCGCTGGTTCGCGACTCATACACCGTGAATGCGGCCAGCAACACCCCGCCCGCTATCAGCGGCCCAAACACCCCGGCGCTGCCCCAACCAAGGCGCGGCTGCTCGATCAGCGCGAACACCGGGCCCGCCAGACCTGCCGCGCACAGCACCGCTCCCGGCACATCTATCCGCCGCGCCCCCCGCTCACGCGCAGTGCCTGCAGGGATCGCCGTCAGGATCAACACCACGCACGCCGCTGCCAGCGGCACATTCACCAGGAACACCACCCTCCACGAGGCAATCGCCAGCAGCTCACCCCCCGCCAGCGGACCCAGCACCCCCGCTATCGCCCCCCACGCCGTCCAGCTGCCGATCGCCGGACCGCGCTCCGCCGCCGGGAACGTGTTCACGATCACCGCCAGCGAGCTCGGCACCAGCAGCGCCCCCGCCACCCCCTGAAGCGCGCGCGCCGCCACCAGCACGCCGATGCTCGGCGCGACCGCGCACAGCAGCGACGCCACCCCAAACCCAGCCACTCCCAGCGCAAACACCCGCCGCTCTCCAAACAGGTCCCCCAACGAGCCTCCGATCAGGATCAGCGATCCAAGCGTCAGCAGATACCCGTTCACCACCCACTGCTGTGCCGCAAGGCCACCCCCCAGCGCACGCTGAATCGTCGGCAGCGCCACATTTACCACCGTGCCGTCCAGCAGCACGATGCCCGACCCGAGAATGCATGCGATCAGCGTCAGTCGCTTCACCGACGCATCGCTACCTGCTGCCATCAGCCCGCTCTGCTCAGCGCCGAGCGCCCCACCTGGGAGATCGACGTATACCCGCTGAGCGCCAGCGTCAGGTCGAGCTCCGCAAGCAGGCAGCGGATCACATGCTCAACACCCGACTGGCCTCCCAGCGCCAGCCCCCACACAAATGGGCGACCCAGGCACACAGCGTCTGCGCCCAGCGCCAGCGCCTTGAAGATGTCGGCCCCTGTGCGAATGCCGCTGTCGAACAGCACAGGGAACTCCTCCCCAACCGCCTCCCGCACGCCCGGCAGCGCATCCAATGCGCCTATCGCCCCATCCACCTGACGTCCTCCGTGATTGGACACGATCACCCCATCCACCCCCATATCGAGTGCCAGTCGCGCGTCGTCGTCGTGGAGGATCCCCTTCATCACAATCGGCAAATCCGTCTGCTCTCGCAGCCATGCCAGATCGGCCCACGTGATCGCAGGGTTCGAGAACTGGTACGCCCAGTGGCCGATCGCCGCCCCCGGGTCATCCTCCGGCGTGCGCTCCAGCCCCGCCCTGAACACGGGGTCCGAGAAGTAGTTGGCCACGCCCTGCCCCTGCAGGAACGGAAGGTAAGCCGCCTGCAGGTCACGGGGACGCCACCCCAGCATCCACGTGTCGAGCGTCACCACAATCACCTCATAGCCCGCCCTTGCCGCCCTGCCCACGAAACTCGCCGCCAGATCGCGATCCTTGGGCCAGTAGAGCTGATACCAGCGATGGGCCTCCCCCATCACCTGCGCCACGTCCTCCATCGAGTGCGACGCCGCCGTGCTCAAGATCGCCGGAAGCCCATGTGCGCCCGCCGCACGACCAACCGCCAGCTCCCCCTCCGGGTGCACGATCGACTGCACCCCCACCGGCGCTAGCAGCACCGGGGCGGGCATCTCG
>JASLDD010000069.1 GCA_030151725.1 Solirubrobacteraceae bacterium
AGCGTGAGCATCATTCCCCAATCCTCCGTAATTGTGCGGGCACGAGAGCCCGTCGTACCCCCTCCGAGTACGTGGCCGTACCCTAGAGTCATTGAGAGCAGGCTGTCAAGGGCAGGGTCGGACAGCCAGGGCGTCCCGGCGTGACGCGCCCGGTGCTGGCCGAACGTGCGATCCGGCGCCGCATGGCGGCAGAATCGACCATCTAGGATGACGCCCAGCCCATGAGCTGCGTCGCCCAAACGCTCCCCCACCGACTCCCTAAGCCGTGAGCGCGCCCGGCGGTCCCGATCCCGTCGCCTGGCCGCTGTTGAGCGCCGCCCAGCTCTCAGAGATGGAGGAGTTCGGCGTCGAGCGCCACACCGTCTCCGGGGATCTTCTGTTCACGGCCGGCGAGGCCTCCTATGACCTGTTCGTGATCCTCGAGGGCCAAGTCGAGGTCGGGCGCTTCGAAGACGGCGACGAGGAGGCCGTGGTCGCGTCCTTTGGCCCCGGAGGCTTCATCGGCGAGCTCACGCTGCTGACCGGCCAGCGCCGCTTCCTGACCGCCCGTGTGATCGCCCCCGGCAGGGTGCTCGTCATCTCCCAGGAAGAGTTCCGCCGCCTGATGAGCCTGCGCCCGACGCTCGCCGAAGTCATCTTCAAAGCGCTCGTCGCTCGGCGCGAGCTGTTGCGCTCGGGCCCCGGCGCCGAGGCCATCCGCATCATCGGCTCGCGCTACTCGTCCGAGGCCATGAGCCTGCGCTCCTTTGCCGAGCACCTGCGCATCGCGCACACCTGGATCGACCTCGAGGAGGCCAACGACGTCGACGCGCTGCTCACCAGCATGGGGCTCGGCTCGCAGGACACGCCCGTCGCGATCACGCCCTCCGGGCTGCTGCGTCGCGCCACCACCGCCACGTTCGCCGAGGCGCTCGGGCTGACCTACCAGCCGGTGCCCGGCTATATCTTCGACCTCGTCGTCGTCGGTGGCGGGCCCGCCGGTCTTGCCGCGGCCGTCTACGGCGCATCGGAGGGGCTCGCCACCGTCTGCCTCGACGCTGTCGCCGTCGGCGGCCAGGCCGGCGCCAGCTCGCGCATAGAGAACTACGCCGGCTTTCCCAACGGGATCTCAGGCGGCGATCTCACCTCCCGCGCCGCCGTCCAGGCACTACGGCTGGGAGCGCGGCTGAACGCTCCCTGCGAAGTCGCCGGCCTGCGCGTCGAGGGCAGCTTCCACGCGGTCATTCTCGCCGATGGCAGCGAGATCCCCACGCGCTCCGTGATCGTCGCCTCCGGCGCGCGCTACCAGCGCCTGCCCGTCGCCGAGCTCGAGCGCTTCGAGGGCGCCGGCGTCTACTACGCGGCAACCGATCTCGAGGCGCGCGTCTGCGCCGGCGCGCCCGTGCTCGTGATCGGCGGCGGCAACTCCGCCGGTCAGGCGGCCATCTACCTCGCCCAGAACAACTGCATGGTGGTGATCGCCATCAGGCGGGAGGACCTGCGCCAGAGCATGTCCCAGTATCTGATCGAGCGCATCGAAGCTGACCCCAAGATCGAGCTCCTCACCGGTGTCGAAGTCCACGAGCTTGCCGGCGAGGAGCGCTTGGAGCAGGTAATCCTGACCAACCTGCAAAGCGACGAGCGCCAAACGCTTCCCTGCTCGGGCCTCTTCTGCTTCATAGGCGCGCGCCCTGCCACCGCATGGCTCACCGACAGCGTGCTGCTCGACGCCGACGGCTTCATCCTCACCGACCGCCAGCTGCCGGGGCCACTCACCACAGCGCTGCCCTTCGAGACCTCAACGCCCGGCGTGTTCGCTGCGGGCGATGTTCGCTACGGGTCCATGAAGCGGGTCGCCGCGGCCGTGGGGGAGGGCTCGAGCGCGGTGCGCTCGGTCCACGAGCGTCTCGCCACCCGCGCTCAGTGAGCGCCCCGCCGCGCCTCACTGTGCGCGCCGCACGAAGACCTCCTACCGAAGCCATGTGGTGACCTACTCGCTCAACCTCTCCTACGGCGCGCCTTCACGAGCAGCCTCGACACAGGGGTCAATTTCTCAACTGGCGCTACAGGGTCAAATCTCGACGCGTCGCGGCAAGCCGGGGCGGACCACGACCCGGATGCTCGCCGGCCAGGATCTCGTAGTCGCCGACTTCTCGTATCGTTGCTGGCAGCGCCAACTATGAAAGCCGCCACGGTCCCGGAGGAAGACTGACCAGGACTCGAGTAGCGTGGAACTTATTGTACTACAGACTAGTGCATTAGGCTACGCCATGATTTCGTGAGCCACTGCAAATGTGATGAAGTCGGTGGTGACCTCGCTTGATGCTTCGAAGGTGCCGCCGTTTGTTGAGGTTAACAGTGAGCGTGTTATGCCGCCTTCACATTTCGTAATCGATTGCACACCGTTAGACACCTGTTTGAAGGTGAGCGCAAAAGGCCCGGTTTGGTTCGTATTTACGGGTGTGAATGCGCCGATGACGTTGCCCTTGATCGTGATTTTGCCTCCAATCGCGGGGACTTCAATATTGAGTGGCGTTACGCTTAGGTCTAGACCGACTTCTTTGTTTGCTTTGTTTACATAGCAGGCGCTACCCGATAGCACGACTAAAAGCGTGCCCGCCGCATCGCCGACAGAGTTCATTGGGAGACCAAATGCGGTGCATCCCGTGAAATCGATTGTGGCGTCGACTTTTTGGGCTGATAAGACGGTTCCTTTGTTGGTGTCTGCTTTGCAGACGATTTCGCTTCCGGCTTTGGTGAAGAGTGTGCCTAATCCGCTGGTGGAGGTGAATGTGCCGGACCCGGGTAAGATGGTGGGTGCGGCTGCTGATGCTGTTGCTGCTGCGAGTGCGGTGAGTGCGATCGCGGCGATGAAGGTCGCGCCGACACTCCTAATGCGTTGCATGAGTTCCAGCTCCTTGTTGGTTTGCTTGTCGCCCGTCTCAAGTCGGGGCTCGCCGAGAACCTGAGAGCGCGCCATGGTGGGATGGGTAGGTCTTCAAGATTGCTTGTAGCAAAAAGGCGATCCTGGAGCAGGGGCGACC
>JASLDD010000099.1 GCA_030151725.1 Solirubrobacteraceae bacterium
CGCAGCAGGCTCGTGGCGATCACCGCCAGAGTCAGGTCGAAGGCGACAGCCCCCAAGCCCAGCCAGAAGGGGCGATATGAGCCGACGAAGGGGATGAAGGCATCGGTCAGACCGATCGGCGCGAAGCTGTCGAGCACGGAGGTCAGAATGTGGGCCACGAGGAACGCCAGCGCGAGCAGCGAGACGTTGCGATGCAGCGAGTCGACGATGAATCGCGGCCAGCGGGGTGTGCTCCAACGCTGAACATCGACCACGCCCAAGGCCAGCGCAATGCTCAGCAGCAGCATCGCCATCGCACCGGTCGAGCGCGTCAGATACCAGTAGATGCTCGGCCCGGTTGAGGCCAGTGTGAGGCTCATGACGCCATCGCTCCCGCCCCACGGGCGGTCGCTGGACGGCTGGGCCCCTTTGGTCGTCCGTCGTCGTGTGTCCTGCGGGTCGCCACAGACCGTTCCTCGGGCCAGCCCCCGACGGTTGTGGTGTGCCCATCCCATGCCACCAGACGGGCGGGCAGGCCAAGGGCAGCGAGCCAATCGGGTGCGGCCCCTGCGCGGACGAGTGCGGCCGTCGCTGCGGTGTTCGCGTCCATGCACGTGGCTGCACACACGCTGACGGTTCGCCAGGTCTGCTGCACCGGCGATCCCGTGCGTGGATCGATGATGTGGTGCATGGTGCGCCCCGCGTGACTCCAGCGGCGCACTGCTGTGCTCGAGGTTGCAAGTCCCCCTGAGGCGATCGACACGGTTTGCCCGGGAGCGGCGGGACCCGCGCGATGATCGTCGGTGACCTTGATCTGCCATCCCGCCGCAGGGCCGCTCCCTGAAGTAGCGATGTCACCGCCGACTCCCACGAGCGCGCCACATCCGGCTGCCCGCGCAGCCGCGTCGGCCGCACGATCGGCAGCCCACGCTTTTGCGGTGGCGCCCAGGTCGAGCCGCATACCCCGGGGGAGGAGAACTGTCGAGCTCTGCAAATCCAGGATGACCTCCTGCCAGCCGCTGCGCACATGGGCGGTGAGCTCAGGGGCGCGCTCGCCGCTGCGTGGGGGTTCCAGCAGTCTCCAGTCGCGGTCATATCCCGCGAGCTCCAATGCGTGCCCGAGTGTGGGGTCGACATCGCCGTCACTGGCTTGCGCAGCCTGCAAGGCGAGCGTGAGAGCCTCCATCAGCAGCGGGCCGATCCTCGTCGGTCCTCCAGCCCGCGCGTTCACGTACGAGAGCTCGGAGTCGGAGCGGAAGCGGCTGCAGGCACGATCGATGGCATCGAGCTCCAGCTCGACCGCCGTGCGTGCTCGCGAGAGCTCGGCGGGGTCTGCCAGACGCAGCACCACACTCGTCCCCAGCGCCTCCCAGCTTGCGTGTCCGCGCCCCGGGTAGCCGGCGCTCATGTCAGGAGCCGCCTGAGACGACGGGCGCTTCGGGTTCGGCCGCGGCTTCCTGGGCGGGTGCTTCCTGAGCCGGGGTTTCCTGTGCAGGCGCTTCTGTGCTTGGAGCGGTTTCTTCGGCGGGCGGTGCCGCTTCTCCGGCCGGCGCCGATTCCTGGGAGGGGGCGGATTCCTGGCTCTGCGCTTCGGGGGTCTGCGTGGTTTCGGAGGCCTGAGGTGCCTGTTCGGGTGGGCGCAGCACGCCTGTCGATGTGTGTGTGGACTTAGGCTTGTGCGCGTCGGTCTTGTGGGCCTTCTTCGCGCTCGCGCTCCCCTTGACGGTCTTGCCCGGGAAGGCGTGTGCCGCCACGTCGGAGAGCACGCCGGTGAGAACCACGCTCCCGGCGATCATCCAGCGGTTGATGCGGTGAAGCTCACGTAGCGCCGCGTCGCGACTGTGTGTGGTGTGAATTCGCATCGCGCTCAGTCGTGATGGTGAAAGAGGTGATACCCGTGCAGCCAGACGCTGAACTCGGGGATGACGAGAATCGCCAGCACCACGCCTGCGACGAGCGCTCCTGTCAGTGCCAGCACGCGACCAGAGCGACCGGTCACGTCTCCGGTGAGGGTTGACGCGGGGCCGTAGTCGGCGCGCAGGGAGCCTCCCAGCTGCGCCAGGTGACCGAGCACGTGCAGTCCCATGAAGGCCAGCCAGACAAAGAAGCTCACCTTGTGAATCGGAAGCCAAGTGCCACGCGCAGAGGGACCGGCGAAGAGGAGAATCACGCCTGTTCCGAGCACCACAACGGTCGTGGCGATCACCAGCGGCGCGATTATCCTCAGTATCGCCGCGGGCGGTCCCTTACGACGATATGCGGGATTGGCGGTGTAGTAGCGGATGAACCGGTATCCGGTGCTCGCTATCTTCAGCAGCACCGGTGGGATCAGCAGCATTCCCACGAACAGGTGCACCGACAGCAGTTGGCCGAGGCGCAAGATCGTCACCCCGATCACAGCGAGCAGCGCGAGCAAGATCGCACCGGTCGCTGCCGTAAGTCGCTCATTGCCGGTGGTGCCGCCATCTGTGAGACGTTTGACACCAGCAGTGGTGGCGTATGCAGAAGTCTGGGGGGAGGTGGGTGTCGGCGGCTGGATGGCCATGGAATCAGTGTGTTCATCTTGACTAAGGATCCGGTAACCACTCGATGAGAAAGCTCATCGGAATTTCCTGCAGGAAAGGGGATATGAGCGTCGAGGCATATCCTGTGGGGGGATGGACAGCGAATCCGACGAGGCAGTCATGGAGGGCGCCGAGCTCGACACGCCGCTCGACGCCCCAGAGCCCAAGGGCAGGGCGAACGTGCTGCTGATCGAGGACGAGCCGGGGATCGTGGACTTCGTGCGTCGCGGCCTTGAGGCAGAGGGCTTCGCGGTGGAGGCTGCGCTTGATGGCGACACTGGCGAACGGCTGGCTTTGAACGGAGGCTTTGACGCGATCGTGCTCGATCTCATGCTCCCGGGTCGCAGTGGCTTGCAAATTCTCGAGGCGGTTCGGCGTGCGATGCCGAGCCTGCCGGTCATCGTCCTGACCGCACGTGGCGAGATCGAGGACCGCGTCGAGGGGCTTGAAGCGGGAGCGGTGGACTACCTCGTAAAGCCGTTCTCAATGGTTGAGCTCGCGGCGCGCGTGCGTGCGCAGCTGCGCGTCGTTGCTCACGCGTCTGCGAGCGGGCTCAGTGCTGAGGGCATCGATGTCGACCTGATCACGCGCAAGGTGCGCTGCGCGGATCGATCGGTGGCGCTCTCCACGACCGAGTTCGAGCTGCTCGTCTATCTCATGCGCCACCATGGCCAGGTCGTCTCACGCGAGCAGATCCTGAGCTCGGTGTGGGGCTATGAGCATGACCCAGCGACGAACGTTGTCGATGTGTATGTGGGCTATCTGCGACGCAAGCTCGGCCGCGCGGGAGAACCGGCGCCGATATTCACAGTTCGGGCTGTGGGCTATCGCCTCGGCAATGCGAGTTGATCGCGGTGTGGGGGCGTCTGCGCCACCTGCGCCCAACGGGACTGCGCTGGCGCCTGGCCGGCTGGTTCACACTGCTGGCACTCCTCTGCACGGCGATCGTGTTCGTAGCCGTCTACCGGGGAACCGGTGCCCAGCTGCGCCAGCAGATCGACCAGGAGACAGCGGGCGACGCGCGCGAGCTCGCTCACAACCTCTCCTCGGCTAAAGCGCACGCTCCAAAAGAGCTCTCAGAAGCCGCCAGGCGCTACATCCAGGGGCAGCCGTTCAGCGCGAGCTCGACGCTCCTTTTCGCCTCCGTCCCAGGTCGACCTACCGCCACCAATCGGCCAGAGCTGTTCTCGCCCGCGAGCCCCGACGATGGCGAGACCGCGGCTGAGCAGTTGCAGGAGAACCGGCTCGCCTCCCACCTCGTCTCGGCGCCCGACGGCTACACGACAGTTGCGCTTCCCGACGTCGGCGACTTGCGCCTGCTCAAGCGTGTTGTGCACGTTCCCGGGGGGCCGGCTGTGACGATCGGCGTGGGTGAGCCGCTCGCGGCGGTCTCACACGCGCAGAGGGGGGTCGCGCGTGCATTCGTTATGGCGGGGTCGCTGGCGCTTGCCTGTGCGCTGCTTGCTTCCTATTTCCTCGGTTCGCGGCTGTCGCGCCCGCTGCGCCGGATGGCGGGTGTGGCGGCGAAGGTGGACGCGGGAGACTTGCATCCACGCATCCATCAGCAGGGTGGGCAGGGCGATGAGCTAAAGGTCCTGGCCGATGCTTTCAACCATATGCTCGATCGGCTCACAGATGCGTTTGCCGGGCAACGTGCGTTTGTGGCTGACGCATCGCACGAGCTGCGCACGCCGCTGACGGTGATTCGGGGGCAGCTCGAAGTGCTGGCCGCGCAGCGCAATCCGTCGGGTGTGGAGGTCCGCCGGGTCGAGCGTCTGGTGCAGGCTGAGATCGCGCGGATCAGTCGACTGGTCGACGACCTCCTGCTCCTGGCCAAGACTGAGCAGACAGAGTTCCTGCGAGTCGAGTCGATCGATCTCGAGCCCTATGTGGGCGAGCTGTGGGATGGGATGAGTTTGCTTGCCGGCAGACGTTTTGAGTTGGGCGCCATTCCACCGGGAGCTCTGCGTGCCGATCCAGATCGGCTGGCTCAGGCGCTGCGCAACCTTGTGGGTAACGCGATCGAGCACACTACCCCCGAGGAGGGTCTCGTGCGTATGCGGGTCACGGTTCTGGGTGCAGGGCGCATCCGCTTCCTTGTGGAAGACGATGGCCCGGGAATTCCGACAGACCAGCGCGAGCGAGTGTTCCACCGTTTCCACCGAACGGACGTTGCGCGCGATCGTGCCTCCGGCGGCACAGGCCTTGGTCTGGCGATCGTGCGCGCGATCGCGGACGCTCACGGTGGTGCAGCCCGCGCTGGTGCATCGCCGGAGGGTGGGGCGCGCATCGAGCTGGATCTCCCCGGTTTCGACCCGGCGGCGGTCTCTAGCTCGGCACGGGGACCCGGTAGCGGCGGGTACGCGGATCCTGCTCGAGCAGGCCGACCGCAAGTAACGTGGTGAGGTAGCGGTGGGTGGTACTCGGGCTCATCTCCAGCCTGCCGGCCACGTCGGTGACGGCCAGTGGGGTTCCGTCGGTGGGAAAGGCGCCGAGGACAAGCAGGCCGAGCAGAAGCGAGCGCGATAGGCGGGGACTATCTGCGAGCTCCCTGAACTTCGATGAGCCGACCCTCTCGGAGAGCCCTCGCAGGTGGTTAGAGATCTGATCCGAATCTGCGCTGCCGCGCAGCACGCGATCGATCTGTGCGTTCGTCAGCTCTATCGTGATTCCACTGGTGGTCATCGCGATCCGATTTAGAGGAATTTGCAAGCCGGACGCCAATGGCGCCCGGCTTGCTCACTGGCGAGACGAAAGCGGGATCTCGATCTCACGGTCGCTCTGATACGCCCACGAACCGATCCACGCCCGGTGATCATGTCGGCCAGATCTTGAGCCAACAAGTGGAAAGTCCAATACTTGAGTTTCCAGTACGTCTATGGCGCGTGTTCGTCCAGTCCACGACTGCGCTCACCCCTGATGCCCCACAATCGGCCCGCTGCGCGGCGTGTGCGAAGCACGATCATCGTGGGCGTTCCCATCGCGCCCATCGCCTCCAGCACCTGTGTAGTTACAGGACGCCAGCCGCCGATCTCCGCGGAAGGCGCAGACAGATAGAAGCTGGTCATCGCCGCCAGGATCATCGCGTGTTGAATGCCGTCGGAGAGCATCTCGGTCGCGTGTACAGCATGGGCCGCGATCGTCCCCAGCCTGGCTGCCGCTTCCTCCACAGATGCGTAGTGGTCGACGAGGCTGTGATGGCCCTCCTCAATGTCGGCGCCGCGGTCGATCAAGCTATCGAGCAGCACATGTAGTGCCCCGATCCAGGGGAAGTAGGCCTGCTCCAAAGCGAGCGTCTCAGCGGCGGTGATGAGAGGACGGCTGGCAGCTGCGATGAGCGCAAAGACTGTCAGGGAGGAAGCGGTTCCGGCGGCGGTCTCCCACCACCGCAGCTCTGCTCCGATCGGGGTTTCGCGACATGCCCACAGCGAAAGTCCGCCCCGAGGCGCCCCGTCGACACCATGGTTCAAGGCCTGGTAAGCGACCATTCGTCTCGCCGCTCGCAGCGCTCCCTCGGCAACCGACGCGTAGGAGGGCAGTGCGCCAAGCGCGGTGCGACACGTGTCGATCAGGTTCTTCATGTATCCGTTGTCCCCCGAGCCGGGGTTATGCCTGTAGTAGTCGGGGTGTTCGACCGCCGGATCTAGCGCTGTGAGCAGAGCCAGATGGAGCTGGTGCCCGTTTGCCTCTGGATCAGGGCTCGGCTGCTCGGCGAGGGTGTCGATGTAGTCATAGGTAGCTTGAAATGCCACTACCGCGCGCACCACGCGGGCGCGGTGCGCGCGGGGAGCTAGAACCGCGAAGGCGGCTGCGCCTTCGAGGTTGCCTCGCTCGGCGTTTTGGGTGACGAGCGCTAGGTGGCGTAGGACGGGGTCCGGGATCTGCAGCGCGCGCTCACGCCAGTGGTGTAGCTCACGACCGACCTGCGGGAAGACACCGAGCCAGTACTGGGTGGCTGCGCTCGCGAAGGTATGCGCCAGCGCGAGTCGACTTCGGCTGGACGCAACCACTCGAACAGTTTTGTTCAGTCGAGCGGCAATACATAGTCACTCCTGAAAGCTTGTGCGGGCCGGCGCACGGGCGGCGGCGAGTCCGGGCAGTGCGATCACAGCTATCGCGATGATTGCGAGTAATGCCAGGGTCAGGAGCACTGCGGAGATTCCCACGGCAAAGGGCGCGGGAAACCCAGTTGTCAGCCGCAGCCAGCGGCTGGCGAGAGCGTGTCCATAGATGCCAAAGGCACCGCCAATAACACATCCCACCCCCAGTACGATCACGCTCTCGAGCAGCAAAGCTCGCCACAGCTGACCCGTGTCATACCCTTGAATCTTCAACGACGCGAGTCGTGCACGCCGCTGCCAGATGGCCGCGCTCAGTGCCGAAGCTACAGCTACGGCAGCGGCGACCAGCAGCAGCGTGGCGATCTCGCTCAGCGCGTGCAGTCCCTGACGCGAGTCTTCCGCGTACTGTCGGCGCCGTTCCTGATAGGTCTGAACACCCAAGCCCGGGCGGTGCCCGATGGCCGCCAGGACCGCTTGACGGCCGCCGGCGGGCGAGACGCCGGGATTGAGATCGACCTCCAGGGCGCTGGGCTCGGCGGTTCGCCAGTAGCGCTGGTAGTCGAGCGAGCTCATGATCACTGCGCCCGGCGACCACCCCATGTTGGTTGTGATGCCGGCCACGCCAAAGCGTGTGCGCCCGCTGGGAGTCGGCAGATTGAAGCTCCCTCCCACGTGCAGGTGGCGTTCGCGGGCAAAGCTCTCCGAGACCGTCGCCCAGCCGCCTGCGCGGAGCAGGCGCGAGGCAGTAGAAACGGTGCCATAGAGGAGCTGGCTGGAGGGCACGAGCCTCCTATCGCGCGGCGAGCGGGCGATGATCCACAGGCGCCGAGGGCCCACGTCGAGGAAACCTCCCTGGTAGACGCGCACCGACCGAATCCCTGGGGCTCGCGCGATCGCTGCTGTCGCCCCAGCGGGATCGAATGCGTTGGTCGCCAGGTCGTTTCCTCCTGTCGTCACCCACACATCGGCGGTATCGAGGTATTCGGTGAAGTTGATATCCAAGCCGCGAGTCAGATCAGAGCGAGCGCCGCCAATCGCCACGCTCCCATAGACAGCAAGCGCAGCCACGCCTGCGAGTGCCACCGAGCGAGTGGTCACGGCGCGTAGCTCGGAGACCACGATGATCAGCGCGCTGCTGCGAACGCGCTCCCCCAGCCAGCGCAACCCGTGTGCAACCCCGACAAAAACACCGGGAATCGCACAGAGGGTCGTCAGAGCGAGCGCCACTCCGCCCACGATCGTCAGGCTCGGATCTACCAAGACGAGGATTGTGATTGCAACCAGCGAGAGGACGCTGGCGAGTGCCAGGCGCGATCCTGTGCGTCGGGCCAGAATCTCGCTGCCGCCTGTGAAATCACGGAAGACCTCATCGCTTGTGCGGCTGGGACGCAGATCCAGGACCGGCGAGAGCGAGGCGAGCATCGTGGCCAACACACCGCAGCCTAGGGCGATGAGGATGGTGCCCAGATGCAGTATCTGCTGGGTGCCGATTGGGAACGCGGTAATCAGATAGGCCGGGATCCGGTGCAGGAACGCATGGGAGATGAGCACGCCTATAGCTACGCCGGCGGCCGAGGCCAGCAATCCGAGAACGATCGCCTGAAAGCCGAGCAGCACGATGATCTGACGCCAGTCGTAGCCCTGCATACGCAGATCGGCCACGAAGCGCCGGCGCTCCGGTACCGTCAGCAACATTGCGTTCAGCGCGAGTAGAAAGCCGACCATCACGCTGATGGCGGCGAACAGCGATGTGGACTGGTCGTTTGGCTTGGCCGCCTCGTCGAGCAGTCGCAGCTCGTTGTTGGCCGGCTCGACGTTGAGACGTCCGGCGGCTAGCACACGCAGCTCGCTCTTCACAAGTCGATCGGCGCCTCGCCTAGGCTCCAGCAGCACCTCAGAGACCTTGCCCTTGAGTCCCGTTAGACGCTGGGCGACCCGCAGTTGGGAGATGGCAACCGGGCTGGAGGACAGCGTGCCGAACGTCGAGCCGCCCAGCACAGCGCCGACTTTGACCGTGCGTGCGCCTCCGCGAGCGAGGACCGTCACGCGGGTGTGGGATCGAGCGCCGATCGCCTTGGCGACGCCGGCCGGCAACACTAGTCCCGTGGCGAAAGCGAATCCGCCGGGTTCGAAGTTTTCAGTTCCAAATCCCCCGAGCGTGGTGACTGCGGGGGTCACTCCCAGTATCTGCACCGCCTCACGCCCGCGCGGACCCACGACGGTGATGTTTTCTCGCAGCACGCCTGCGCCGACCCGCACCCCTGGAAGCTGTCTGCTCACCGCCAGAAGGTGTTCGTCAATGCCTTGCGAGGAGCGGGCGGTAAGCTGCAGCCGAGCGGAGCCGACGACATCTTTGATCAGTTCGCCGGCTGACCCGGTGAGGCTGGTGTTGGCTACGAGGACCCCCAGGACTAGGGCCACCCCCACCGCGATTCCGCTGCCAGCCAGCAGCTCCTGCACCGCGTGAGAGCGCAGACGCACGCGGTAGAGGTGCACCAGCATGCTCAGGCGCACCCCCGCTATGCGGGGGTTCACGAGAGATCTCACGAGATTGAGGGCGCGAACTCTGGGTCGATGCCGTCGGCCAGATGGCCGTCGCGCAGGGTGTGAACGTGATCGACGAACTGAGCCGCGTCGGGATCGTGCGTCACCAGGACTCCAGGGATACTTCGTTCATGGCAGATGTCACGCATCAAGGCCAGGATCTCGCGGCTGCGCTTGGAGTCTAGATTGCCGGTGGGCTCGTCGGCGAGCAGCAGATGCGGCTCGTTCACGAGCGCTCGCGCGATTGCAACGCGCTGGCGCTCGCCCATCGACAGCCGATCTGGAGTCTGCTCCAGACGCTCGCCCAGTCCCACGCGCTCGAGCCACGGGATAGCCATTCGCCGTGCCTCGCGCAGGTTGTATCCGCCGCCGGTGAGCTTGATCGTGGCGTTGTCGAGCGCAGATGTGTGGGGCATCAGATGGAAAGACTGAAACACGAATCCCACGTCGCGACGCCTGTACAGGGCGCTCTCGCGCTCGCTGAATGCGCCGATGTCACGCCCGTCGAAGAGAATCTCGCCCTTGTCTGGGGTGGTCAGGCCTGCTGCCATCAGCAGCAGAGTTGTCTTGCCCGAGCCGCTGGGCCCGTACAGCGCGACGAATTCTCCACCTGTCACCGACAGCGAAACACTGTCCACCGCCTTGACCGTCTCCACGCCGCTGGAGTAGTGCTTTGTGACCTCGCGCAGCTCAAGCTTGCTCATCAAGCCGGACCGCTACGCCCAGCTCGCCGACGGCCGGGCAGTTGCACTACCGTGCCGCGCTCTCCGGTCGAGCATAGCTCTCCGTCGGAGACCGACATCAGCACAGATAGGCCTTGCAGCGCCGACATCTCCTCTGAGGCCATAAGCAGAGACATTCCGCGCTCGCGTGTGGCGGAGCGCAGCAGCGCATAGAACTTGTCGCGGTCACTGAGGTTGGGCATCTGGGCCGGTTCGTCAAGTACCAGCATTCGCGGCTCGCGCGCCAGGGCGCGTGCAAGCATGACTCGGGTTCGCTCCGTCAGCGACAACGAGGCTGCGACCTCCTGGGCACCCGAGGCGCCGACTCCGACCTGGTCGAGGATGCGCAGCGCTCGACGTCTGGCTTCGCGCATCGTCAGTCCCTCACTACCCAGCGCTGTGGCGACGTGATCGACCACGCTCTCTCCGGGATTCGCGCGCCAGTCGTCGGCCGACATGAACGCGATTGCCCCGCGCAGCAGGCGACTACGCTCGCTTGTGGACATCTGGGTGGTGTCGGCGCCATCGAAGCGGACCGTGCCCGAGTCCGGCAGGGCGATCCCGGCGGCGAGTCGCAGTAGCGTTGACTTTCCCGACCGGCGAGCGCCGTACACACCGACCGAGGCGCCCGCCTCGATGTCGAGCGAAACCTGGTCGAGAACCATGATCGAGCGTGCCCCATCGGGGTAGCGCTTGCTTACATTCGAGAAGGAGAGCAGCGGCGTCATCTCGGCGATGACGGTTAGGTGGTCGTTTCCAGGAACTCGTTGATCCGCCGCCGAGTGCGCGTGGCCCAGTCGACCTCGGTCTGCAGCTGGGCGTATACGGCATCGCGCGTGCAGTCCATGCACAGCGCTGCCCACGAGCGTGCTTCGCCCTCGTTCGGAGCAACCAGCTGGGCCAGCACGAGGCACTCGCGCTCGTATGCCCTGAGGGCGATTAGCAGGCGGGGCGCGTCCTGCTGGCGAGCGACAGACAGCTTTGCCTGCAGCCCGAGGCGCACTGGCTCTCTTGGCAACAGCGTCTCCATCCACAGCGTCAACGCCTCCGAGGTCTCCTCGGTGGGGTGGTAGACGAGGTGCGTTCGCCTATGGTTGCTGCGCTTGGGTTCGTCGCGCGAAACCGCCAGGCCCGTCTTCTCGAGTTGCTCGAGCAGGCGATAGACATCGTTGGTATCGACTCGCCATGTCTCGCCAAGGCGAGCAGCAAGACGGTTCGCGAGATCGCCACCGTGACCAGGACGCTCCAGCAGGAGGCCCAGCAGGGCACCTCTCAGCGGGGTTGAAGGACCCCGCATCCACCTTGTCTTCTCTGGGTTGATACTTGCCATCGCTCCTCGTCTCACCGAGTCGGCTGTGTGGACAATATCTCACAAAGATACCCTTTGCCGAATGATTCCGACATCCTGAGATCAACCCTGCTGAGGGCGGCTCGACTTCCACAGGGCTTGGCAATTGGCTCTATGGGACGATGACAGCTGCGCCTGTGAAACGTCCACGACGTAGATCATCAAGCGCCTGGTTGGCGTCCTCGAGCGCGTAGATAGTCGTCTTCGTGCGCACTGGCACACGCGGCGCTAGCTCGATCATCTCGATGGCGTCCTTGCGTGTGAGGTTTGCAACGGAGCGCACAACTCGCTCCTGCCAGAGGTCGCTATAGGGAAACGAGGGGATGTCGCTCATGTGGATACCGCCGCAAACCACGGTTCCCCCCGGGGCAAGCGCCCGCAGAGCAATTGGCACCAGCGACCCGTCGGGGGCGAAGATGATCGCTGCGTCCAGCGGCTGGGGTGGGGGCTCCTCGGAGCTGCCTGCCCAGACCGCACCGAGCTCGAGCGCAAGGCTCTGCGCCTGCTGATCGCCCGGACGGGTGAACGCGAACACCTCGCGATCCTGGCTGCGAGCTACCTGCACGAGGATGTGGGCGGCAGCGCCGAAGCCGTAGAGGCCGAGGGTTCGGGCATCGCCGCACATCCGCAGCGCGCGATAGCCGATCAGTCCCGCGCACAGCAGAGGAGCAACCTGCTCGCTTGGATGCTCAGAGGGCAACGCAAAGCAGTAGCGCCTATCGGCCACCGTGTACTCGGCCATGCCGCCGTCGATGTCGCGACCGGTAAAGCGCGCCGATGGGCACAGGTTCTCGCGTCCGCTGCGGCAGAAGACGCACTCACCGCATGTCCAGCCGAGCCACGGCACGCCGACGCGCTCGCCGACTCGATCCTCGTCGCCCGCGAGCACCGTGCCCACGATCTGGTGTCCGAGGATTCGTGGCGCCACAGAGATCTCGACCTCTCCGTCGAGCAGATGCAGATCCGTGCGGCAGACCCCGCATGCCTCCACCCGAATCAACAGCTGGTTGGGATCCTGTTGGGGCACCGGCAGCTCGACCGCGCGCAGCGGTGCTCCCACCGTCTCGAACACCATCGCCCTCATCATTTGCGCCATATTGATGCAGTGAACCACGAATCTGAGCGTTCGAGCCGATGAGCGGCAGCCTGTACTTCAGCCACCCGCTATGCCTGGAGCACGACCCCCGCCTGCACTCGCCCGGGCATCCCGACACTCCGGAGCGCCTGGTTGCACTCGAGCGTGCTCTGGCGGAGCGCGATTGGCTGCGTTGGGAGCGCCGCGAGGCACCGGCGGCGTCCGAGTCCCAGCTCGAGCTGGTGCACTCGCCACGCCACGTGCAGGCCATCAGGGAGCTATGCGCAGCCGGCGGCGGCGCCATCGACCCCGACACCTTCGTCGGCGAGTCCTCCTATCTGGCGGCCCTGCATGCCGCCGGGGGAGCGTGCGCGATGAGCGAAGCCCTCGTGGCCGGCGAGGCCTCGGTCGGCTTCTGCGCGGTTCGTCCCTCGGGTCACCACGCCGAGCGCGACCGGGCAATGGGCTTCTGCCTGTTCGACAACGTGGCCGTGGCCGCTGCCTTCGCGATCGCCGAGCTCGGTCTGCGCCGCGTGTTCGTGCTCG